>CAJWXK010000084.1 GCA_913048995.1 uncultured Synechococcus sp. | reverse complement strand
AGTCATGTCTCGGGTCTGCCAACTCACCGGCAAGCGCGCCAACAACGGCATGGCTGTCAGCCACTCGCATGTGCGCACCAAGAAGCTGCAGCAGGTGAATCTTCAAGAGCGTCGCCTCTGGTGGGCTGAAGGCAAACGCTGGGTGAAGCTGCGCGTTTCGACTTCAGCTCTGCGCACCATCCAGAAGAAAGGTCTTGGTGCTTACGCCAAGCAATTGGGAGTCGATCTCTCCAAGTTCTGAAATCTGCGTTCAGCACCCAGAGCTGGTTAAGGTCTCAGCGCATTTGAGACGCGAATGAAGCGTTCAGAGTTATTGCGGTTGATGCTCGGAACCATGCTGATCGGTAGCTCCCAGATGCTGCCTCAGGTTGCGCATGCTCTGGGCGGAACGCTGCCCGATCTGGATGCAGAAGCCCCAGATTTTGATCTGGAATCAGCTGGACAGGAGGGTGCTCTCGGGCAGCGACTGAGCCTGGATTCATTTCACGGCAGCTGGCTGGTCCTTTACTTCTATCCACGCGATTTCACCAGCGGCTGCACGCTTGAGGCCCAAGGCTTTCAAAGGGACCTCGAAGCTTTCAAAGCCATCAATGCAGCAGTCGTTGGTGTCAGCGCTGATGGCAGCGAAAAACACGCCAGTTTTTGCAGCAGCGAAGGTCTTGCTTACCCGCTGCTTTCTGATCCAGGCGGCAGCGTGAGCAAGCGGTACGGCTCCTGGATTCCGCCCTTCAGCCAGCGCCACACCTTCATCATCGACCCTGATGGCATCCTGCGGGCCCGTTTTGTCGGCGTGAATCCAGGCCCCCACAGCAGTGAAGTGCTCACCACCCTTAAGGAGCTACAGCAGATCTGAGCAGCCTCCGATGTTGGGCTGCTCCTTCAGCCAGGCTGCGCAGATGCTTTGGTTCTGGCGGAACATCAAGCACCTGTTGCCAGATGTCGGTCAGCTCAGCAGCCTCAGGCAGGGGTTGGTTCAGAGGAAGGCAGGGGCAGGACAGACCCGCTGCAGCAGCGGCCACCTTGGGGTCATAACTCAAGGCAGCGACTGGAGAACCGGCAAGAGCTCCCAGGATCAAGGCATGCAGGCGCATCGCCAACACAAGGCCAGCACGACTAAAGACAGTCATGGCGTCCGTGACACTGCCGCACTCCATCACTTCTGTGCGCTGCGTCAAGGCCGCTGGCATTAGACCAGCACGATCGAGTTGTCGAAACAGGTCCACGTCCTGGCCTGCATGAAATGGCAACCAGATCACGGCACGATCAGTGTTCTCGGCCAACGCGCACAGTGCGCCCAGCAGCAGGCGCCACTGCCCCGCTTTTAGCAATGGGGTGCTCCGCCAGGAGACCACGATCGCGCCCCCCAGTCCGCGCCACTGCTGAGGCGGCAGCCCCCAGACCGGATCACTGCCCACTCCATCACTGGCTCCAGGCCTGCGGCCAAGCCTGCCCGCTAATGCTGCGGAATCAGGGTCCCGCCAGCAGGCGGCCGTCACCAGAGGAAGCAGCCCTCGCACCAACAAACGGCTGCGACGACGATTTAGAGGGCCCAATCCCTGTCCCCACAGCAGCACCGGTTTGCCCTGCAACCGCGCGCTGATGATCAAAGCGGCGTAGTACAGCAGGCTGCGAAAGCTGGTGCTGTCCTGCAGCAAACTGCCGCCCCCGAAAATCAACGCATCGCACCGGCTCAGGGCAGCAAGAACAGCAACCAAGCGGTGACGATTGCAGCTGCGCAACTGAAATTGCTGCTCCACCAAAGCCTGATCGGCTGCGGTTACCCATGGCTGAACACCAGGGGGCAGCTGCAAAAGGAGCGCCTCCAGTAACGCGTCATCCCCCAGGTTGTGTTCGCCGTAGTAGCCGCACAGAAGCGGCTGAGCCCAGGTCCTACCCACTGCCGAATGCCGATGGCCCGTACATTACGGATCTTCGCTGGGCCGAATGCACGCCCTGTCATTCCACACTTGGGTGATTCACATCAGCTCGGTGCTGGAGTGGATGCTGGCAATGGCCGCAGTGGTTGTCTGGGGCGAGAGGCGCCAGGAGCCTGAATGGCGGTGGCTTGCGCTGGCGATGTTGCCCGCTCTGGCCAGCGCCATGTGCGCCTGCACCTGGCACGTATTTGACAATGCCCCCGGGCTGCATTGGCTCGTCACCGTTCAGGCAGCTCTCACCCTGGTGGGCAATTGCACCCTGGCCTTGGCAGCCTGGAATCTCTTTCGTCGGAGGCCGCAGGCCCGGCTGTGATGGATCAAGCCCCGATCACCGATCCAGCAGCTCCACTGTTCGCCCTGTCGCTGGCGCCCTATCTCCTGTTTCTTTGGTGGGCTTGGCGCAGCAGGCGTCTTCCCCACCTCGCCCTACTGGGCTTTGCCCTAACGCTGTTGTTTGTGCTGATCACGATCGTTGCAGCCGTGATCGCCCAGGTCCGCTACGACGCCGAGCTAGCCAATGTGGACTGGTTGCATGGCGGAGCGGAAGCGTTCCTGAGTCTGAGCAATCTGATCCTGCTTCTGGGCTTCGGGGGTGAACAACTCTTACGGGTAAACCCGGAATCGCCACAAACGAAAGATGATCAAGCGGGTCTGAAATCGTGACCCGGACGTCCGGAACTGTCGATCGCCACAACCATGACTCTCCTCCCCACCCTGTTCAGCCCTGTGCTGGCCGTGGTCCCCGCCTCTGTTGCCTGGAGCCCCAAAGTGGGCTTGGTGATGATCATCTGCAACGTGATGGCAATCGCCCTCGGCAAAGCCACCATCAAGTACCCCAGCGAAGGTGGTGCACTTCCCAACTCCTCCTTCTTCGGTGGCATGGGCCTTGGTGCTCTGCTCGGCACCACCAGCCTTGGCCACGTGATCGGTATTGCATCAATCCAGGGCCTAGCCGCCACAGGCGTGCTCTGAGGCCAATCGGCTCAAATCAGCGCCTCAGTCCAACCAGGTAGGGCAAGACCTTGAGGCCGAACCGCTCAAAGCGGTAATTGAAAAGCAGTGCTGAGAGATCCTCGGCACTGCTTTTTTCAAGCACCGTGAGCCATTTCTCCAGGCGCCGATCGGACTGCTCATCCTTAAGCCCAAGCCAGGTGCGTCGTCCGAGACGACCGCTCAGGTTCCAACGCCAGCCAAGTTTTTGGCGCAAGTATTTTTTGTATTGGATTTGCAGGCCCCGCTCAGCAGAGGCTGAAGTCGACCCTTGCAGCTCCAGCAGCAGATCTGCCAGCACATCGGCACTATCGATGGCATGGCGAATTCCCTCACCGCCAAGAAGGTTGGCAGTGCTCACCGCATCTCCCAGAGCAACAAGCCGGCCTCGTACATGGGGATCACTACGGCAGATCCGGCTGCGAATCACTCCACCATGGCGATCCTGCACGGCGGCTTGGTGGAGTCCAGTTAGATCAAGCAGGCGTGCCTGCAGATTGCTCAATGCAGGCTGAGATCTCCTGAAGTCACACAGGCGGCAGACCCCGATTTTCAAGAGGCCTGGCTGCATCGGGAACACCCAGCCATAGCCCTGAGGCACAAGCTCACTGCCGAGCAGAAAGCTCAGGCACCCAGCCCATCGCTGCCACTGGACATCGCTCACCCTCAGCAACCACTCCAGGCCAACACCAGCGACCATCGGATCAGCATTAATCACAGGCTCTCCGATCAAGGCGCGGCTCTGACCGGTGGCATCAACAACCCATTCACTGGCAATCTCGATCAGCTCGCCGTGTGCATTACGCAAGCTGGTGCACATCGATCCATCGGGGAGATGGGTGCTGCGCAGAGCTGACCAGCCGAGCAACACAGAGCCACCGAGCAGCTGCACCTGATCGGCCAACCACTGGCGCAGGGAAGCGAAATCAAGCACCAGACCAAGGCACACTGAGCTTTTCCAACTGCGCCAGGTCTGAGCCGGCCCCATGAGCTGCCAAGAGCTCCAGCGTGAGCCAATCACCTCAGCAGGCAGGTTGAGTCTTCTGAAATCAGTCAGCGACAGTGCAGCGCTGCTGAAAGCTGCATCACTCAAAGATGCCAGGCGGTCAACAAGGGTGACTTCAACGCCGGCCAGAGCAAGTCTCCTGGCCAGGGAGGCTCCCGCTGGCCCTGAGCCAACAACCAGAACGGTGGTGCGCTGCAGACTCAGACGCTGATCGGGTGGCGGGTGGCGCTTGAGGACAGCGAGGAGCCAAAGCGGTCGAGGATCTGTTCCACCATCTGCCGAGGAGTTAGCCCAAGTGTCTCCTTGGACTGGTCAGGGCTGGCGTGATCAACCATCACATCACCAATACCTAGGCGCAGGACCGGGACCAAGACATCCTTGTCTTGCAGTGCTTCCAACACCGCTGAGCCGAAGCCACCGGAGAGACATCCTTCCTCCATGGTGACCACGCGGCCTATACGGCTGGCCATAGGCACCAGCAAGGTCTCATCGAGGGGACGCAGGAAGCGTGCATTGATAACGCTCGTGTGGATTCCGTGCTCCTGCAGCAGTCCAGCGGTGGCCATCGCTGGTGCCACCATCGAGCCGTAGGCCACGATCATCAAGTCCTCACCCTCAGCAAGCTGCTCAGCGCGCCCGATCTCAAGCGGTTCCCAGCCTTCCTCCAGCAGAGGAACGCCTTCACCAGATCCCCGAGGGATGCGAAGAGCAATAGGGCCTTGGTGCTGCAGGCTGGTTACCAGCATGCGCTGCAGCTCCGCTTCATCCTTTGGCGCCATGACCGTGAAATTGGGCACACAGCGCAGGTAGGAGATGTCGTACTGACCCTGGTGAGTAGGTCCATCAGCGCCAACGATGCCAGCTCGGTCGAGCACGAAGGTGACTGGGAGCTTCTGAATACCCACGTCGTGGATGAGCTGGTCGTAAGCCCTCTGCAAGAAGGTGCTGTAGATGGCAACCACCGGGCGCAGGCCATCGCATGCCATACCAGCAGCGAGCGTGACGGCATGCTGCTCAGCAATGCCGACATCGATGTACTGGGCAGGTACAGCTTTCTGCAGCAGATCGAGTCCTGTCCCCGTGGCCATGGCCGCCGTAATACCGACGATGCGTGGATCCTGCTCGCAGAGCTTGACCAGGGTCTGACCGAAGACTTTGCTGTAGCTAGGCGGTTTGGGTTTTTTGGACGGATAGGACTTGCCGGTGGTCAAGTCAAAAGCGGACTGGGCGTGGTACCCCACCTGGTCGGCTTCTGCGTATCGATAGCCCTTCCCCTTGGTGGTGGCGACGTGCACAAGCACGGGGCCCTCACAGCGATGGGCTTCCTGGAACGTGCGCACCAACTCACCAATGTCATGACCGTCAACCGGCCCCATGTACGTGAATCCCAGTTCTTCGAAGACCGCCCCCACCTTGGGGACCGCTAAACGCTTCATTCCTTCCTTAAGTCGATTCAGTTCGGAGGGAAGCTGACCCTGCATAAAGGGCAGGTGACGCACCGCCTCTTCAGCGCTGCCTGTCAGGAACTGCATCGGCGGACTGAGCCGCATGCGATTGAGGTGATTCGAGAGCGCTCCCACTGGTGGTGAGATCGACATGTCGTTGTCATTCAGCACCACCAGCAGCCGGGTATTCGGCATATGACCGGCATGGTTGATGGCCTCCAAGGCCATGCCTCCGGTCAGAGCACCATCACCGATAACTGCCACACATTTATGGGTATGGCCCTGGTTATCGCGCGCCAGGGCCATACCCAGGGCTGCCGAAATGCTGGTGGAGGCATGCCCTGCACCAAAGTGATCAAACCGACTCTCACTGCGCTTGAGATAACCGGCGACACCATCCTTTTGACGGAGCGTGTGGAAATTGACGTAACGACCAGTGATCAGCTTGTGGGGGTAAGCCTGGTGGCCCACATCCCACACCACCCGGTCCTGATCCAGATCAAGGGTTTGGTAGAGCGCCAAGGTGAGCTCCACGACCCCAAGGCCAGGCCCGAGGTGACCACCACTGGTGGAAACAGTTTCAAGATGCTTTTCGCGGATCTGCCTGGCAACGGCTTCCAGCTCCGTCACACTCAGCCCGTGCAGCTGATTGGGATGAGTCAGCTCGCTGAGATGCATCCGGCAGCCGTCCCGTAAGCCTCAAATCTAGAACCTGCAGCCCAGGACTGATGACGCAATCGCCATCTTCAGCAGAGGATGGATAAAAAGCAAAGGCGGGGATGGAGGGATATCTGCAGCGGATCCTGCGGGCCCGGGTGTACGAGGTGGCTGATGAAACCCCTCTAGAACCAGCACGCCGTCTCTCCGCTCGGCTGGGCCAGAACGTCCTGCTCAAGCGGGAAGATTTGCAGCCGGTGTTCTCATTCAAACTGCGGGGAGCGTTCAACCGCATGGCGCAGCTCCCGCCAGATCAGCTTGAACGAGGCGTCATTGCCGCGAGCGCGGGTAATCATGCCCAAGGTGTCGCCCTCTCAGCACGGCAGCTCGGCTGCACTGCCGTGATCGTGATGCCGCTGACCACCCCCAGCACAAAGGTGGAAGCAGTGAGGCAGCTAGGCGCCGAAGTTGTACTGCATGGCGACACTTTTGATGAGGCTCAGGCCAAAGCCCAGCTCCTTGAACAGGAGCGAAACCTCTGCTTCATCCACCCATTCGATGATCCGGAAGTGATTGCCGGTCAGGGAACCATTGGACTGGAGATCCTGCGCCAATGCAGCGAACCCCCTGACGCGATTTATATGGCAGTGGGTGGTGGCGGACTCATCAGCGGCGTTGGTGCCTACGTGAAGGCCCTGTGGCCCGCAATTCAGATCATTGGGGTGGAACCCGTTGACGCTGATGCCATGACGCGCTCCCTGGCAGCAGGCGAGCGCGTGAAATTGGAGCAGGTGGGCCTTTTTGCTGATGGTGTGGCCGTGCGTCAGGTGGGTCAAGAGACCTTTCGCCTGGCCCAGCAGGTAGTGGATCGCATGGTGACGGTGGACAGCGATGCCATCTGCGCAGCGATTAAGGATGTCTTTGAGGACACCCGCTCAATCCTGGAGCCAGCAGGAGCCCTTGCGGTAGCAGGACTCAAAGCGGATACAGCGAGCTGGCCCAGCGGAAGCCAGCTGGTGGCCGTGGCCTGCGGGGCAAACATGAACTTTGAGCGGTTGCGCTTTGTTGCCGAGCGAGCCGCGCTTGGAGAGGAGCGCGAGGCGATGCTCGCCGTAGAGATCCCTGAAGAACCGGGAAGCCTGCGTCGCTTCTGTCGTCTTCTGGGCTCCCACAATTTGACCGAATTCAGCTACCGCATGGCCAGCGGCGGCGGTGGGGCGCACATCTTCGTCGGTGTGGCAATCAGCGACCGCGCTGATGCAGGCAAGTTGATGACTGATTTGGAAGCTGGTGGTTTTCCCTGTGTCGATCTGGTCGGCAATGAATTAGCCAAGCTGCATTTACGCCACATGGTCGGGGGGCGCTTACCCCAGGACGCCAGGACCGATGAGCACTGCCAAGAAAAGCTCTACCGCTTTGAGTTCCCGGAACGGCCCGGCGCCCTAATGGCCTTTGTTAACGCTCTGGATCCCGGATGGAGTATCAGCATCTTTCACTACCGAAACCACGGCTCAGATGTCGGCCGGATTGTGGTGGGTGTCCAAGTGCCGCAGCATGAAATGCAGCAGTGGCAGGAGTTCCTCCAACAGCTCCCCTTCCCCAGCTGGGACGAAAGCAACAACCCCGCCTACCGCTTGTTCCTGGCCTGAACAGAAGGCGAACGCTACGGTGCGCCAGATCACATCGTCCGGTCCCAGGAGGCCCGGTGTGACCCATGACCACCCTCTCTGCCATCTCCCTGCCGGCACGGCTGGAGGCCATCCTTTATCTGAAGGGTCGTTGCCTAAGCCTCGCCGAGCTCAGTGAATTGGCTGCTGTTCCTCGCGA
>CAJWXK010000083.1 GCA_913048995.1 uncultured Synechococcus sp. | reverse complement strand
CATGTGCATCTGTGTCGATTGCCATTGGGTGGATCGCTGCAAGGCCTATCACCGAGTTGAAACTCAGCACGGTGAGCCTCACCTGGCCCAGGAACCTGACTTTGAACCCGACCAGCCTCGTATCCACGTGAGTCTTAGGCCGATCGAGCAGAGCTGGGGTGTGGAGTGGGATGTGCAGGATTGCGATAGCTTCCGCTCAGAGCCTGGCCACTGGCAACGTCTGCGGCCTGGTCTGCCTTTGCCAACATGAGCTGCGCTCTTGCTCTGCACAGCTGTAGCGACAGCTTTGGTCTGGCCCTGCTCGACGCTGGGGTGGTCCGATCCGCTGAGCATCCCCTTGGGCGTGAGCTCTCCCGCGGCCTTCTGCATGCAGTGGAGGCGCTCCTGCCAGCTGAGCGCTGGACTCAATTGCAGTGGCTGGCTGTGGCCACCGGCCCCGGGGGATTCACTGGCACCCGACTGAGCGTGGTGCTGGCGCGTACCCTTGCCCAGCAGCTGGCGATTCCGCTTTGGGGCTGGGGGAGCTTTGAGCTCATCGCCCGCCGGCGAGCTAAGGATCTGTCGGTGCAGGGGCCGCTTTGGATTGGGCAGACCCTGCCCAGGCGTGGTGTGGTGGCAGGTCAGTACGCCTTGGTGAATGGGGATGTTGAGGAGCTGAAAGTACCCAGGCTCCATCGTCAGGGTTGGGAGGCGCTGGACGGCACCTGTTGGGAAGCCGAGATGCGCCCTGAACTTGATGCTCAGTTGTTGCTGCAACTGGGTATGGATGCAGCGGCAGCCGCATCTTCTGGCCCCTGGCAGTTGGTGTTGCCCCAGTACCCCACCTCACCGGTGGCGGCTCCGTGAGGCCGCTGAGCTGCTTGGGGCGCTCAGCGGTGGCTGTGCTGTTACTGGCGTTTTTGGGCTGGTTGCTGCTGCCGCGCCTGCTCCAGCCTTGGTTGCCGCCTCCCCAGTTGATCCTGGTGCTGGGGGGAGATGTGGATCGTGAGGCGGCGGCGGCTCAGCTCGCGGGTCGCAGTGGCCTGCCGGTGCTGGTCAGTGGAGGCAGCAACAGCGCCTATGCCCGCTGGCTTTTCAATCGCTACGGCGTCAGCGCCAACCAGCTGCAGCTGGATTACAGCGCTCGCGACACTCTGGGTAATTTCACCACCGTGGTGGACCGGTTGAGACAAAGGGGCATTCGCCATGTGTTGCTGGTCACCAGTGGAGATCACATGCAGCGCGCCCTCTTGGTGGGACGTCTGGTGGCAGGTAGCCGCGGCATTCACCTCACGCCGATGGCGGTGCCATGCGGCACGAGGTGCAGCCCCGAGCAGCTTGGCAAGGTGTTGGGTGATGGTTTGCGTGCCTTGGTCTGGGTGATCAGTGGCCGAGACCTCAGGCAGCAGATGCAGGATCATCCAGTAGAGCGTTAATGGCTCGCTGACAGGCCGCTGTGGTGGCCTCCAGTGCCGCCCGGCTGCGACTGCTTGGTGGAGGGATCACAGGGCCGACGCGCAGTTCTACGGGCACCAAGCGCGGCCAGATCTGATCCGGTCCCAGGGCGCGATGGGTGTTCACGAGTGCAACGGGTAAGAGCGGTGCCCCGCTGCGCGCAGCCAGAAGGGCAGCGCCTAGTTGCGGGTTCTCGACCCGCCCACTGCGTTGGCGGGTGCCATCAAGGAACACACCGGTGGCCCAGCCTTGCTCCAGTCGGCTCAGGGCGGTGCGGATGGCTTCCCGATCACTGGCGCCTCGGCTTACTGGGTAAGCCCCGAGGCTGCGGATTAGGGGCCCTAGGAGGGGCACTTTGAATAATTCAGCTTTGGCCATGAAGCTCACCGGCCGCGGCAGGGCATGGCCCAGCAGCGGTGGGTCGAGGTGGGAGCCATGGTTGGCTACCACCACTAGAGCCCCTTGCCTTGGCACGTTCTGCAGGCCCCTGGAGCGGCCTCGCAGCAGGCCTCTGTAGACCGGCGCAACAAACAGCCATTCCACGAGCCGGTAGATGGGGCTGGTGCGGGGTGAGGGCACCAGGGCGGGGTTGCCCATCTCAGTTCAGCCCCAGGCTGGAGATGTTGTTCACCTGGGCTGTCACCACACCAGAGAGGCTGCGTTTGATCAGCCCGCTCAGTACGGCACCGGGGCCCACTTCGATGCAGGTTTCCACACCGGCGCTACCAAGGGCCTGCATGGTCTCGCGCCAGCGCACACCGGTGGTCATCTGTTCGCGAAGTCGCTGCTTGAGCTGGGTGCCATCAGTGCAGGGGGTGGGGTCGGTGTTGCTCAGCACTGGCACCTGGCTGTCCGCAAAGGTCACTGCATCAAGTTGCTGCGCGAATGCAGCGGCTGGTTCAGCCATGAAGGGGGAATGGAAGGCCCCTGAGACGGCCAGTGGCACCGCTCGCTTGCAGGTAATCGTTTCCACCACATGCGCCACCGCCTCGGGCTGGCCAGAGAGAACCACCTGGGCCTCGCTGTTGTCATTGGCGATTACTACTCCCTCGGTGTCGGCGACGGCCTGCTCAAGCTCAGGCCGCTTAAAGCCCATCACCGCCGTCATTGAGCCACCACCGGCGGCCGCCATCAGTTGGCTGCGGCGAATCACAAGATCCAGGCCAGTGGGGACATCAAAAACACCGCCTGCATAGAGCGCCACCAGCTCACCGAGGCTGTGTCCAGCCAGAAGAGCTGCTTCTCGCTGCTGCTGAGCCAGTAGATCAATCAGCAGGCTTTCCACCACGAACAGGGCCGGTTGGGTGTTGCGGGTGTCGTTGAGGTCGCTCAGATCTCCTTCTGCGGTGCCGGCGCAGATGGCTGCCAGATCGCGTCCAAGCTTTTCTGAGGCCAGAGCAAAGCGCTCTCTGCCGAGAGGATGCTTCACCAGGTCATCGGCCATGCCCAGTTTCTGGGACCCTTGGCCCGGAAACACCCAAGCGTTGACCATCGCATCCTCTTGTCGAGGAGGGGAGGTTACGCCTCAGCTCGTGGGCCCGTCCCAGCGAATCAGTGCAGCCCCCCAGCTCAGTCCTGCCCCGAAACCACTGCTGGCAATGAGATCTCCGCTCTTAATGCGGCCATCGCTAACCGCCTCGTGGAGCATCAGCGGGATTGTTGCCGCGGAGGTGTTGCCGTAGTGGGCCAAGTTGCTGAGGACTTTTTCTGCAGCCATTCCGAATCGGTCACCAACCGCATCGAGGATGCGCTGGTTGGCCTGATGGAGCAGCAGCCAGTCCAGTTGGCTAGCGCTGGTCCCGGTGTCATCCAGCAGTTGCTGCAGGATCGCGGGCACTTCCCGGGCGGCAAATTTGTAGACCTCCTGGCCATTCATGGCGATGGTCGTGAAGCCTCCTTGCTGGGCGCTGATGCCCGGTAGCAGCTCTTGGCGCTCAGCGTGCTGACTCAAGGTGAGGTTCTCGCCCCGGCTGCCATCAGAGGCCATTCGGAAGCCCACCAGAGCATCGTTTTGGGAGCTTGTGGCCTCCACGGCTACAGCGCCAGCACCATCGCCGAACAGCACGCAGGTGCGCCGATCACTCCAGTCCACCCAAGAGCTCAGCTGATCAGCGCCGATCACCAGCACCCGCTGCATGGCACCGCAGCGCAGGTACTGGGCTGCCGTGACCAGGGCAAAGAGAAAGCCGCTGCAGGCGGCGGTGAGGTCAAATGCGACTGCATGCTTCGCTCCAAGGGCAGCCTGCACCTTTGGAGCTGAACCAAAAAGATCATCCGGGCTGGAGGTAGCTAGCAGGATCAGATCGACGCTGCTCGCTGCCCAGCCGGCGTTCTGAAGCGCCTGCTGGCCGGCTGAGGTGGCGAGACCAGTGAGGTTTTCTTCCGCTGCCGCAACGCGGCGTTCGCCGATTCCGGTGCGACTGCGGATCCATTCATCACTGGTCTCAACTCGCTGGCTGAGGGCGACATTGCTGACTCGGGTTGCGGGCACTGCTGCCCCGCTGCCGCACAGCCGGATTCCCCTCATCCCATCCCCTCATCACTGAGGCGATGCAGGTTATCGAGCGTGTTGTGACTGGCAGCGGCGTGGGCCAGCCGCAGGGCTCCCATCACTGAACGAGCTTTGCTGCTGCCATGGCCAATGACGCAGAGCCCATCAACTCCCAGTAACAACGCGCCTCCGTGCTCGGCATGGTCAAGCCGTTTTTTGATGCGTCGCAGGTTGTTGCGCAAAAAGGCCGAACCAACTTTGCCGCGGCGGCCTCGGGGCAGCTCGGCCTTGAGTACCTCCAGCAGAACGCTGCCCACGGACTCGAGGAATTTCAGCAACACGTTGCCGGTGAAGCCGTCGCAGACCACCACATCGAACGCACCGGAGAGCACATCACGGCCTTCACAGTTGCCGGCGAAATGCAGACGTTTTTCCGCCTGCAGCAGAGGGTGGGTGCGCAGGGCCAGGTCGTTCCCTTTGCACTCTTCTTCACCGATGTTGAGCAGGCCCACCCGTGGCTGATGGACTCCCAGCACATCGCGGGCATAGATGTTGCCCAGCAAAGCGAACTGGTGCAGGTAGTTCGGCTTGCAATCGGTGTTGGCGCCCACATCAAGCACGAGGACCTGACGGCCTACATCCTTGGTGGGAAATAGGGCACCGATTGCAGGTCGCTCGATTCCCTTGAGCCGTCCTAGCCGAAAGATCGCTGAAGCCATCACTGCACCGGAATTGCCGGCGGAATAAACCGCCAGGGCTTCGCCGGATTTGACCCGATCCATCGCCAGGTTGATGCTGGCTTGCCGTTTGCGGCGCACGCTGGTGGCCTCATCGTCCATGCCAATCGAGGGTCCGCTGCCAATCAGTTCGAGCTGACCGCTGGCTACAGCCTGATCAACCAGCTCCTGCAAGCCCAGTTCGTTGATGGCCTGCTGCAGTGGCTCCTCTTCAGCCAGGAAAAGCACCTTGAGGGGTAGCTCTTCAATCGCTCCAAGGCAGCCCTCCAGGATCGGGCCTGGGGCGTGATCGCCTCCCATGCCGTCAACGGCTATGCAGAGCCTGGGCCCCTTCGGCTCTGGGGTGTGATCGGGGGTGCGGCCTAGACGGCTGCGCAGGGGGGTTAAAGCGGTGCCGGCGGTATTCACCAGCCGGATCACAGGACCGGTCCGCCGATACCAGATCACCAGCCGGCGCACAGCACGGCGCGGCCGAGGCCGACGCACACGTCCCGGCAGGGATTGGGGCTCCGCCATGGAGGTCAGCCTCCGTCGCCGTTGGCGCCGTCGATTATGCGCTGAAAAAGGTAACCAGTGCCGCGGGCGGTGAGAATTAGTTCTGGGTTTGCTGGGTCGTCTTCAAGCTTTGAGCGCAGCCGAGAGATGTGGACATCGACAACACGCGTGTCCACATGACGCTCCGGGGTATAGCCCCAAACCTCCTTAAGGATTTCGCCTCGGCTAAAGGGCTCCCCTGAGCGGCTGACCAGTAGCTCCAGCAGGCTGAACTCCATGCCGGTCAGGCGGATGCGCTCGTCGTTGCGATACACCTGACGCTTATTGGTGTCGATCTTGAGCTCCGCTACCTCAATGACACCGGAGTTGGGGATGGTGCCGCCGCCGTGCTCCTTCTCCACCCGTCGCAGAACGCAGCGGATGCGCGCTTCCAGTTCCTTTGGGCTGAAGGGCTTGACCACGTAGTCATCAGCGCCCAGCTCCAGGCCGGTGATGCGGTCAGCCACATCTCCCAGCGCGGTGAGCATCACCACCGGTACATCGGACTCCTTTCGCAGCTCCTGGCAGACCCCATAGCCATCGAGCTTGGGCATCATCACGTCAAGAACCACCAGATCAGGGGGTTCTCGGCGGAAGGCGTCGAGGGCTTCTTCCCCATCGGCCGCAGTCACCACGTGATAGCCGATCATCGTCAGCCGGGTCTCGAGGATTCTGCGGATGCTCGCCTCATCGTCGACCACAAGGATGGTTTCCTTGCCGTTGATTGCTGGGGCAGCTGCCGCCATGGTGATCCGGGTTCAGGGAAAAGAGTCCGACCACTCAACCGATTGACGGTTTCTTGAGGACGGAACAATCAACTTTCTTCATAAACGCTCGTGCCCCGTACTGTCACTACCTACGTCTGTCAAAACTGCGGGGCGCAGTCACGACAGTTCTTCGGCCGCTGCTCCGCCTGCGGTAGTTGGAACTCTCTGGTGGAGCAACTCAGCGCTCCACCGCCGGACAAGCGGCGCCGCCGTGTCTCTGAAGCTGTGGCTGAGCCAGCCCCCCGCCGATCGGAGGCCATTGCCAGCGTTGGTGAGCGCAGTGTGCAAAGGCTGCATACCGGATTTGCTGAGTTAGACCGCGTACTTGGGGGTGGTCTGGTTCCGGGATCGCTTGTGCTCGTGGGGGGAGACCCGGGTATCGGTAAGAGCACGCTGCTGCTCCAGACCGCTGAGGCTCTGGCTCAGCGCGAAAGTGTTCTTTATGTCAGCGCTGAGGAATCAGCTCAGCAGGTCAAGTTGCGCTGGAGCCGACTTGGCCCGGCTGCAACAGGAGACGGTCCCCAGCTGCTGGCTGAGACCGATCTGGAGCAGGTGCTCCAAGAGCTTGAGGCCCTGCGGCCGGCGGTGGCGATTATCGACAGCATCCAGGCGCTTCATGATGCTGAGCTGGCCAGTGCGCCAGGTTCCGTGGCCCAGGTGCGCGAGTGTGCTGCAGCGTTGCAGCGACTGGCTAAACGCCTGGATATCGCCTTGCTGCTGGTGGGTCACGTCACAAAGGAGGGGATGCTGGCGGGCCCCAAGGTTTTGGAGCACTTAGTCGATGCGGTGCTGACCTTTGAAGGAGATCGCTTCGCCAGCCACCGTCTGCTGCGGGCCGTCAAAAATCGTTTTGGTGCCACCCACGAACTAGGCGTTTTTGAGATGCGGGATCGGGGGCTTCTCGAGGTCAGCAACCCCAGCGAGCTCTTTCTCGGCAGTCCGGAGGGTTCGGTCGGTATGGCCACGATCGTGGCCTGTGAGGGAACGCGTCCCCTGGTTGTGGAGCTGCAAGCTCTTGTCAGCACAACCAGTTACGCCAGCCCCCGTCGCATGGCTACGGGTATTGGCACCAATCGCTTGCATCAGATCCTGGCGGTGCTTGAGAAGCATCTGGGCTTGCCTCTCTCGCGCTTTGACTGCTATCTCGCGGTGGCAGGAGGACTGGATGTGGAGGAACCTGCAGCTGATCTGGGGGTGGCTGCTGCGGTGGTGGCCAGTTTCCGCGACTTGGCCCTGCCAGCAGGCACAGTTCTCGTTGGGGAGCTTGGACTGGGAGGTCAGTTGCGGCCAGTCGGTCAGCTGGAGTTACGCCTGCAGGAGGCTGCACGGCTGGGTTTCCGCCGCGCCGTCGTTCCTCGCGGCAGTGGGGTGACTTGCCTTGATCTCGCAGTTCACGAAGCTGGCGGTGTGGCGGAAGCCCTGGTGGTAGCTCTGGGGGTCAATCCCGCTGATGACGCCTGAGCGGGCTTAGAGGTACACGTCCGCTGAGCCACGGCCGGTGGTCTTCAGCCAGTTCTGGGCCTCGATGTAGTTATTGGGTGCTAGCCGGATCGCCTTGCTCCAGAAGTCTGCGGCCAGATCAAAGCGGCGATCAGCTTCATCGTTGTCCCCCTGCTCCTGGGCGATGCTGCCGAGGTGGTGGTGAATCACCGCCATGTTGTTGAGCACCTGGGGCATGCGCGCGTTGAGCTCCAGGGCCTGGTCGTAGTGATCAAGAGCCTTTTGATGCTCTCCGTTGCTGGCGAAGACGAGGGCCATGTTGTAGAGGATGAAGGCCCTGTCATTGGGGTCTTCCTCTAGACGGAGGGCCTCTTGGTAGTTCTCGAGAGCCTCTGCGTATTCGCCATCTCCCTGGGCGCTCATGCCATCGCGGTAGTAGGCGAAGGCTTCCTTGGCCTTTTGGTTAGTCGGCAGCACCTTGAGGATTAGGTCCGCCATCACCGTGAAGCTCTTGTCGATGAAGTTGTCGTTGCGTTGGCTGCGGGGCACGGCGC
>CAJWXK010000082.1 GCA_913048995.1 uncultured Synechococcus sp. | reverse complement strand
GCCAGCAGGCCCTGGGTTTTGGTGATCGCGACGCGCTCACCCTGCTGCTGCATGGTGATGCCGCCGCAGCGGTGTTGCCCAGCCGGGCCGTGGTGCCGGTGCTGCGCCGTGACACGCGCTTGCAGGCGCTGTTGCCTGAGAGCGGTGCGCCGCTGTGGTGGAGCCTGCTGGTCCAGCCCGATGCGGGGATGCCGCCGCCACTGGAGTGGCTGCTGGCACCGCGCTCATCCCCGTTGCTTGATCAGATGCTGCGCAGTGGCTTCACGCCGCCGCTGCAGCGCGCCTTGCTGGAGCCGGCGCTCAGCCGCCAGCTGCGCCCTGAGCTGCTGCTGCCTCCAGAGCCGGTGCTGCAGCGCTGCACCAGCCTGCTGCCCCTAGCCCCAGAGGCGGCGACGGGGGGATGAGGCCAGGCGCTGGTGGGTGTCCGCCAGCAGCTCGGGAATTGGCAATTGATGGGGGCAACGCGGCAGGCATTGGTTGCAGCCCTGGCAGGCGGCGGCATTGATCTGCTCAAACCAATGGCCGGCTTGGCCGACCATGGCGTAGCGCTCGCGGGCATGGCGTTCCATGCCATGCCCGATGGTCAGATTGCGCAGCCGCAGCAGCTCGGGGATCGGCACGCCGCTGGGGCAGGGCAGGCAGGCGCGGCATTGACCGCAGAGGCTGTCGCCCAGGTTGTCCAGGCGCTGCTGGTTCAGCCGCTCGAGCGCCTGTTGCTCGCTGGCCGTGAGGGGGCCATCGGCGCCCCCCAGCAGCTGGGCCCACTGCAGCTGATCGGGGCTGGCTGCCCCCAGGGTGAGGGTGCTGATGCCGCGGGCGATCAAGAAGCGGTACGCCAGCTCCAGCGGTGCGATCGGTGCGCAGGCCTGCTGAAGCATTGGTGGTGGATCCCAGAGCTGTCCACCTTTGTCGGCTGGGGAAATGGCCATCAACCCCATGCCCTGCTGCAGGGCCTGCGCAGCCAGGTGCATCCGAGCCGGATCCAGCAGGTGCAGATGCAGGCTGGCGAAGCCGAAGCGCTTGCTTCTGATCGCGGTATCGATCAAGTCATTGGGGCCATGGGAGCTGAAGCCCACCTGCCCCACCAACTGCTCCTCTTCAGCCCACTGCAGCAGGTCTCGCCCGGGGCCGCTGAAGACCCACTGCAGATGCTCTGCTGTGTTGAGGCCGTGCACCGCCAGGTTGTCGAGTCGCGCACGGCCGAGTTGTTCGAGCGTGCGTTGCAACTGCTGCTGTCCCTGCTGCAGGGAGCAACCAGGCAGCAGCTTGCTGGTGATCAGCATTTCAGCGGGCTCGATGCCCAGCTGGCGGAGGGCCCGGCCTAGGTAGCGCTGGCTGGGGCCGTAGGCCGGAGCCGTCTCAAGGTGATTGATGCCGGCCTCGAGGGCAGCCTCTAGTACGGCTTGAAGCTGCGCGGGGCTCTCCAAGGCCCGCATCGTGCCGAGGGTGAACAGTGATACCGGCGCGCAGGCCCCGAAGGCGCGCCGCACCATGGTGGCCTCAGACCTCGCTTGGCTCATCGTCATCGCCTTGATCGGGCTGGGCGAGCCCCTGCTGGCGGATCAGATCGGCTGGGCTGATGCCTTCGACAAAGCGGTGGAAGTCCTCCACCTCCTCGGCATCAGCTTCTGCATCGACGGGAATCGAGGCATTGCTCACCACTTCCTCCAGCATCCAGAGGCTGCTGCCGGTCCTCAGAGCCAGGGCGATGGCATCACTGGGGCGGCAGTCGAGCTCATGTTCCTCTTCTCCATCACTGCGGAGTTTGAGCAGGGCCAGAAAAGTGTTCTCTTCAATGGCGTGGATGATGACGCGATCGAGTTCCAGGCCACCGACCGCCATCAGGCTGGCCATCAGGTCATGGCTGAGGGGCCGCGGAGGTTCGTGGCTGTGCAGTCCCGCCAAGATGTTCTGAGCTTGGGCTTGATCAATCCAGATCGGGACCTGACGGCGGCCGGAGGGGTCACGCAGCAGCACGATTGGACTGCGGTTGGCGGCATCGAGTGCGATACCGGCCACGTTCATCTCCACCATGGTGGCCGCGGCTGTTTCGACGATTATGGCCAGATCGGCCCGTTGGTTCTGCTCCCATGTTCACCGGACTGGTTCAGGCCATTGGTCGGCTTGAACCGCTACCCCAATCTCTGCGGGTGCTATGGCCTCAGCCTGCTGCTGGCCATAGCGGTTTGTCGCTGGCGGATCTTGTGCTGGGGGACAGCGTGGCTGTCGATGGTGTCTGCCTCACGGTTCGCCGTTTTTGTACCGGCGGTTTTGAGGCCGATGTGAGCCCTGAGACGTTGCAGCGCTCCACCCTGGGGGATCGCGCCCGGCTTGGGGGACGGGTCAATCTTGAGCCAGCCCTGCGGTTGGCCGATCGCCTCGGCGGTCACCTGGTCTCTGGCCATGTCGATGGTCTCGGCAGGGTGCAGGCCATCGAGACGGTGGCCGGTGCTTGGAATCTGCAGTTGGCCTGGGAGAACCCGACCATGGGCCGCTACATCTGCGAGAAGGGCAGCATTGCTGTTAACGGCATCAGCCTTACGGTGGCTAGCCATCAGAGCGCAGGAACGAGCTTTTCTGTGGCGGTGATTCCCCACACGTGGGAGCAAACCACTCTCCAGGATCTGCGTTGCGGTGATGTTGTCAATCTTGAAGCCGACCTGCTGGCGAAATACGTCGAAGGGCTGTTGCAGCGCGGCGATGGAGACCCTCCAAAGGCATCGCAGGATCTGAGTTACAGCTGGCTGGTCGAGAACGGCTGGACTACTTAGTTTCCGGGGGTGTTCTCTCCCCCCATGTTCAAGTCCTTCACCATCGCCGAGGGCATTTTGCTCATCGTTCTCGGCGTGCTTGCCCTGATCGCTCCGATCAAGGCTTCGTTTGTGGTCACCGCCATTCTTGGCGTGGTGTTCCTGGTCGGCGGCATCATCGGCTGGATCAACGGTCTGACGCGCAGTCGTCGCATGAAGGCCTGGCTGGTGTTCTGGCGCCTCGTGGTCTCCACCCTTTTCCTGGTGGCTGGTTACACCATCCTTGAGCAGTTCTCTACCAGCACCATTGATGCTGTCGCTCAGGTGGCGACCCTCAGTCTTGCGGTTGGTGTGGTCTTCATCGTCGAAGGCATCGTTGCGATTGTCGCCTCGCTCAGCCACCAGTCCGTGGATGGTTGGCGCTGGGGTCTGGCTAACGGCATCATCACCTTGATCCTTGGCTTGTTGATCCTCTCGATGAAGGCCTTTGGTCTGCTGTCGGTGCTCGGCATCCTGGTGGGCATCAGCTTCATCTTCTCGGGTATCGACCTGATTGCGTTCGCCAGCAGTCTCCACGGCCCTGACGACAACGATGGACCTCAGGCCTCTGCCGCCTGATCCTCGCGGTCTGATTCACTGTTCCCCTCGTTGTCATCATCGAGGGGACGCAGCCAGATCGTGCCCGTCTCTTTGTGCAGTTCGATGCGGCATTCCTGCCCGGGCACCAGACCCAGGCGTTTGGTGTAAGCGTTGCCCACGAGCAGGTTGCCGTTGCCATGCACCCTGGTGCGGTACTCCGCCTGACGGCCACGTGCTGCATTGGAGCGATCAACCGCAGGTGTGGTGAAACCCTTGGCTTCTACCAGAGCTCTCAAAAAGGCTTTTTTCAGTACCCGTCCGCTAGGTCCGACGTAGCCACAGGCCTTGGCCACTTGATCTGGGCTGTTGTTGCTCAGATCGCGTGCCCGCTTGAGCAGGGCCTCATTTACTAAGGGAGTGTTGACTTCCATCGTCTGGCCATCGATCCCCAAATTGTGCCGCGTGAGCTTCAGAGGAGGTAGAGCAAAGCGAACAGAATCACCCAGATCACATCGACGAAGTGCCAATAGAGCTCGGCGGCAGCGATGCCGAAATGCTCTTGTGGTGTGAACTTGCCCGGCTGAGCGGCCTGAGCCCAGACGATCAAGATCATCAGCGCCCCTAAGCAGACATGTAGCCCGTGGAAACCGGTGAGGGCATAGAAGGTGCTGGCAAATAGGTTGTCCGTCAGTCCGAAGGGAAGCTCGAAGTACTCCTTCATTTGACCGCCGAGGAAAGCGATTCCCATCAAGGCAGTCACAAGCAGCCAACCGCGGCAAGCTCCCATGGCTCCGCGCATCAGCTCCTTACTGGCGCGGTGGAACGTGAAGCTGCTGGCGATCAGGATCGAAGTGTTGATGACCGGCAGCAGCATCTCCAGTTCGTAGATGGCCCCGGCAGGCAGTGGGTTGACGGCTCGGAAGGTGAGGTAAGCGGCAAAGAAGCCGGCAAAGGTCATGGCATCGGCGACCAGAAAAGTGGCTAGCCCGAACATGCGCAGGTCAGGATGATCACCGTGCTCGCCATGGTCGCCGTGGGCCTCACCACCTGTGGAGCTGGAGGCATTGATCGGGGTGATGGTGGTCATGGTTCATTCCTCCAGAGATCACGGCCAC
The DNA here is from genome assembly GCA_913048995.1 of uncultured Synechococcus sp. Lineage (GTDB taxonomy): Bacteria > Cyanobacteriota > Cyanobacteriia > PCC-6307 > Cyanobiaceae > RCC307. Next base: position 3,530 of record CAJWXK010000082.1, on the reverse strand, counting down.
TGGCCTGATTGAGATCCATCACTCCAGGGGGGCCTCCGTAGCCGTAGGGCTCATGGACCAGCGGGGCGGCTCCTTTCCAGTTCTCTACTGGTGGCGGAGAGCTGGTTAACCACTCCGGCGTTAGGGCTCTCCAGGGATTTGGGCCTGAGGGTGTTCCGCGCACCATGCTGATGACCACGTTGAAGAGGAACGGCAGCGTGCTGATCGCCATCAGCAGGGCACCGACGCTGCTGATCTGATTGATCAAGGTGAATTGGGGGTCGTATTCAGCCACGCGGCGGGGCATGCCGTTGAGGCCTAACCAGTGTTGTGGTGCAAAGCACAGGTTGAAGCCGATGAACGTGAGGGCTAGGTGCAGCCGCCCCAGTTTTTCATCGAGCATTCGGCCGGTGAATTTGGGGAACCAGTGATAGATCGAGGCGAAGATGACGAACACCGTGCCGCCGTAGACGATGTAGTGGAAGTGCCCCACAACGAAATAGGTGTCGTGGACGTGGACATCGAATGGCACCTGGGCCAAGGCCACACCGGTGATGCCGCCAAAGACGAACTGCAGGATGAAGGCACAAGAGAAGAGCATGGCGCTGTTCAGCGCTAGACGCCCCTGCCAGAGGGTGGCGATCCAGTTGAAGAATTTGATGCCGGTAGGCACGGCAATGAACGCGGTGGCGATGGTGAAGAACAGGCGCATCCAGGGCGGCGTACCACTTGTGAACATGTGGTGTGCCCAGACCACAAGGCCGAGTACGACGATGGCCATGATCGAATACACCATCGTCACGTAGCCGAACAGGGGCTTACGGGCATGAATCGGCAGGATCTCGCTGACCAGCCCGAAGGCCGGCAGAACCATGATGTAGACAGCTGGGTGGGAATAAAACCAGAACAGATGCTGGTAGACAACGACGTTGCCGCCGCTGGCTGGATTGAAGAAACCGGTGTGGGCGACGATGTCCATGCTCAGCAGGATCAGCGTGCCTGCCAGGACTGGCGTGGCTAGCACCACCAGGATGCTGGTGCCGAGCATGGCCCAGCAATACATCGGCATCTGCATCAGCTTGAGGCCCGGCTGGCGGAACTTGAGGATCGTGGCAATGAAGTTGATGCCACCAAAGATTGAGCTGCCTCCCAGCAGCAGAACGCTGACGATCCAGAGGATTTGGCCCATCGCCGGGGTGGTGATGCTCAGCGGCGGGTAGGCGGTCCAGCCGGACTGGGCGGCACCCCCAATGAAATAGCTGCTGATCAGGAGCAGACCGGATGGGGGGATCATCCAGAAGGCGACCGCATTGAGGCGCGGGAACGCCATGTCTCGAGCTCCGACGTAAAAGGGGATCAGGTAGTTGCCGAAGCCCCCGTTGATGACGGGCACAATCCAAAGAAAGATCATCACCGTGCCGTGGAGGGTCAGCACCTGGTTGTAGGTATCGCGGCTGACGAAGTCCGAGATCGGTGTGGCCAGTTCTGTGCGGATGACTCCAGCGAGGGCGCCACCGATCAGATAGAAGAGGAAGCCGCAGACGATGTATTGCAGGCCGATCACTTTGTGATCAAGGCTGAAGCTGAAGTACTTCAGCCAGCCGGTGGGCTGCAGGCTGAGGTTGGCCTCAGGGGTTTGGCTCGGGGGTGTTGCGATGGTCATGACAACGTCGCGGGCGTATTGGCTTCCAGCCAGTTGGAGAAGGCATCAGGCTCATCGACCACCACATGGGATCTCATTCCGCCGTGGTATGGGCCGCAGAGCTCGGCGCAAACAATGGGATAGTCACCGGCCTTGCGGGCGGTGAAGCTGAGCACCGTGGGCTGACCGGGAATGATGTCTTGCTTGATGCGGAATTCAGGCACCCAGAAGGCATGAATGACATCATTGGCCTTCATGCGCAGCTCCACGGTTTGACCGGTTGGCACGTGTAGTTCACCGCTGGTGATGTTCTGCTCTGGGTAGTGAAAGATGAAGGCAAACTGAAGTGCTGTGACCTCGACTGGAATTACATCGCCGCTTGATTTTGCTGGTGCGATTCCACCCCAGATCCTGTTTTCATCATCTGGTTCGCTGTGGCGAACCGACGCAAGTTCAGTTTGATGAGCCATGCCATGACCGTTGAGATCAGCCATGCCACCCATCCGGTCATAGATGTCGTAGCTGTAAATACCAAGGAACAGAACGACCACTGCAGGGATGGCCGTCCAGAACAGTTCGAGTGAAAGATTGCCTTCAATCGCAGGGCCGTCCTGGCTGTCACCGTCTTGGCGGCGGAAGCGCACCAGGCTGTAGATCACAACACCGGTTATGCCCACCAGCAGCATGGTGCCGATGGCGACGAGAACGCGGAATAGTTCGTCGTAGACCGGCGCGTTCACGCTGGCACTTTCAGGCAGCAAATTGACATCATTGGCAACCCATTGCCCCAGAAGGACCAGGGCCATCCCAACCACGAGGGTGAGAATTGCCGAGGGAATGCGCATGGCAAAACTCAGCAAAAAGCTGAACTCACGCTATGGCGCTTGCCTCAGCCCTCAAGGGCCTGAAACGGAAGATTTCAGAAGACCGTGCTGAAAGCCTGACGCACGGCTAATCACAACGGCTGCTTAAGGATTGCTGCGGGTGAGATCGCTACCTTTCGGGTATTCCTCTCATCAGAGGAGATTCTTTGTGGGTCTGGGAGTTATTTCTCTCAAGGTGCGTTCTCCATTCTCAGCAGCGGCGTTATGCCGTCAGCTGGTGGTGGCTCTGATCGCCCTGGTTGGTATCGGCGGGGCCACCCGCGTCATGGAAGCCGGTCTGGCCTGCCCGGACTGGCCCCTCTGCTACGGCACGCTTTTGCCTGCCCGCCAGATGAATCTTCAGGTGTTCCTGGAGTGGTTTCATCGTCTCGATGCCTTTCTGGTCGGCATCGGTCTGATTGTGCTGCTGGCCCTCTCTCTTTGGGAGAGGGCGACTCAGCCCCGCTGGCTGCCCTGGCTCAGTGGCGTTGCGCTTCTGCTGGTGGCTGCTCAAGGCGCCCTCGGTGCCTTGACCGTCACGCAGCTGCTGCGTTTTGACATCGTTACCGCCCATCTGGCGACGGCTTTGCTGCTCGTGGCGCTGCTCAGTGCAGCAGCTCAGCTGCTCCAGCCCGTGCCGGTTGGGCCTCGCCCGCGCGCGGGCCTCTGGCTTGCCGCCATCTCTGGATTGTTGATCTATGGACAGTGCATTGCCGGTGCCTTGATGGCTACGCAGTGGGCCTCAGGGCGCTGCCTGCGCCTGGCTGAAGGCTGCAGCTGGCTCAGTGCCCATCGTGCCTTGGCTACCCCGGTGGCTGCAGTCGCCCTACTCAGCGTTCTGGTGGTTCTGGCTTGGCCAAGCCCGCTGGTGAGTCGCCGGCTGATGAGCCTGGCGGGGCTGCTGGTGATGCTGCAGGTTCTGCTCGGGGTGCTGACCCTGCGACTGGCTCTGGCTGAACCTCTGGTCACCGTGGCCCATCAGTTGATCGCTGCGCTGTTGATCGCCACCTTCCCTGCTGCCGCCCTGTCGCTGCGGCCCGCTCCTT
>CAJWXK010000081.1 GCA_913048995.1 uncultured Synechococcus sp. | reverse complement strand
TTCGAGGCTTGCATGCGCGTGTCAAACAGTCACCATGGTCAGCCCAGTGCAGCTCCCTGGTTTCTTTTCCTGACAGGTTCCTTCGCTCTGATTTGGGCTTCACTTTGCGTGATCCCGATCAACATGCGCTTGTTTTTGTTGGTGATGATGACTGCTGAGCTCAGGCCAACAGTTTGAGAAGCACTTGCGCCCCTGCTTTAGCTCCAGCTGTGTCCTATCTAAGTGTCATCTTTGAAAGCCGTGCGACTCCAAGGCATTGATTGCATCCACAATGGGGACTATCTGCCATCGAGACGGCTGGTAGTCCAATCACGCTCCTCAGCTTCAGCAGGGCAGGATGTTCTATTCATCTGACTTTGCAGAAGATGGTGTCTGTTGGTGCTAATCACTGCAAGGGAGGCCCAATTATTGTGCTTTGCGCAGTGGTTCAGTGCCAGTCATCGTTATTTCGCCATTTGCAAGCATTAGCCTGAGAAATTTTGCATTAGCTCTATGAACATCGCATCAGTTATCGATGAGCCTGTATGTCAAGTCAGTAGCAATGAGTGCAAACTCCTCTGTAGACAGTCGTCGAGTTGATTCGGCTCGCTATCGCACTTTATGGACTCCCTTGAGCTTTAGTGCAGAGCTGACCCCTAGTGCCTTCGCCACGTCGAGAGCGGTATTCCCTGCAGAGCCAAAGACGTCCTGGCTCTATTTTGCCAATTGGAGAAAGTCTCAAGTTGCCGGTGTTCCATGGTTGTAGATGTCAGTAGTCGGCACCCCTCGTGTATTGGTGAATAAGGAATACACGGCATTGGATGCACACATGAACAGCCTGCAGTTATGCCGATCACCGAAGCAGAGGTTGGAGACTTGCTTTGGTACGAGTACCTTGCCGATTAGGCTGCCGTCAGGTGCGAGGCAATGCACTCCATCTGCTGCGCCGCACCAGATATTTCCATGTTCATCCACACGGAATCCATCAGCCCATCCAGAAGTTATCTTCTGAAAAAACTCACCACCACTAAGCTTTTTACCATCCTCGGAGACTTTAAAGACACGGATGAATTGGTGCGGTTCACTGGCCCCAGGCGCTCCGGATTCGGCAACATAGATAAGGCTCTCGTCTGGGGAGAAGGCAAGGCCGTTCGGGCCATCAAAATCTGTAGCGACCGCCTCAATGCTGCCATCGATCGGATCGATTCGATATAACGCTGGAGGTTGCTCAGATTCCTGGCGTCCTCCTTCGTAATCACCCATTAATCCATAGAGAGGATCACTAAACCAGATTGACCCATCTTGTTTGACGATGACATCATTCGGGCTATTTAGGCGATGGCCGCGAGCCCTATTTGCTATCACCGTCATGGTTCCATCCAGCTCTCTGCGGGTGAGGCATCGGCTGCTGTGATGACACTGAATGAGGCGTCCTTGGCGGTCCCTGGTTTGACCATTGGCGTAGTTAGAAGGGCTTATAAATGTGCTGATGCCGTGTTCAGGACTCCAGCGCAGAGTGCAGTTGTTTGGAATATCGTTAAACAGCAGGCAATTGTGATCGCCGAACCAAACTGGGCCTTCTAGCCAACGAAAACCGCTGGCTAGGCATTCCAGCTCTGCGTTGAAGAGCACCAGCTCCTCGAAACGGGGGTCGTAGCTTTCGGTGCAGCTGGAGGGGTGACCTGTCACGGCAGTTCGGGTTGAGGTGGACGATTCATCCCCTGACAGAGTTGCACGATCATGAGTTGGCAGGGCTGATTCCCCACGACCCAGGAGAGATGGCCGTATTTACCGTTTTGCTCGCGGGTGTTTTGATCACCGCCAAAAGAGAGCTCACCGACTCCCATCTCCACCTGGGTGCCGTCCATCGTCTCCACTCCCCAGGCGCCACTGATGGGTATTACCCACTGAGGTGCAGGATTCTCGTGCCATGGGCCGCTCCAACCGGCAGGTAGTACCGAAAAGAGAACTGTGATATCACCTTTGCAGGGTGCGGAAAGCCATTGCGGAGCGTTGCCTGCAGAGATCACTTGCATCTGGAAATCATGCAGTGTTTGGCGTGTTTGGTGACTCACACCTTTTGTGTCAGTCCATACATGCCAAAAGGGAATTCCCGGACTCTCGGCTGAATCCATGAATGCGGCTCATGCCTTACTGGCTTAAGGCCCCGTGGTAAAGAAGTCGTTGTGATGGTGTCCTTGAGCCTTCATGGCTCCATCAGAATGTGATGTCTAGATTTAAAGAACATCGGCACTTTCTGTAATGGATCTGATGGTCGTCGAGTTCCTTGTGCCTTCGGGACCCTCGTCTGCAACTGAGGTATCACTTCTGGTCCTGCGCCTTTTCTTGGGTTTCTGTTTTATTCGCCATGGCTGGCCCAAGCTGCGCAACCTCAAAACATGGTCGACTGCAATGAAGACCCCAGTTTGGCTGTGCTTTCTCTCGGCATTCTCCATGTGGTCTGCAGGTATTGCGCTGCTGCCTGGTCTCCTAACTCCTATTGCAGCGCTGGCAATCCTCGTGTCTATGGGATACGCGGTGGTTCTTGAGATTCGCGCCGGCTTTCCTTTCATTGCTCCAGATCCGTATCAGATCCCTGAGGGCGATTACTCCGGTCCCATGGGTGTGGGTGAACCTCCCAGCTGGGAGAAAGCGGCCATGTATGTGGTGATGTGCTTGGTGCTGATCTTTGCTGGTGGCGGTCTGTTCTCACTCGATAACCTGTTGATTGCCGACCTGCTGCAGGCTTGGTCATAACCTTCGGCTTGGACGTACGTCATGATTGAACGTTTTCTTGAGGGCAAAGTTGCCATCGTCACCGGTGCTAACACCGGGATTGGCAAGTCAATCGCTGAAGAGCTGGCCAAGCGTGGAGCCAAAGTGGTGATCAACTACAGATCCCACCCTGAGCGCACCGATGACATCATCAAAGCGATCAATGCTGCAGGTGGTGAGGCCATTGGCGCCCAGGCCGATGTGACGCAGCTCGATCATCTCCAGAAAGTTGTCGATACAGCTGTAAATACCTACGGGCGGCTCGACATCATGGTCAATAATGCCGGACTAGAGACCCGTACTTCCGTTCTCGATACGACCCCTGAGGATTACGACAGAGTTCTCGACGTGAACCTCAAAAGTGCTTTTTTTGGCACCCAGTTCGCAGCCAAACAGATGATCAAACAAGGAAGCGGCGGCCGCATCATCAATATCTCCTCAGTCCATGAGGACTGGCCCATGCCCAACAACACCGCCTACTGCCTTTCAAAAGGCGGCGTCCGCATGTTGACGCGCACAGCTGGCCTTGAGCTTGCTCCCCATGGCATCACGATGGTCAACATTGGCCCTGGTGCTGTTGATACCCCGATCAACGCCTCCTATGCGGGGAACAAGGCACTGCTCGACAAGCTCAATGCAGCCATCCCGCTTGGCCGGATGGCTGAACCTGAGGAGATCGCCTCTGTGGCTGCCTTTGTGGCCAGTGATGGCGCCAGCTACATCACCGCTACCAGCATCTTTGCTGATGGCGGCATCATGCAGTCCAGTCCTGGACTCTGAGCTCAATCAGATCCGATGGGACTGTTTTTCCAGACCTCTTCCAGGCTGGAGGCACTGAGCTCTTCGAGAGGCGTCAGTTCAGCCAAGATCGGCAATTTGGTGATTGTCTCCAGTGTTCTTTTGTTGGCGTGGTGAGGGGCTCCGTTGAGCACCAAACCAAGCACTTTGATTGAACGCGCCTTCAGCGCCTCAAGGGACAGCAGTGTGTGATTCAAGGTGCCTAGTCCGCTTCGGGCAACCAGCACCACCGGTAGGCCCCATCGTTTGATTTGTTCGATCTGCATCAGGTCATCGCGCAGCGGCACCAGCAGGCCGCCTGCGGTCTCCACGACCAGTGGGCCACTGATGTCAGGCAGGTTTAAACGCTCTGGATCCACCTCAATTCCTTCATCCTCAGCGGCCTGGTTTGGAGAAGCTGGCGCTGCCAGCTGGTAAGCCTCCTGAACGATGCAGGGCGGCATTAGGCGCCTTGTTAATCCGATCAGGCCGGCCACGCGGCCGCTGTCACCACCCCTTTCCAGGTCACCGCACTGAACCGGTTTCCAGTAGCTGGCGCCTAGCCCCTGAACCAGCAGAGCGCTCACCACGGTTTTGCCTACATCAGTGTCAGTTCCCACCACCACAAGACGACCATCAGCAGGGATCCAGGACGGAGTCATCGGCGGCGTGCCAGTACAAACAACAGTCTCCAGCGCACTGTTGCGCTGCCATCGGCTGCCAATGGCCAATGGCGCAGCAGCTGTCTGAGTTCGCCTGGGCCTGGCTGGTGCCTTGCCCCCCCATTGACCCCCAAATGACGCAGTTCCCTGAGGAATGCGAGAGGTCTCTCGTAGCGACAGCTGAAGCTCAGCAGCAGCTGCCGCTCAATGCTCGTTTTGTCAGCGAGGCCTGCAAGCAGCTCCTCAGTCTTTGGAAGAAGGAGCGCACTGCATCGCACACCTGCTGCGGTGGCGGCGTGGTGCCAGCTGGACAGGCTTCCCTCAACAGGGACGGCTACTCCCAGCCAGCCGCAAGGCGCGAGAGCTTCAGCCCAGTGGCGCAGCTGCTGGGCTGGCTGGCGCAGCCAGTGGAGCGCAAAGCTGCTCAACAGAAGCGAAGCACCAGCTGCGCCAGGAGGCAGTCCAAGGTTTAGATCCCACAGGGTCTTGCGCTCCGGTGGAAAGCCTGCTTCTGCCAAAAGGGCAGGGCAGTTATCCACCAGCAGCGGGTGGACGCCAATGCGTTGTTGCTCAAGCGCAAGGCTGAGATTGCCGGAGCCGGCCCCAAGATCCAGCACTGGACCTGGCCCCAGGCTCAGATCTCTGCAGAGATGGGCAAGACGCCAGGCCACGGCCTGCTGCAGTCGGGCGTCGCGGGCATAACGTGCTGCCCCTCGGCTAAAGGCATTGACGCTGCTTGGCACGGGGTTCAGCGCAACTCCTCAATCCACTGCAGCACCTGAGCGGGCAGGGAGGGCACCATCAATCCATGCCCGATCCCATCGAGCGACAGCACCGTGGCATGAGGGAGTGCCAGACGCAGTGCTTTACGGCTGAGGGGGTGAACGATCTGGTCTTGGCCGGCTTCCACCAGCAGAACTGCTGCTGAAGGAGGGAAAGCCTGCGGTAGCCCGCTGCAGCTCGCCAGCAGTTCCAGGTCTTGTCTTAAATCAGATATGCCTTGCGCCTGCAACGGTCCGTCTTCCACGCCGGGAGGTAGCAGTTCCACTGGTTGTGGCTGAGCAACGCGAGCACGGAAGTCAGTGAAAAGCTGCTGCAGTTCGCCGCCGGCGAGGCGTTCGTCCATGCGGCGTAAAGCCTGGGACAGTGGCCGACCGGCACCACCAGCGGGGACGAATCGTCCAAAACTGGCCAGCAGTACAACGGCTTCAGCTGTGGCCAGGATCTGCGGTGGTACTAAATGCATTCCAAGGGAATTAAGCAGCAGGGCACGGCGGTTGGGACCGTCCCATTTGGGTTGTGTTGCTGGGAAGCGTCCGTAGCCCCGCTCAATGCAGCGCAGTGGCCAGCCCCGCAGCTCACAGCCGCGGCGAAAACCATTCCAGGCCCGATGGTCACTGCCCCAGCCATGCATGGTCAGCAGTTGCCAGTGCGTCGTCATGGCCGCCGCTGCAGTGATCCCCATCATTGATTCTCGGCAAAGCGCTCCAGGGTCTGCAGCAGCATCTCCAGGGCGTGATCCGGCAACTGTGGCCGCAGGCTGAGCCTCAGCATCGCCTCCCCCTCAGGAACCGTTGGTGGACGGATTGGCACGACCAGTAGACCAAGTTGTTCGAGCGCGGCAGCGGCCTCATTCGCTCGGTGGTCATCACCCAGCTTGATGGCCAGTACTGGACCCTCACCAACAGGGCGCGGCCATCCTGCAGCGGCGATCGCTATGCGCCAGCGCTCTGCTGTGGCTAGCAGCTGTCTGCGACGTCGCTCTCCTTCCGGCCCGGCGATCAACTGCAATGCCGCCAGTGCAGCAGCGGCTAGGGGAGGTGCTAGGGCTGTGGTGTAACGGAAGGCTCCACTGCTCTGCAGCAGGGTCTCGCCGAGGGGTTCGTCGCAGGCCAGGAAGGCTCCACCGCTTGCGAAGGCTTTACCGAAGGTGCCGCAGATCAGGCTGATTCCGCTATGGCCATGGCCGAGCCCGCGGCCGCCTGGCCCCAGCACCCCAAGGGCATGGGCCTCATCCAGCAGCAGAGCCGCGTTGTTGCGGCGGCATAGTTGCACCAAGGCGCTCACATCTGGACTGCTGCCCTCCATTGAGAACAGGCTTTCGCTGAGCACCACTAACCGGCGCTGGGGTTGCTTGCGCCGTTGAACTGTCAGTCGTTGCTGCAGATCGTTGAGGTCGTTGTGAATAAAGCGCTGTAGCCGGGCTCCGCTGGCGCGTACACCGACCAGTAGTGAGTGATGAATGCGCCGGTCGGCCAGCACCAGGCTGTGACGATCGCCGAGTAGCTGCAGTGCTGCGATGTTGGCCTGAAAGCCACTTGGGTAGAGGAACACGCGATTGCGTCCTAACCAGTCCGCCAGCTGTTCCTCCAGTGCTTGGTGTTCCGGCCGGCTGCCGCTCACTAGCCGTGAGGCGCCGCTGCTTACACCACTGCGCGCGATGCAGTCGATGGCTGATTGCTTGAGCAGCGGGTGGTCATTCAGCGCAAGAGTGTCGTTGCTGGCTAAATCCAGCAGCGCCGAGGCGGGCTCTTCCGCTAGAAGTCCGGCACCCTGGGGCACAAACGTGCGCAAACGGCGCCGGCGATGAGGACTCAAATCACCCATAGGATTCAGCCATGACATCCGCCACCGCCGACGCCGCAGCTGCTGACGGTGGAATGCAGCGCTCGGACGCTGGGGGTCTTGAGCCGGCTGTGCTCTTTCCGTTTCCGCTGGATGAGTTCCAGTTGGAGGCCATTGCTGCGCTGAACCAGGGGCATTCGGTGGTGGTGAGTGCTCCCACTGGGTCGGGCAAAACCCTGATTGGTGAGTACGCCATCCACCGGGCCCTGGCTCACGGCCAGCGCGTGTTTTACACGACCCCACTCAAGGCTCTCTCGAATCAGAAACTGCGGGATTTCCGAGAGCAATTTGGCTCTGAGAAGGTCGGTCTGATGACTGGTGATCTGACTGCCAACCGGGAAGCCCCGATTGTGGTGATGACTACCGAGATCTTCCGCAACATGCTTTACGCGGAGCTCGATGACGGCATCGATCCGTTGGAGGGCGTGGAGGCGGTGGTGCTGGATGAGTGCCACTACATGAATGACTCCCAACGGGGTACCGTCTGGGAGGAATCCATCATCCACTGCCCTCCACCGATCCAGTTGGTGGCGCTCTCGGCCACGGTGGCCAACGCCGGTCAGCTAACCGATTGGATCGAGCAAGTGCATGGTCCCAGTGACCTGATCATCAGTGACTACAGGCCGGTGCCGCTGCAGTTCAGCTTTTGCAGCGCCAAAGGGCTTCACCCGCTGCTGAATGAGCAGGGCACTGGTCTGCATCCCAACTGCAAGGTCTGGCGCGCGCCCAAAGGTCATCACCGCCGCGGTAAGAACCCCAAACCGCCGCAGCCTGAGCCTCCCTCCATGGCATTCGCTGTGGCTCAGCTGGTGGACCGCCAGATGGTCCCCGCGATCGTGTTTCTCTTCAGTCGGCGGGGCTGTGATAAGGCCGTGCGTGATCTGCTCAAGGCCTCTCTTGTGAATGAGCGGGAGAGTGCGGAGCTCAAGCGCCGTTTCGAGACCTTTGCCAGCAACTCGCCGGAGGCGGTGCGTGATGGCGTCCATGCTCAAGCCCTTTTGAGAGGTGTGGCGGCCCACCATGCCGGCGTGCTGCCTGCATGGAAGGAGTTAATCGAGGAGCTTTTCCAGCAGGGATTGGTGAAAGTTGTCTTCGCCACCGAGACCCTGGCGGCAGGCATCAACATGCCGGCCCGCACCACGGTGATCTCGGCGCTTTCCAAGCGCACTG
>CAJWXK010000080.1 GCA_913048995.1 uncultured Synechococcus sp. | reverse complement strand
AGCGGACCCGGCGAGAGCCCCCGGTTCACGGTTGTGAGCCGGGGGCATCGTTTTGATGGTCACCGGCTAACGGCAGCGGCACCAGGTAGTTCTCAGCTGCTTTGTCCTTTTCCCCCAGCAACAGCCGCAGTCGGGCTTTCGCGGGGTTGTCAGGAAACCGTGCATAGCTCTGAATCACTTCCCAGCTGCCCGCCACATGAGTGGCTCCTTCAGCAGCACGCTCCGCTAGCCAGGAGGCATCCACACCTCCCGGTCCTTTCAGCCACCCCTTGCGTCCAGCGAGATAGAGCAAGGTCGGATCACCACCGGTAATCGAGATGATGCGAGCCCCAGCGGGTGTTTCGCGCTGGATCCGCAGGGCGAGTTCCCAGGTTGGATTGCCATTGGGGTGCTCCTTGGCCCAGTAATCCAGGCTCAACACCATGAGGCTGGTCACTAGCAGCAAGGTCAGGCCGAGCTGCAGCAAGTGTTTTTGTCCCTTTTGCCACAGCCGGGCCCAGCCCAGGCCCATTAATGGGCAGGCAAAGAGCAGCAGTGGTAGCTGGTAATACTCATGGACGGCGCTTGATTCAGGTGCCAAAGCTCCGGCGGCCAAGACGCTCACCAGTCCGATTGGAAGCAGAGCAGCTTCTGCCCGTGGTCTTGGTAGCCACAGTCCCACCAGCAGCAGTGGCAGCCCGAGCACCGCCAGGCCCCTGACCGTGGTGCGCAGCAGCAGGTTGCTCCAGTAGTTCACCCCAATCAACTCAGACCAGCTGTACCGGTTGGCTCCAGCCCCCCAGAAACCAAAGCTCAGGCCTGTCGATAGATACAGCTGATGGGCATGCCAATACCAAGCGCAGCTCAGCCCCAGCACCACGACTGCCACGAGCCAAAGCTCCCTTCTTTGCCAGAGCCGCCAGCGGTGGCGCAGCCAGGCCAGCCAAAGTAAAGGCAGCCCCAGCCAAAGGATCGGCAGCACTTTGATGAGTACTGCTGCAGCCAGGCCTGTAGCGGCTAAAGCCAGATCCACGCTGCTTCCGTGCTCCCGCCAAGCCAGTCCTCGCTCCAGAGCAATGGCTGCGCACAGCAGTAGCAGGCTTTCGGGCTGAACGGTGCGTCCGTAAAACACGCTCAGCGGCAGAACCGCGAAGAAGAAGGCGCCCCACCAGCCCGCTCCTTCCCCCAGCAGCCTTTGCCCGAGGCGCAGCAAGAGCAGCAGCGTCAGCAGGCTGAAGACCAGGCTCAGCCCCCGTGCCAACCATTCGTGCACGCCAAAGAGGCCGTACAGACCGGCGACCAGCTGGGCATAGAGCGGTGGATCACTTTCAACAAAACCACTGGTCATCCCGCCCCAGTCGATCTGGGGGGTCCAGAAGGGCAAATTGCCCAGATGAGCGTTGCGGGCGATCGCTGCGGTATCGGCCTGACGCCAGCTGTGCACACCCAGGACCGGCGCGTGCAGATGCACCAGGCGCAGTGCTGCTGCGATCAGCAATAGGGGCCAGACCGGACGGGTGCTGATTAGTCTCAGCCGTTCAAGTGGGCGCAGGTTAATTCCGGTGCAGCACCCTTTTCGCCCGTTGGTTCTGCATGTGGGGACGGTCAAGACCGGTTCCACATCCCTGCAGGCCTACCTCATGGGACAGCAGTCCTGGTTGAACCAGCAGGGCTGGTGCTATTTGCCGGCACCCGGTCGGCGCGACCGCCGTGATCTAGCTGCTGCCTGCATTGCTCTGGGTGATCAGCGCGATGAGTTGCTGCGTGGCCAGGGTCTGCTTGGGGATCAGCAACGGCTGCTTCACCGCAGCCAGGTGCGTCAGGTGCTGGAGGAACAGCTGGCCGCCCTGCCGCCGGAGCAAGGGGTGATCCTGAGCTCGGAGCATTTCCACCTCAGCCTGCAGCGGCCTGAGGAAATTGATGGACTGAAGCAATTGCTGCTGGCTTTGGGGCTGTCGCCGATCCAGGTGGTCATTTACCTGCGCGAGCCAGTGGGCTTAATGGAATCGCTCTACTCAACGATGGTGCGTGCTGGAGATGACCGCCCGCTGCCTGCTGATCCGGCTGATCCCTTTGTGGCGATGATCTGTAATCACCCCGACAGCCTTCAGCGCTGGCGCGCGGCTTTTGGTGAAGAGGCTGTGTTGGCCCGGCGGTTTCCACCGCGTCATGGCATCGGCCATGACCTACTGGACCAGCTAGGCCATTTCAGCCAGCCTTTTCCGCCCGAGCCCCGACATCAGAGCAATCGCGGCTTCAACCCCAGGGCCGTGCATCTGCTGCGGCAGTTGAATCGGATGTTCCCCTGGTGTACCCCCCAGTCACCGCATCGAGTGGTGCGAGGAGTCAGGCGGCTGCTTGATTCTCTGCTCAGTCGTTGTGCCAGCGGTTCGTACCGGATGCCCGAGGTTCAGCGCCAGCGCTATCAGGATTGCTACGGCAAGGCGTATGAGCACCTGTTGGAGCAGGAGGGGTTGCGCTGAGCCGTGCTTAGTAAGGCACGTTCCAGACGAAGCGCGAGGAGGCGGCGTACTTCCAAATGAAATCAACAAGGATGCCGCTGGCCACGGCGATCATTGCGATCGGTCCCCCCTGCAGGCTGGCAAAGACCACGGTGGAGACCCCTACGTTGGCGGCCATGCCAAGCGATGACACCACCAGGAACTTGATCAGGCCGATGCCAAGGGATCGCCCCCGCAGGCGGCGGCTGCGGAAAGTCAGGGCGTTGTTAATCAGATAGTTCGAGCAGGCGGCGGTCACCACAGCCACCACTTGGGTGGGGAAGAAATCCACTCCCAGGCTGCGCAGCAGGGCATACAGCCCGATGTGCACCACCATGCCGGTGAGGCCCACTAAGCCGAAGCTGACGGCGCGTCGCGGCAATACTCGGAAGGTGGCTGTGTGCACGAGGGACACCAGCCAGTCCCAGACCACTGCGTTGTCGAGCTTGGAGTCTCCCGCCTGGCGCGAGCGGAAATTCAGAGGGATTTCCTCGACCCGCAGGTTGCCTTTGCTCACAGCCAGCAGCTCATAGAGGAACTTGAAACCGGAGACATCCACGCCGCGGATGGCGGCGCCGCAGCGATCGGGCCGGAGGGCGAAGAAGCCGCTCATGTAATCGGTCAGCTGAGCGTAGGCGGGGAGGCTGAAGCGGGCCAGTTGGTTGGCTTGCTCTGAGCCCCGCTGGCGACCGGCCGAAAGCCCGGCAATGCTGGCTTCAGGATGGAAGCGACTACCCAGAACTAGATCCAGGTCTGCGTCCAGCAGGTGCTGCACAGCCCGTTGCACCGCTTCCGGTTCGTGCTGTCCGTCGGCATCCATCACCACGGCAACTTCGCCGCAGGCTGCCAGCAGGCCTTCGCGGATCGCGCTTGAAAGCCCACTGCGGCCGACCCGGCGGATCAAATGGATGCGGGGATCCTGTCGACCCAGTTCGCGCACCAGCTCAGAGCAGCCATCAGGGGAGTCGTCATCGACGACGATCAGCTCCAGGCGGTGGCGTTCACCCAGCAGACTCTTGAGCTGCTGCAGCATCGGCCCGATGTTGTCCCGTTCGTTGTAAGTGGCGAGCACCACACTCAGGCTCAGTGGAGGTGAGGACACGGTCACGGGGCAGGCCGGCAGCGCCACAGCAGCCAGCCATTTTTGCCGGACTGTGGGCTGGCGCAGGAGTGCCCTGCCACTTCCGGTATTGGTGGTGCGCTCCCTGGTAGGTGGCGTCCCAGCAGCTGCAGTTCCTCATCGGGAATACCCAGTCGCGCCAGGGGGACTAGGCGGCGCTGGCTTTGCCAGCTCAGGCTGGGCCTCTCCGCCATGCCCCAGAGCGCCAGGTGAAGTTGCGGCTCGGCCTGGCGGGCCAGCGCAGCGCCAGGGGCAACGGCGTTGCGTTCATTCAGTTCCCAGTGCCAGAGGGGGCCTTGCATCAGGGCCAGCAAGGCCAGCCACCAGAAACCCACAAGGGCACTGCCAGCCCAGAGCCGCCGACTCTGCTCCCCACCAGGGCGAAGCCCCCAGCCTCCCAGTAGCAAGGCAAGGCCGCCGAGCAACAGCACGAGCCGGTACTCAGCAAGTGCGGTGGCTGCAGCCAGCAGCAGCCCTCCCAGCATCAGCCAGAACCAGGGGATGCGTTTGAGCACTGCCGCCCCAGGTTGCTGCTTCAGTTGGTCAGGATCCATTAGCGCGGCCAGGGTGGGTCCGCAGAGGAGGGCAAAGGGCAGCCAGAGACTGTGGCTGTACCAAGGCAACTGGGTGCGCAGCGGCAGAACAATTGCCGCGGTGGCCAGTTGCAGACCAAGAGGCCAGCGGCCGCAGGGGCGACGGCGCTCCTTCCAGGCGGCAGCCAGGGCGAGCGGCCAGAGCGGCAGCCACGGCCAGCCTCCTTCCAGCACCTCGAGCAGCGGCACTTTCCAGCCCAGGTCACTGCCCTCGCCAGCGTCCAGCAGCACCCGCCCGGCCCCGTCAGCGCCCCAGATCAGCAGGGCTCCTTCTCCCCGTTGCAGTCCATGGAACACATGCCAGCCCATGCCAGGCAGCAGGCCAAACGCGAGTCCTGTCAACAGCCAGCACCAGGCGTAGCGGCTCAAGGCACGGTCACAGGCCAGCAGCACAAGGCCTGCCAGCAGTACAGGCAGCAGCAGTGGTGCCTTGAGCAGTAACAGGGCGCTGCCGGCGAGTCCTGACAGCAGTCCTGGCAGAAGCGGTTGAGCTCCCATGTGCCAGCGGCTGCGCAGCAGCTGCCACCACAGCAGACCTGAGGCGCTCACCAAGGCGCCATCGAGCATGGCCAAGCGTCCATGGCGCATCAGCGGCAGCAGTGTCAGTGCAATGGCAGCCGAGGCCATGGCCGCGCGGCGATTGCCAGGCCGTAGTTCTGCTGTGATCAGGCCTGCCAGCGGGACGACGGCACTGGCCAGTAGGGCAGGCATCAGCCTGACGGACCAGGGTGGAGGCAGCTGATCTGCTGCCAGCCAGGGGATCTGGGGCAGGGCGCTGAGCAGATGGAGCCCTGGAGGCTTGTTGAGATATGGCGCCCCCCAGTAGGTGGGTAGCAACAGCTCGCTCAGAGATCCTTCGCCACGCAGAAGCTGCAGCAGCGCCTCGCCGCGCTCAAGGGCCACACGCGCCACGATCCCCTCATCCCAGTCGCGAAGTGGCAGGTCGAGCCCTGGGGTGAGCAGCAGTGCCAGGGCTGCCAGCCAGAACAGGAGGAGTGAGGTCAATTCACAGACTGGCGGGAATGGACTGAATGAACGCAGATTTGTATCACTGGTAACGACATTTGTTTGTTTAAGGAAGAATTATCAGCTCGGCGCATTGCGCCTTTTCTGTGTGTGAGAACCATGAACGCATTCCGCAAGCTGCTGCTTGCCCCGGCGCTCCTCGGTCTGGCTTCGCCTATGGCGGTCCAGGCTCAGAGCCTCGATATGGGCACAGTTGATCGCTACACCCAACAGCAGGACATCGACCGCATGCGGGCCCTTGAGGCTCAAATGGGTCAGGTGACCAGCGTCAGCCAATTCTCTGACGTACAGCCCACCGACTGGGCCTATCAGGCTCTCTCCAACCTGGTTGAGCAGTACGGCTGCGTGGCCGGCTATCCCGATGGCTCCTTCAAGGGCAACATCGCGATGACCCGCTATGAAGCGGCTGCCCTGCTGAACGCTTGTCTCGATCGCGTCACTGAGATGACCGAAGAGATCAAGCGCCTGGTTAAAGAGTTCGAGAAGGAACTCTCGGTGCTGAAGGCCAAGGTTGACGGCCTTGAGGCGAAGACGGCTGAGCTGGCTGCAACCCAGTTCTCCACCACCACCAAGTTGAAAGTTGCTCAGTACTTCTGGATTGGTGGCGCCACTTACTCCGGCTCCAAGCAAGGTGAAAGCCCATACGCTCAGAAGGGTTCCCAAACGAACACTTTCGCCGCGGCAATTAAGTCCAACGGCGAGCTCATGACTCCTGGCATGGGCAACAACTTTGCTTCTGTTGCTAATAGCTCACTCAATGCTGGTGATGCCAGAATCATCACCAAGGGTGCAACCTGGTCTGGTGCCACCGGTTCAACGGGCACATTCTCGACGACGGCCAACAACAACGTCTACACCGGCAACGGCACCTACGCCAGTGCTTCCCTGGGCAACATCACCTGGGGTACAGGTCCTAACGAAAACCTCTCTCCTTACACCGGTGGTGCTGACGGCCAGCTGTCTGTAAGCGGTCTGCAGGAGAACGGTTTGAACGTTGGTTCTCTTGGCTTTGCTAGCAACCTCTTGGCTGACGGCACGCCCCTTTCTGTTGGCGTCATCAAGAAGAACGCCAATCCTACAGGCGCTACTTTTGGTGGCTTCAGCGTTGACAAGAATGACCTGGCTGCACTGGTTGCCTTGGGCAACGCAGCACGCCGCGTCAAGGGTCACGATCTCTTCGTTTATAAGAATGACGTAGTTGGTGCCACCACCAACCCAGATCGTCTCTCCGCAACCACTCAGGGTTACTCCATCTCCACTGGTGGTTACTTTGAGAACGCCAACATCTACACCGACCCCTACAACGCATCCATTGCTGAGTACGGAACGCTTTCTAAGGCGCAGGCCAACACTAAGTATGTGAAGAAAGCTGGTCAGAAGCTGCTCAAGGAGCTCTTCAGGGGTGATCTGGCTGATACAGCCTTCGGTGAAGCTGTGAGCTTCAACTACGACACTCGTATGTTCTTCAATACGAGCTTCACTGGTAAGGACCTGATGCGCATCATGTTGCGCGCAGGTAACTTCGCCGACACCACCTGGGGTGGCAATCCTTTTGCCATGACAGGTGCTGAAATCGCCTACGAAGAAGGCGCGAAGAACAACGTCAACGTCAACCGCGCGTTTTATCAATTCCCCGTTGGCGATGACTTCACCGTCACCGCTGGCGCAAGGGTTCGTCAGGACGACATGATGGCCGTGTGGCCCAGCCAATATCCGGCTGAGACCATCATGGACTTCTTCACCTATGCAGGTGCTCCCGGTACTTACAGCCTGAACCTGGGTGCTGGTGCAGGTGCTTGGTGGGCCAAGGATGGTTGGAGCGTCAGCGGCAACTATGTTGCTTCCAATGGCCAAAGCAGCTTCACCCAAAAGGGTGGCCTGCTCAACGAGGCCTCAGGCGGAACCTCAACTGCTCAAATCGCCTACACGGGTGATGAGTGGAACCTGACCGCGGCCTACGCCTACAACCAGAACGGCACCTACGGCTACATCCCCCTTGGCACCCCACTGGCGGGCGATCCCTTTGCTGGTTTGTCAGCCTTTGACTCCAGTTCAGTGGCCATCAGCGGTTGGTTCGCACCTTCTGACTATGGCGATTGGATGCCTTCCATCAGTGCTGGTTGGGGTCTGAACACCATGACCGCCAAGCAGGATGCTTCCATCTGGGGCATCAGCGCCGTTTCTAAAGACGACACTGCTACGAGCCAGTCTTGGTACGTTGGCATCCAGTGGGATGATGCCTTCCTCGAAGGCAACTATCTCGGTACTGCAGTTGGTCAGCCCACCTTCGTGAGCGCCAACGATTCCTTTATGGAAACCGACGACTCCACTTTTGCTTGGGAGCTCTGGTACAGGTTCCAGGTCACCGACAACATCGCTGTGACCCCTGCGTTCTTCTACATCAGCAACCCCTCGGGACTCGGAAGCAACAGTGTTTCCGGTGGTGTCTTGAAGACCTCCATCAGCTTCTGATCCAAGCGGATCCACTCCTCACACCGTTTTCCTCACACTTGGCGCCATCGGCGCCCCTTCACAAGGAGCCCTGCGGGGCTCCTTTTTTATGACTCAAGGCGAGTCTCGTGCGATTCAATTAGCTGGACACCATCTGAGCTGGTCCATCCAGTCATTTGGTTTGTTGGTCTTTGCGTCCTGTGTGGGTATTTTTCGATGGAGGTGAACTGTGGATGGGCTTCGTGTCCGTTCATGGTGAGCCTTCATCCATCCTCTTATTTGGTGTGAGGAATCATGAAACTCTTCCAGCAATTGCTGCTGGCTCCAGCTGCGCTTG
>CAJWXK010000079.1 GCA_913048995.1 uncultured Synechococcus sp. | reverse complement strand
GGCTGACCTTCTACTGGCACTGGAAGCACCTGGCCATCTGGTCCGGCAACGTGGCTCAGTTCAACGAATCCAGCACCTATCTGATGGGCTGGTTCCGCGACTACCTCTGGCTCAACTCCTCCCAGCTGATCAACGGTTACAACCCGTTCGGCAGCAACAACCTCGCCGTCTGGGCTTGGATGTTCCTGTTCGGTCATCTGGTGTGGGCCACTGGCTTCATGTTCCTGATCTCCTGGCGTGGTTACTGGCAGGAGCTGATTGAGACCATCGTCTGGGCTCACCAGCGCAGCCCCATCGCCAACATGATGGGCTGGCGTGATAAGCCTGTGGCTCTCTCAATCGTTCAGGCACGTGTTGTTGGTCTGGCTCACTTCTCGGTGGGTTATGTCCTCACCTATGCGGCCTTCCTGATTGCATCGACATCAGGAAAGTTCGGTTGATTTAACGGCTTACATCTCATCTAGACGTTCCACCAGCCCCCGCTTTGTCGGGGGCTTTTTTATGACTTATTGACTGGTGCTTAGGCCATAAAAAAGCCCCTGTCCGGCAAGGACGAGGGGCTCATTTATTGGCCTGGACTGCTTGTAATTATTGCGCCAGGCATTCCATGTCTGTGCGGTGCTCATTCATTAGCTTGGCCGCTAGATCGCCGGTGAGCATGCGGGCTGCGGCCTCTGGGCTCAGGCCTTGGCCGATCAGTCGGCGATGCAGGACAGCTGCAGCGGCTCGTAGTGTGGATTCTTCAAATTTCAGGTGATCGGGGATTTCTGTGATGGCTTTCATGCCAACGCCGCTGCTGAGTTTCACACCAGAATCCTGAACAGACATGAGCTGGTTTGACCCTCTCTTAACCAATTTTTCGTCTGTCGCCGGTTTCCCAAGATTTGATCAGTTCATAGATCACTGGCAGCACAAACAAGCTCAGAGCTGTGGAGAGCAGTAGCCCGCTAAAGACCACGGTGCCAATGCTGATACGGCTCGCAGAGCCGGCTCCGCGGGCCAGCAAAAGTGGCAGAAACCCCGCCAGGGAAGATACCCCTGTGAGCAGGATTGGACGCAGTCTCAGGCTTGAGGCTTCCCGGATTGCCAGGCTCACCGGATGGCCTTCCTTTACCCGTTGGTTGGCAAATTCCACGATCAAGATGCCGTTCTTAGCCGCCAGGCTGATCAGCACCAGCACCCCCACCTGGCCGTAGACATCGAGGAACAGTCCGCGGCTGGCCAGGCCCACCACCACTCCGAGCAGGGCCAGTGGCACGGTGACGAGGATCACCAGGGGGTCGATGGCGCTCTCGTAGAGCGCCGCCAGCACCAGGTAGACGACCAGAAGCCCCAGACCAAAGAGCTGCCAGGTGCCGCCGCCAGCGCGCTGTTCCTCGCGACTGAGGCCAGTGAACATCAGCTCGGTCACCGGGCTGTTGCGATTGGCCTGGACCTGATCGAGCAGGGCAATCGCCTGGCCGCTGCTGACACCCGGCTTGAGGGCGGCGCGAATGCTGATCGACCGGCTTAGTTCAGCGTGGGTGATGCTGGTGGGACCGGTGGTGGGCTCCAGCCGCACCAGGGTGCTCAAGGGGATCAGTTCGCCATCGTTGTTGCGCACCGTCAGCCGCAAGATGTCCTCCGGACGGCTGCGGTCATCACCCTCGAGCTGGACCAGGATCCTCCGCACCCTGGCGTCCTCAAAGGTGTCGTTGACGTAGGTGCTGCCGAAGCTGTCGCCAATCACGCTGACCAGCTCCTGCAGGTTCACTCCCACGGCCGCCATGCGTTCGCGGTCAGGCACGACTTGGATGGATGGTGAATTAGCGCTGAAGCGTGAGCCCACTCGGCGGAATTGCCCCGTCGCCATCGCTTCTTTGCTGAAGGCTTCTGCTTCGTCGCTGAACTGTTGCAGGCTCATTGCTCCGCCGCTCACATCGAGCAGATTCAGGCTCACTCCTCCCTCGGAGCCAAACCCTCGGACCGGCAGTGGCTGGCTGAGAAAGACCTGAGCCTCTCCCTGGAGGGCCTGCCGCAGCTTGGGCCCCAGTTGTTCCACCACTGCTGTAGTGCTGTTGCTTTGCCTTGTGCCCCGTTCGCTGAGGTATTTCAGGCGTAGAAAGAAAATTCCCTTGTTGGGGGCACTGTCTCCAAAAGAGCGACCGGCATAGAAGTTTCCTGTGCGAATCAGTGGCTCCTGGGCCACCACCTCCTGAACTTTGCGCATTGCCGCTTCACTCCGGGCCAGCGAGGCCCCTTCCGGCAGTAGCAGCACCCCGCGGATTTGTCCTACGTCCTCCTGCGGGATGAAGCCGGTGGGCAGTGCGCGCAGTCCGAATCCGGTCACCAGCAGTCCCACCGCCAGCACCGTGAGAGCACCACGGCGTCGGTGCATCACCCACTCGAGGGCACGTTCGTAGGGCTGGTGCAGATGCTCAAGCCAGTCTGATGAACGAGTCAGCAGGCGCTGCAGCTTCAGCACCCAAGCTGGAGGCGGTGTCAGTTTTCGGCTGAGTAGGACAGCCGAGGCCACCGGCGTGAAGGTCAGTGCATTGACAGTGGAGAACAGGATCGTGCTGCTGATGACCACTGCGATCGGCTGATATAGCCGTCCGAGGGATCCGGGGATCATCAGCACTGGTAAGAAGACAACGATCAAGACCAGTGAGGTAGCGATCACTGCGCCACTCAGCTCCTTCATGGCATGACTGGCTGCGAGCCGGGGCGGCTCCCCTAAATCGATGCGGCGGCCAATGTCCTCGCTCACAACAATGGCGTCATCGACCACGACTCCTGTGGCCAACACCAGCCCAAAGAGGGTGAGAGTGTTAATCGTGCCTCCGCTGAGCTTCAGCAGAGTGAAGCTGCCCACCAGGGCGACTGGAATCGCTACTGCCGTAATAAGGGCCAGCCGCCAGTTGCCCAGTCCCAGCAGCAATGCCGCAAAGACGAGTAACACCGCATCGCGCAGTGCATCGAAGGCCTGGTCGATGCTTTCGCGTACGTTGTCGGCAACATCGACGATGTATTGAATCTCGAGTCCAGGCGGGAAATCGATGCTGGCTCGCTCTAGCTCAGCCTTAATCGCCTGACTGGCCTGCAGAGCATTGCTGCCGTCGCGCTGGAAGATGCCGACAGCCACCGTCGCTTCCCCTTGCAGGTTGCGGGCTACCGATCCATAGCGTTCCTCCCCCAGGCTGACGCGACCCAGGTCACGAAGTCGCACGCTGTTGCCGCCGCCTAGGGGTTTGATCAGAAGGTTCTCCAGTTCGCTCTGACTGCGCAGGCGTCCTTCCATCCGCAGGGGCAGGGTGTATTGCTGATCAAGCGGTGCTGGTGCATCACCCACCTGGCCTAGGGCCGCAAGCACGTTCTCGCGACGCAGGGCTTGGTTCACCTCATCGATCGTCAGGTCAAAGCGGTTGAGCTGGGTGGGGTCCAGCCAAATGCGGTACGCCAGGTCGCTGCTGCCAAAAAGCACCACTTCACCAACTCCATCCAGGCGTTGCAGTGGATCGCGCACCTGACGCTCTAGCCATCCACTGATGAAAGCCCGGTCGTAGTTGCCGCTGCTGTCGGAGAAGCTCAGCACCATCAGCAGGTCGCTGCCACTCCGCCGGACCCGCAGGCCCTGACGGCTGACCGGCTGCGGTAGCCGCCGTGTCACTAAGGCGGCTTCGTTTTGGACATTGATCTGATTGAGTTCCCCGCTGCCGCTGCGGAAACGCAAGTTCACCCTGGCCCCATTGGCGGTGCTGGTAGAGGAGAGGGTGTCCAGTCGCTCGAGGCTGTTCAGCTGACGCTCCAGCAGGTCGGTCACCCCCTGCTCCACCACTTCAGCGCTGGCACCGGGATAGGTGGCGCTGACGCTGACCCTTGTTGGTGCAATGGGCGGCAGGTTTTCGATTTCCAGCCCAGAGAGGCTGACCAGACCTGCCAGAACGATCAGCATGCTCACCACGAGCGTGAGTAGCGGCCGTTTAAGGAAGGGGTCCGAGACCGACATGGTGCTGCCGGGCAGCTGAAAGCTCAGCGGATCCTGTCAGGTTCTGGCGTGGTTGCACAAAAAAACCCCTGCCGAAGCAGGGGCATGAATGAGGAGGTTGCCTCAGATTGCAGTTGGCTTCAGCCGACGCTCCAGACGCCACCGGCGATTTTCACCAGGGGCTCCACAAGAGGAGTGCTGCAAAGGAACCAGGCAAAGGCGGCACCGCCACAGCCACCGAGCCAGAAACCACTGGTGAAATCTGCCCAGCCGGTGCGGGTGAACAGATCAGCTGGAGGGTTCTCAACCGTCACATCGGGCTGGGGCACATAAGGAGTGCGACCAGGCTGGTTGTAGAGCAGGAACAGCAGGGTCAGGATGTGGACTGCTCCAACGGCGGCCAACAATCCTGCAGTGGCCGAAAGTTCACTGTTGCGCAGGGGGCCGCAGATCGTGAAGGGGCCGTAAAGCAGGTAGCCGAAGGCTGCACCGGTCTCAAGTCCCCGGAAATTCGGCGAGATGCTGGAGCGGTAGAAGGGCAGGTTGTTGATCAGGGCCTTAATGAAATAGCCACTGTTGACTGGGGTCGCAAGGTTGCCGACGCAGGGATCGGCCGCGGGTGTGACGGTCATGGTTCGAGGAGGTGTTCAGGCTGTTGTCGTTGAGATATCAAGGCAGGACGCCTTCACTCGCTCGCGGTGATGTGGCTACCGACAAGAACGATGAACACCGCGGGGAAGACGATTCCGATGATGGGCACAAATACCGCAGGCATCCAGGCGGCGGCGAATTCTCCAGTCATGGCGGTGCCAAAAGGTCCGCCGGTACTGTAGTGAGCACCGATCGGCCGGATAGTTGACATGCTGATCGGCGACATAAAAATTCAATCCTGCCGGTTCCATGGGCGCCCCCATTGCTGCCTTCCTGACGCTGCTGCTTTCACTGCTATTACTGCGTCGCTTGGTGTTTAAGCCGGTGGTGCCAGGCATTGATGGTGCCCTGCTTGATGGCTCAGCCATCGCAGCCCTCAATCGCGATCGTCTGCAACAGCTCGAGGAGCGCAGCATTCCCCTCGCGCTCGATCAGCAACTGTTACCGTTGCCCGAAACATCACAGCAAGCTCGCGAACTGCTGATTGAGCTCAAGCAGCTGAGCCATGGCAGCAGCGATCAGCGGTCTCTCGCGATGCGTACCTGCCATGCATGGGGTGATCGTCGTTGCCTGCCGCTGCTGCGTCGTGGTCAGCGAGATTCCTCCGCGCCGGTGGCCTTGCTGGCCTCAATCGCGCTGGAGGCTTTTCGCGGCGAGCCCAAGGGGGGTTATCTCGCTACTGCCGTTACTGATGACGCCAAGGTCTCATTGCCGCGCAACGTGGCGCGGATGCGATAGATGGGCCTGTTCTGGCTTTCGTGATAAGTGCGCATCATCACCTCAGCCAGCAGACCGAAGCAGAACAGCTGCACGCCGGTGAGCAGCAGCAGAACGCAGAGGGTGAGCAGCGGCCGAGAGCCGATGTCCGCTCCGAGCAGCTTCTGAACCACCAGCACGCTGCCCATGAGGCCCCCGGCTGTCAGGGCCAGTAGGCCCCAGAAGCCAAAGACGTGCATGGGTTTGGTCAGGAAGCGCTTCATAAACCAGACGGTCAGTAGATCCATCAGCACCCGGAAGGTACGGTCGATGCCGTATTTGCTCTGGCCAAACTGTCGAGCTTTGTGGTTCACCTTGACCTCGGTGATCCGTGCTCCTTCGATGTAGGCCAGGGCTGGCAGAAAGCGATGCAGCTCTCCATAGAGGTTCATGTCGGTGACCAGTTCGCGGCGGTAGGCCTTGAGTGAGCAGCCGTAGTCATGTAGTCGCACGCCAGTGACGCGGGCGATCAATTTGTTGGCCAGCAGTGAAGGCAGCAGACGGCTGATGGCGTTGTCCTGTCGCTGGTAGCGCCAGCCGCTCACAAGGTCGTAGCCCTGGCGCAGCTTCTCGACCACCATCGGAATATCAGCTGGATCGTTTTGCAGATCGCCATCAAGGGTGACGATTTCATTGCCGCTGCTGGCGTCGAACCCTGCTGCCATCGCAGCGGTTTGGCCGTAGTTGCGTCTCAGCAGCACCGCCACCAACTCCGGTGTGGATTGGCTCAGTTCCTCGAGCATTGCGGGAGTGCGATCACTCGAGCCGTCATCCACTAGCACCAGTTCAAATGGTTCTCCCAGCGGTCGCAGGCTGCCCAGTAGCTGGGCCACCAGCATCGAGAGGCTCTCCTCCTCGTTGTAGAGGGGAATCACCACAGATAAGGTCACGGCCGGCTCGAGGTCAGGGAAGGTGGCTGCCATCGTGGCAGCGCTGCACTCTGCCAGCACTTCGCAATTCTCGGCGGTAGTGGCTGGCCACAGGATGGTTGTCCCTGGGGCTGAGGCTGTCGATGCCGATGCCGCCGCGCCCATGCTCTTGGCCGGAACTATGTAAGTAGCGGCCATCACCAAGATGCAGTCCCACATGGGTGCAGCGCTGCGGGCTGCCAAAGAAAATCAGATCCCCTGGCTTCAGCATTTGTAGTTCCGTAGGGCTGACAGCAAGCTGTAGGCAGAACCGCTCCTGTTGGTACGCGTCTCTTGGAATCCAGATCCCAGCGCTGGCAAACGCTCGCTGCACAAGACCGGAGCAGTCATAGTTCGGGCCTCGGCTGCCGCCCCACAGATACACGTTGGCCTCTTGAGAGGCATCTTGCGCAAATACCAGCACCGCCGCCAACCGTTTTTCGATGCTGGTCGCATTGAGCAGCACAGGTTGATAGGGCGCGCAACTCATTGCCTGGCCAAGCAGATCCTGCGGGTCCAGCCAACCTCGGTAGCCGTCTTCCTCTAGCTCTGCTCGGCGGCGACCCTTGTAGGGGGCCTGATCGAGCAGCCGCAGCTGCCTCCCTCCCCAGGCCTGGGTAGCCAGGCCATTGCTGTGTGGGCTGCTGTAAAGGTTCAGCCCATCTTTCAGCCGCCAGTGAGAGCCGGCCAAGAGCAGTTCTGGTGCTGCCGGGGTGTTTTGGGGCAAATTGTCTAATCTCGCCACAACTGGTCTCAGCCTGATGGCGTTCTACAGCCGTGACCCTGCGCTGGGAAACCGGTTGGAAGCGGTACTTCAACAGTTGGAGGTGGATACCCTTGGGCTGCGGGAGCAGCTCAGCGTCACCTGGCTGGTCTATGAGAGTTCCCCACTGGACTTGGCCTCGGGCTTGTCCGTGCACGATTTCTGGGCGCTGACTCCCCGTGGTGTTGATCACCAGGGGGCGCAGCAGCGTTATCCCGCCAGTGTTGTGAAGTTGATCTATGCCGCTGCTGTGGAGGCCTGGCAGGCCCGTGATCTGCTGCCTGATCTTCCCGAACTGCGCCGGGCAACTCACGACATGATTGCTCACTCCGGCAATGACGCGACAGCGCTGGTCGTGGACCTGCTCAGCGGGACCACCAGTGGTCCGGATCTGCCTGCTGATCCCTTTCGCAGCTGGACGAGGCAGCGACAACTGGTGAATCAATGGTTTGACTCACTTGGCTGGCCTGAATGGCATGGCTGCAATGCCTGTCAGAAGACCTGGGCGGAGGGTCCTTATGGACGCGAGCGCCAGTTTTATGGCGAGGCTTTGGAGAATCGCAATTCCATGAGCACCGACTTCACGGCCCGTCTCTTGCATGCCGTGATTGCCGGGGCCTGGGTTTCCCCCCTAGCCAGCGCTCGACTACGCGATCTGTTGAGCCGCAGCCTTGAGCTTGAGGCGCGACGTAGTGATCCGGAAAACCAAGTTGATGGTTTTTTGGGCGATGGCTTGCCTCCTGGTAGCCGTCTTTGGAGCAAAGCGGGCTGGATGAGTCAAGCCCGCCATGACGCCGCTTATATCGAGGCGCCTGATTGCCCGCCGATGCTGCTGGTTGCCTTCAGTGAGAGTCCTGAGTTGGCCCAAAATGAAAAGGTTCTTCCCCAGTTGTGCCGGGGACTGATTGCCTCGTTAAGGAACGAGGTTTCACTAGTGGATCAAGGGTGATCCGAAACGGAGAGGGAGGGATTCGAACCCTCGACAGAAGTTGCCTCCTGTAACTCCTTA
>CAJWXK010000078.1 GCA_913048995.1 uncultured Synechococcus sp. | reverse complement strand
ACGACCGCGGAATCAGTCCAGATCGCGCAATCACTTGGACTCGAGTTGCGCGGATGGGGCGTCCGCAGGCTCGAGCAAATCGAAGAAATGGTCTCCCTGGGGATGGTCGGTGCAACGGTAGACTGGCCGGGCCCGGCGATCGCTGCTCTTCGGGGCACCCCCACGCTCGAGAACGCGGTATAGAAGACCCGGACGGATCATCGCCTTCACCTCAGCCGATCCTCGTCACCCTCACCTTCACGTGCACAGCCTGTTCGGGAGCTCCGACGAATACACCTCGAAGAGGCTGAACATCCGAATAGTCGCGCCCGGCCGCGACGCGCACGTGCAGGCGGCGCGGCAGACGCGCACGCGCTACGACGGCGTGCGGCAGCGCGCCTTCCGCCTGATGGAGGGCTGGGCGCCGCAGCAGTGGAAGTCGTCGCGCGGCGAGCGCTCCGAGAAGCAGCAGCAGCGCGCCGACACCCAGAGTGATGAACGCAAGCGAGAAGACAAGGCGCAGCGCAGGGCGGGCATCTGAGCAATCATCGCTGGACTCAGCTCGCTCAAGCAGCGGCTCCAATGGCCGGCCTGCGAACTGCGAAGAACGGCGGCAGAAATTGCCCTCAGAATCAGCCGGGGCCAGACCATCCATCAACCGTTGCCACTGCCAACGCCAGATCTGACGAGCGGTGGCCACCAGTAGCGGCGGAACGTTCACAGCATCAGCCCAGCAAAACAGCGGAGAATGACTCCCATCACAGGCTAAAGATGCTGCAGCTGCTTGCCATTGGTGCTCTTCCGCTTCCGCTCTTGCTGGCCCAGCAGCCCTGGCCGGTAGATCCTGAACAGATCCGCGAGCACTACGGCCAAAGCGCACTGTTCCGCTTTGATCTGGGAGTTGATGGCGCCGAGTTGACCTGCCCTGCTGCCGTCGAGCGCTGGAGTGGGTCAAGGCAGGAGCAGAGGCTGAACCAACTGCTGAAGACGGGAGACTTCTACGGCGCCGGCCAGCAGCTGGGCAGCTGGATCAGACAGCAGCACTGCAACTGAACACTTTTATTCCTGCAGCCTTAAACATCAATTGATCCGCTTGAAACGCTCCACAGCATCTGTCATTGCCTGGAATCTGCTGGGAATCCTTGTAGCCCTTGGCCTGGCCGAGCTAGTGCTGCGCAAGGTGCATACGCCAGCGGCCCTCCAATCGCGCCTCACGATGAATAAATTGATGCGGCAGGGGCCGGTCCAAGCGGAGGGGTTGTTTGACACCGCTGCATTCCGCTTCAAGCCCAACAGCAGCGGACAACAGCTCCATAACGAATACCAGCACACGGTGAGTCATGACCGCCATGGCTGGCGGAACCCCTGCTTTGACGAGCGAAGGCCGGCCACAGCGGTGTTCATCGGTGACAGCTACACCTACGGCATCGGAGTCGGCGACAGTGATCTGCTGCAGTGCCGACTGCAACAGATCGATCCCTCTCTCAACATCTATGCCCTGGGTTTGCCGGGGGCGAACATTGGCCAATACCTGGAGATCCTGAAGCGCAACAAAGCCACGATCAATCACCTGAAGCCAGACGGCACGCCGGTTGATTTAGTGCTTTGCATGGGCAACGACTACGAAGGCCTGCTGAGCTTTGGTGCCACTGAGGGATCACTTCCAACCAGCACCAGCACACCAGCACTCCAACCCCATGGTTTCAAAGCTCAGCTGAGCCAACTCAACAGCCAATTGATGCAGATCCCCTGGATCGCCGACATCCATTTGCTTCAGGCCATCAAGCTCATGGCCATGCAGAACAGTCGCATCAAGGACCACGGCGATTACTTCAGCAATTACGGCGGTCAGACCTTCTACAAACGAGGCGCACCGCAACAGCGCCAGCAACTTGAGCGCGCCCTTGTGCGTCTGCGCGAGAGCTTTGAGGCGGAGGGTGTCAACCTTGGCAGCATCTTCCTGATTCCTGACGGATCGGAGATCTCCAAAGAACGCCTGCAACGTGATGGACAGTTAGGGGGTTTCACACCAGATGACGTGGATGTGGCTCATAAGTTCAAGGCACTACTGGGCGCCTGCAGGAGTGCTGCCATCCGTTGCGTGGACCTGCGGCCCGAACTGAGTGGTGAGGACTACTACGTCTATGACGGTCATTTCAGACCCAGCGGCGTCGAGGTGGTAGCTCGAACAGTGGCCAAAGAACTACAGCAGCGTCCTTAGCGTTAGAGACCAGGATTGACGTTGCTCAGCCGCCAACCACTGCGATCCCACAGGAAGGTGTAGAGGCCTTCTTGCTGAAGAGGGCCATAAATCGCCAAGACGACGCCTTCAGCATCAAGGATTTGATACTCCACCTGCAACCCGACGCGGGCCGTGACACTGCCGGGCTGTTCCTCAGGGAGCAACTCAAAGCTGATGATTGCAACCTTCAGCTCGCGGCTTTGATCGGCACGAGCATCACGGCGGCGAGCCGCGGCCGTGAGCTGCACCAGCGGCTGGATGGCGACCTCAGCGAGTCTCTGAGCCGGAAGACGTCCTGCCAGGACAGCAGACTTCAGGCTGAACCACTGATCCAGCAAGGCTCGCAACTCCCGTGCTGAAACCGGAGCATTGAGCTCATTGACCTGGCTGCTGCTGGTGGCGTGCCGGGAGCGCTCAAGGCCACGCTCCTCTAGGGCATTACTGGAGCGCGCCATCGCTGAGGGAAGAAAGTCCCCAGCAAAACGCCGGACCAGGGCAGAAGAGAGTGCGAAGTTGAGCCCGACACTGTCAGCCAAGCTGAAGGTATTCACCCCCACCACACAGCCATCAAGGGCAATCAGCGGTCCACCTGAGCTGCCCGAATTAATAGCGGTGTCGGTCTGGATGAGCTGGCCGTTGTCGCGAATACCGCTGATGACCCCCTTACTGATCGAGAAATCAAGTCCCGAGGGCGTACCAATGGCGATCACCTCAGCCCCGGCACGCGGCGGATCGGAACTGAGAGGCAGCACAACCCCCTGCTCACGCTTGACCTTCAGCAGGGCCAAATCATTAACCATGTCGCTGCCGGCACGGCCTCCATCAAGCACCACAGAGGCCTGATCAAGGCGGCCATCGGACCAGCGGATGCGCACCACACTGGCCCCCTCCAACACATGACTGTTGGTAATCAGCAAGGTGCTGCCCTCCTGCTGATGAATGACAAACCCGGTGCCGCTGGCCTGGTTGGCCTCGATCACCACGATTCCATCCTGGTAACGCTCAGCGATCGCCGCGGCGCTGAGCTGCTCAGCACTGCAAGGCGTCACTTCAGCCGCAGGCTCTGGTCGCTCCGCATGCGGTTCCCCAGGTTGATCAGAGCCGCCGCAGCCCAGCAGCAGAGCAGGCAGCAGGAGTGACAGCAGACCCAGACACCAACGGGTAGCGTTCAAGAGCAAGGCGCGGCAATCGCGCATCGTGCCATGGCTGCGATGGCTACTCGCCGGAGATGTCGTGCAGTCGATCAATCATCAGATCGACATCGGTGTCAATGCCCCCGTCCCGAGTCCAGGCTTCGGGATCATGACGCGCCTGAACTTCACGGTTGAGTTTGGCGCCACTACGACGAGTCATCCGCAGGGCATTGGAGCTGGCGGCCTCAGCACTGGAGCCAAGCGGACCACTACCCATCAGATGCAGAGCGACCCTCCTGGATGATCCCTGCGCCCGCCACTCACAGAGATAGACGGCTTGCCAGGTCCCGAGCCGGAGGCGCGATTGATCAACACTGAGACTCAGGGTCTGAGATGTCAACGCTGTGCGGATGTGCGCTGGCATGTCGTCATCGCCTTCATCGTCATGGCTGTAGCGGTGGAAATCACCGCGGGGACCAAGGGGATTCACGCCGATCTGTGGCGCGACCCGCTGCATCCAAGCGTTGAGATCAGCCATGACCCGTGGGTCAGCATTCTCGTTAATGGTTAGCGAAGCGCTGGTGTGCAGGCAGGTGAGGTGCAGCACACCAGTGAAGATGCCTGTGGTGGCAATCCAGCTGTTGAGCTGGTGATCCAACCGAGTGAAACCCTCACCATGGGTGGGGACTTGCAGCTCGTGCACCGCCTGATGCGTGAGGGGTGCCGCTGAGCCTGGTGTCATCCGCCAATGGAACCTCTAGAACCAGCTTGGTCCTCCCAGCTGCATTCGAGCAGCCCCTGAGCCAACGGATCCTGGGCGCTGAGGCGCGCCAAAATGCGTTGCTGGTCAACCGGTGAAAGCTCACCATCAGCCCCCCACTTGAGGCTGGTGTCTTCATGACGGATCGGATCCATGTCAGGAATCGCTGACAATGAACAGATTTTATGCCTCATGGGTTGAGGCGCAATTCTTGCCAGTGATCGGTAATACACCAAAGCATGCGGCGATGGGGGTGGGGGACCAAGTCGAGCAATTCCACACGTTCAACGGCGAGGCGCAACACCTGAAAATGAATCGGAATCGGTGTGCTGTCCCCCAGAGCCACCGGAAAGTCAGCGCTTGCTTCATACGGCATGCCCGGCGGCGGCCAGCCCCAGAGACAGCGCCCTTCCGCACTCAGGTTCTGCCAGTGATGGACCCGTTGCTCCGTTTCATCGGTAGCGATCTGCACACAGCCCCGCAAACGAAACTGACAGCGCGCTTTTGGGAAGAGCCAGCACAGCTCAACGGCAGGCTGGAGGGTCAACTCAGCGGCCTTGGCGCTACGAGCATCAGTCAGCAGGTCAAGAGCTGCAGCATCGGCCCAGCCGCGGAATACCAGAGTCCTCACTCGCGGGGTTCCATCGGCAGCCACGGTGGCCAGCTGTAGCCAGCGCGCCGAGGGTGAGCGGCCCTCCCGGTGCCGGGCACGACTCAGCAGAGCGCGCCAGGGGGGCAGATCAGTGCTCATCGCTCTGACTGAAGTGAGGCCAACGGTTCAGCTCTAGCGCGTCCCCGATTGGCGGAGCCCATCAAGGGCGACCGCTGCTTGGAGAAGAGCCGCATCCTGAGCGCGACCAGCCACAAGACCTATTCCAAGGGGCGCACCATTGATCTCCACCAAGGGCAGAACCACCTCAGGGAAACCGGCGAGTCCGGCCACCGCATTAAGAGTGAGGCATCGGGGAATCACCCGGCACCTCTGGCGGTCCAGCGCCAGGCTGCCCTTTTGGGGAGCGATTCCCGGCGTCACAGGTTGCAGCAACCAAGAGTCGCGAAGCAGTTCAGCCAAATTCCGGCGCAGTGTCTGGCGCTGGCGCTGTGCCCATGGCAACTGACTCCGGTCGCGTTCAGCCACTAGGCGGAGGTTGGCAGCCAGGGTCGGCCCTACTGGCAAATCCTGCGGCAGAGCCGCCAAGGCAATTTCGATCTCCGACCATTGCAGCGCACAGAACACACTCAGCAACTCATCAGTGCTCTCAATGCCAAGAGCCGCCAGGGGCAGGGTCTGCAGTTCCAAGCCCAGCTGATCAGGCAGTCGACCCATCTCAGCCTCCAAAGCGGAGGCAACCTCCGGGTCCAATAGCTTCCAGAGCTCGGGAATCACCAGAAGACGCTTAACACTGCGGGCAGGAGGCAGCCCACCGGCCATCACCCCAGCCATCTGGCCAAGATCACCCGCCGTGCTGCTCAGCAGGCCGACCACACACAGCGAAGCAGCAAGGGGCACGACGCCGCTAGTGGGCACCAGGCCATGGGTCGGCCGCCAGCCCCAGAGTCCGCACCAACTGGCTGGAACCCGCACCGAGCCACCGGTGTCTGTACCGAGAGCCGCCGGCACCAAGCCAGCAGCCACAGCTGCTGCGCTGCCGCTGCTGGAGCCACCGACAATGGCGCCAGCAACACGTGGGTTGGGAGGGGAGCCACCCCAGGGGTTCTCCCCGGCCAAACCAAAGGCAAACTCATCCATCCATGTGGTTCCAAGGCAGCTGGCACCCGCTGCCAGAAGCCGTTCAACCACTGGTGCGTGGGCCACCTCAAGAGGCGCTGAGCGAGCCCAGCTCGGATTTCCGCACCCATTGCTGCATCCGGCTACGGCGATGTTGTTCTTGACCGCAAAGGTGAGCCCTTGGAGAAGTTGACCACTGGACCCATCCAGAGCCAGACGCTGCACCCAGATCCTTCCTGCGTCCTGAGGCATCGCCAACGGAGCTCATCGAATTCAGCTTGATCAGCAGGGCAGAAGCCATGAGCGCAACCCGGCCAAAGCTTCCAAGTTGACCCGACCGACAAGCGGAAGCTGTGGCTATCTGTGGAACTGCGCGGCATGGATCCGGCATGACCAGCCCGGCGGCCCCTCCTTGGATTGAGCCATTCAGCGCCGAAAAGCTCACCACCCTGTTTCCCGAACCTTGGGTACAGGAGAACATCAGGCGCCATCTGCCAACGGTGCTAAGCGCCTTGGAGGAAGAAGGTATCGAGCATCCCAACCTGATTCTCGTGGCGCTGGCAACGATCCGGGCAGAAAGCGCAGGTTTCGAGCCAATTGACGAATACCGCTCCGCCAGCAATACAGCACCGGGGGGGCATCCATACGGGCTCTATGACAACCGCAATGATCTAGGCAACAACGAATCCGGTGACGGAGAGGCTTACCGCGGCCGGGGTTTCATCCAGCTCACCGGACGCGACAACTATCGCCGCTATGGCGATCGCATCGGTGTCGATCTGATTGCACGGCCTGAACTGGCCAATGACCCTGAAGTGGCAGCACATCTGCTGGCAGTGTTCATCAAGGATCGCGAGCAGGAGCTGCAGCAGGCCGTCCAGCAAGGAGATCTGGTTGCTGCGCGACGCCTGGTCAATGGCGGCAGCCACGGACTCGGCCGCTTCCGTGAAGCCATGGAGAGCGGCCGTCTGCTGATGCCAACCGGGGAGGCACCGAACGTGGCCAGCACCCGCAGCAGCTGCAACACCGGCCAGATCGAGGGACTATCGCGCCAGATGCTCGATGGAATGGCGCTGCAAGACCATTTGGTTCCAATCGAGCATCCTCTGATTGTGGTGGAGGGGGATCAGAACAATCCCTGGCTGCAGCCAGATGCATATCGCGACCTGGTGCAAGCTGTCGAGGAGCGCGACCACACGCTGAAGGTCAACAGCGCGCTACGCACGCCGATGCAGCAGCACCTGCTCCATCAGCAATGGCTCCAGGGTGAGTGCGGAATCAGCGCTGCCGCACAACCACCCTGGAGCAACCACAACAGTGGGCTGGCCATCGACATCGAGGACGCTCAAGGATGGCTGCCATATCTCGAACGGCACGGCTGGCGCTGGCTGGGATCCCATGACCCGATGCACTTCGATTACACCCGCAGCGGCGACTCACTCGGAGCTGAGCAGGTCCGAGCCTTTCAACGCCTATGGAACCGGCACCGGCCCCTGGAACCGCTTGTGATCGATGGCATCTGGGGGCCCGCGACCGAAGCGGCGGTGAATCGCGCTCCTGCGGCAGGGTTCAACAGCCCATGAACCGCGATGGCTGCGCCATCCCCCTACTGAGGGATGAAGATCATGAACAGCTGCTGTTCCGCCAGCTGCTGGATGGCGACACGGGCAGCCTGACCTACTTGCTGGCCGATGGCAGTAGTGGTGAGGCTGTGCTGGTGGATCCAGTGTTTGAGCAACACGAGCGCGACTGGGCCCTGATCCGGGAGCTAGGTCTCAAGCTGGTGTGCAGTCTCGACACCCACATCCATGCCGACCATGTGACTGGTAGTTGGCTGATGCATCAGCGCAGCGGCTGTGACATCGCCCTGGCAGACATCGCCGGAGGTCAGTTCGTCAGCAGACCGCTCACTGATGGTGATCAGGTGAGCTTCGGACGCCGCGCCCTGGAGGTGCGCAGCACACCCGGACACACGGCCTCCTGCCTCAGTTACGTCCTTGACGATCACAGCATCGCCTGCACGGGTGATGCTCTGCTGATCCGTGGCTGCGGCCGTTGTGATTTCCAACAGGGGGACCCCCATCAGCTGTGGTGCTCGGTCCACCAACAACTTTTTTCGCTCCCAGGTAGCTGCCTTCTCTATCCCGCCCATGACTACACCGGGCGCCTGGTGAGCACTGTGGCTGAAGAGCGCTTGTTCAACCAACGCCTCGGCGGAGGTGCCAGCGAGCGGGATTTCATCGGTTACATGGAGAACCTGCAACTGCCTCACCCCCGCCGCATGGACGCCGCAGTGCCTGGCAACCTGCGCAGCGGCAGACCAGAAGACGCCGCAGAGCAGGTCCCATGGGCACCCATCTGCCGTAGCTATGCCGGACTGCCAGAGCTCACACCTGAATGGGTGGTCTGCCACACCAACGAAGTGACGCTGCTGGATGTGCGTTCGCAGGAGGAGTTTGAAGGCCCCGACGGCCGCATCAGCGGCAGCATGTTGATTCCATTGCCAGAGCTTCCCGAGCACATCGAGGCGCTGCCCAAGCAACGTCCGGTCGTGGTGGTCTGCCACTCCGGTTGCCGCTCGGCTCTGGCTACCAAACAGCTTCTGGCAGCGGGGATGGCAAAAGCAGCAAACCTGCGCGGCGGACTCAAGCGCTGGGGGGATGAGGGGTATCCGCTCGAACGGAGCCGCTGAGGACAGAGCTTCTGCCGGGAGGTACGGAGAACCGACCCCAAACACCCTGAAAAACAGTATTCCTTGTTACTCAATTGCGTTATCGTCAAGCCACGTTGACCCCCAAAGGGGTGCAGCTCGATTCCGGTCAGGCAACGGGGGCCGGAACTCTGCCAAGGAGAC
>CAJWXK010000077.1 GCA_913048995.1 uncultured Synechococcus sp. | reverse complement strand
ACAGACGTTGGAGGGCCCGTTTGAACATCGGCAGCTTTTGCTGCTCGGCCAGGATTTCCAGGCTGCGCACGATTGGCACCCCGGCGCTGACCAGTGCCGCCATCTGGCTAGCAAACACTGCCTTTTCCTTGACTCCTGGTGCTTTCTCCAGCGACAAACTCAGGCCGCGCTGCACCTTTTCGCTGCTGCCGCTATCGGCTTTGAGGCTGAGGGCCAAGATGCCGCGCTGGCGCAGGCTGCGCTTGGCGCTGGCCAGATCGGCGGCCTTGAGCTTGAGGCTTTTCTCCTTGCCTCGACGGTCTTTGTAGGTGGCAATGAAGGCTTGGGTGGCCATCACGCCTCACCGAGCAACCGCATCAGTTCATCGGGCTTGCTGGCTTTGCTGAGTGCTTCGCCTCGCTCCACTTGGCCGGCCTCTACGAGGTTGGCCAGGGCACGCTCGAGGGTTTGCATGCCGTATTGGCCGCCGGTTTGCAGCTGCGAATAGATCTGGGCGGTTTTGCCTTCGCGAATCAGGTTGGCCAACGCCGGCGTGTTGACCATGATTTCTTGGGCCATCACGCGGCCGAAAGCTCCGGGGGGTGGATTGAGCCGCCGGCAGAGGGTTTGAGCAAATACGGCCACCAGGCTGCCGCTGAGCTGCACGCGGATCTGGGTTTGTTGCTCAGGCGGAAACACATCAACCATCCGATCCACCGTTTGCGCTGCTGAGCTGGTGTGCAGGGTGCCAAACACCAAATGGCCCGTTTCTGCAGCGGTGATGGCGAGCTGGATGGTTTCTAGATCGCGCATCTCCCCGACCAGGATCACGTCAGGGTCTTCTCTCAAGGCAGCTTTGAGGGCGTTGGCAAAACTACGGGTGTCTTCCCCAAGTTCACGCTGGTGGATGACGCTGCGGGCCGATTTGTAGACGAATTCGATTGGGTCCTCGACCGTGAGGATGTGCTCGGCTCGGCTCTGGTTGATGTGCTCCAGCAGTGCCGCCAGGGTGGTGGTTTTGCCTGAGCCCGTGGGACCGGTCACCAGCACGAGGCCCCGGGGCCGTTCGCTGATCTCGCGCACCACCTCAGGAAGACCGAGCTGTTCAAGGCTGGGGATGCGGCTGCCAAGGGCCCTTAGGCAGGCTGCGTAACACCCTTTCTCCCGATAGACGTTGATGCGGAAGCGAGCCACACCTTTGAGCCCGTAGGAACAGTCCAGTTCCCAGGTTTGCTCCAGTTGTTTGCGCTGATTGTTGTTGAGCAGGCTGAAGATCAGTCGGTTGCAGCCCTCCTCGCTCAGGGCCTCCTCATGCATCGGTTGCAGAGCTCCGCTGAAACGGCCGTAAGGAGGAAGTCCGGCTGAAAGGTGCAAGTCGCTGCCGCCCTTTCCAACCAGCTGCTCCATCAGCGTTTCGATCTGCAGCTCCATGTCGCCTCAAGAGAGGGTCCCTATTCCTGCAGTTTGCCCCTGGGTGTGAGGCAATAGGGGCAGTCAATCCATTCATCCTGCAGACCGGCACCGCATCCCTGGCATGTCGCGGTACTGAGATGCCTTGCTCGGATCTCCTGTTCCAGTCCGGAATCGGTTAGCAAAACCCTCTCCACTTCTTCCAGGCTGGTGTGTCCCTCCCGTGCAAGGTTGAGGCCATAGCCCAGCAGGGTTTTCATGCCGTTCTCCAGTGCCAGGCGTCTGAGCTGGTCGGTGCCGGCCCCCTGGCCGATGGCTTCGGCCATGCCTTCATTGACTCGCATCACTTCATAGACACCGATCCGGCCCTTGTAGCCCAGTCCATCGCAATGGCTGCAGGGGTTTGGACTGCTTGGTGGCCGGTAGAAGTTCAGGCTTGAGCGATCGTTCACCTGTAGGCCCAATCGGGCTAGTTCTGCTTCTTTTGGCTGGTATGGCTGGCGGCAGTGGGGGCAGAGAC
Organism: uncultured Synechococcus sp.; assembly: GCA_913048995.1. Taxonomy (GTDB): domain Bacteria; phylum Cyanobacteriota; class Cyanobacteriia; order PCC-6307; family Cyanobiaceae; genus RCC307. Next base: position 6,834 of record CAJWXK010000077.1, on the reverse strand, counting down.
GCCGCAGTAAGCGCTGGGAGAGCACGCCAATCAGGGCGGCACTGAGCAAGAACGTTTCTACCCCCATCTCCTGCAGCCGGGCCACGGCGCTGGGAGCGTCATTGCAGTGCAGCGTGGTGAGCACCAGGTGGCCTGTGAGGGCTGCCTCCAGAGCAGTCTTGGCGGTTTCCAGATCGCGAGTTTCGCCGACCAGGAGCACATCGGGGTCCTGGCGCATGAAAGCCCTCAGGGCTTGGGCGAAATCCAGCCCCTTGTCGCGGTTCACCTGCGTTTGGGTGATGCCCGCCAGGGTGTATTCGATCGGATCTTCGACCGTCGAGATGTTCAGCCCAGGGCTGTTGCGCTCCGCTAGGAGTGAGTAGAGGGTTGTGGATTTGCCTGAACCGGTTGGCCCTGTCACCAGCAGGATGCCGAAAGGTTTGCTGCCCATGTCTCGCACCTCAGCGAGGGCCTGGGGATCGCTGATCAGCAGATCCAGCCCGAGTTGGGTGGAGCTGGAGTCCAGCAGACGCATGACGATCTTTTCGCCGAAGCGGCTCGGCAGCACGCTGACGCGGAAGTCCACGGTGTTGCCTTCAAAGCGCCTGCGGATTCGGCCGTCCTGGGGCTGGCGCCGCTCAGCAATGTCCAGTTCAGCCATGATCTTGAAGCGGCTGGTCAGCGCTGGGATCACCTTTGCCGGCAGGGTTTCAAAGGCGTTCTGCAGCACTCCGTCCAGCCGCAAGCGCACGTGCAGGCCATCTTCCTGGGGTTCGATATGGATGTCGCTGGCCTTGCGAGTTAGGGCCTGAAGCAGGATGCGGTCTGCGAGTTGAATCACAGGCGCTGCATTGGTGTCATGGGCGCTTTCCTGCAGCTCCGGCCCATCGGGTGGCGGAGGTGGCGCGAAACTCTCAAAACTGTCATCCAGCTCGAACCGTTCCAAGGCGGGCAGCGCTGAGGATCTGTTCTCAGGATGGCTGGGTTTTCCGACCTTGATCCAGGGGCGGTGGTCCCAGCAACATGATGGGATTGCGATGTCGTTTGCGATGACCGGAGAGCCCCCCGCTTCCCCCTCCCCTCTTGAGGCTGAAGACGGCACTGAGGCTGCTGCTGAGGCCGCATCCACACCGGTGGAGCCTCCTGTCGCAGAGATGCCTCCCCAGGAACCGGAAGCGGAAGCGGATGCAAGCGGGGATCGCGCAACTCAGCTTGAGGCAGAACTCACCGCTCTGCGCGCGGAGCACGACACGGTGCGCAGTCAGTACATGCGCATTGCCGCGGATTTTGACAATTTCCGCAAGCGCCAACAGCGGGATGCCGAAGACCTCAAGGTGCAATTGATCTGCAGCACCCTCGGTGAAATTTTGCCGGTGGTCGATAACTTTGAAAGGGCTCGCCAGCAGCTGAATCCTGAAAGTGAAGAGGCTCAGGCTCTGCATCGCAGTTACCAGGGGCTCTATAAGCAGCTGGTTGATGTGCTCAAGCAGCTGGGGGTGTCCCCCATGCGCGTGGAGGGGGAAGCATTTGATCCCACCCTGCATGAAGCCGTACTGCGAGAGCCCAGTGATGCCCATGCCGAAGACGTTGTAGTTGAGGAGTTGCAGCGCGGGTATCACCTCGACGGCCGAGTGCTGCGTCACGCCATGGTCAAGGTGTCCATGGGCCCAGGACCTACCGCGGCTGCTTCACCTGAGACGAACTGATGGCTGATTACTACCAGTTGCTTGGGGTCTCCCGCGATGCCGATGCCGACACCCTGAAGCGCGCCTATCGGCGGCTGGCTCGTCAGTACCACCCCGATGTCAACAAAGAGCCCGGGGCCGAGGATCGTTTCAAGGAGATCGGCCGTGCCTACGAGGTGCTGGGTGATCCTCAGACCCGCGCCCGCTACGACCAGTTCGGTGAAGCCGGTGTCTCCGGTGCTGCCGGAGGCGGTATGCCCGATATGGGCGACATGGGCGGTTTTGCTGATCTGTTTGAAACGTTTTTCAGCGGTTTCGGCGGAGCCGCTGGCCCAGGTGGTCCGCGTCAGCAGCGAGGTCCGCGCCAGGGGGATGACCTGCGCTTTGACCTCAATATCAGCTTCCGTGATGCGGTTTTTGGTGGTGAGAAGGAGATTCAGATCCGTCACCTTGAGACCTGCGGTACCTGTAAAGGCAGTGGCGCTAAGGCCGGCTCCGGGCCAGTGACCTGCAGCACCTGCGGCGGTGCTGGACAGGTGCGCCGCGCCACCCGCACGCCGTTTGGCACTTTCACCCAGGTGGCCCCATGTCCGGCCTGCGAGGGCACCGGTCAGGTGATCGCTGATCCCTGCCCAGATTGCGGTGGTCAGGGCGTGCAGCAGGTGCGCAAGAAACTCCGGGTCAATGTCCCTGCGGGGGTCGATTCAGGAACTCGTTTGCGGGTGAATGGTGAGGGGAATGCTGGACAGCGCGGTGCCTCTGCCGGAGATCTTTATGTGGTGTTGTTCGTCCAGGCTGACCCCAAGTTCAGGCGCGATGGCATCACCATTCACTCCGAGCTCAGCATTAGTTATTTGCAAGGGATTCTTGGTGACAAGATGCAGGTCGACACGGTTGATGGTCCGGTTGAGTTGCCGATTCCGGCGGGCATCCAGCCTGGTGCGGTCTTGACGCTCAAGGACCACGGTGTGCCGCGTTTGGGTAATCCAGTAGCCCGCGGCAACCATCTTTTTACCGTCAAGGTGCACCTGCCCCAGAAGCTTGATTCCCGAGAGCGGGAGCTTTTGCAGGAGCTGGCTTCCATTTCCACCACTCATCCCAAGGGCAAGGGAGGTCTTTTTGGTGGATTGTTCAGCTGAGTCATGACTGCCACGCCGCTGGATCTGCGAGGGACGCCTTGTCCGTTGAATTTGATCCGTACACGGCTTGCTCTGGAGAAGCTCACTACTGGCAGCACTTTGGTAGTGCAGCTTGATGGTGGTGAACCCGATCAACTTGTGGGCCAGTCACTGCGTACCAGTTCAGACGTGGGGGCTCTGGAACGCGCTCAGCAGCCCGATGGTTCGGTGACCTTCAGCATCACTCGTGCCTGAGCTTTTACGGGGCCGTGTGATGGCTCTTGAGGCCAATTACCTCCGTGTACGCCTCCAGCAGCCTGGCCCTGCTGGGGAGCGTCAGCTCCTCTGCACTCGTCGTGCTCGCCTGGCCTATGGCGGTCAGCAGGTGATGGTGGGGGACTGGGTGGGACTCGATGGTTGCGACTGGGGCGATGGCCGCGCTGCGGTGGCCAGCCTGGAGCCACGCTGCAGTCAGTTGCAGCGCCCTGCTCTGGCGAATGTTGATCAGGTGCTGGTGGTGGTTGCTCTTGCTCAACCCAGTCTTGATGAGGAGCTGCTCAGTCGCTTTCTGCTCAGTGCCGAGACCACTGGTGTTGAGGTGGTGCCCGTGCTCAGCAAGGCTGATCTGATCACCACTGCTGAGGCCAGCAGCTGGCTTCAGCGCCTCAAGTGTTGGGGTTATGACGCCTTGTGTATCAGCCGGGAACAGCCGGAAACCCTGTCTTTAGTCCGTCAGCGGTTAGCCGGAGGGGTAGCGGTGCTCTGTGGCCCTAGTGGGGTCGGTAAGAGCAGCCTGCTTAATGCCCTAGTACCCCATTTGGATCTGCCCACCGCTGCTGTGTCAGGAAAGCTGCAGCGCGGTCGCCACACGACTCGTCACGTGGAGCTTCATGACCTTCCTGGTGGTGGCCTTCTGGCTGACAGCCCAGGCTTCAATCGCCCAGAGCTGCCGCTCGATCAGCAGCAGCTGCCATTGCTGTTCCCTGAGATTCGCAGGCAACTTGAAGAGGGAGCCCGTTGTCGTTTCCGAGATTGCCGCCATCTGCAAGAACCGGGGTGCGGGCTTGATCACAGCTGGGAGCGATATGGGACCTACCGCTCGTTGATGGAGCAATCGAATTAGCTCAGCTGCCGAGGCCTGGCAGGTTGAGACCGCCTGTGAGGTCTTCCATCCGCTCCTTCATGGTCGCGGTGGACTGGGCGTAAGCGTTTTGCAGTGCCTCAAGGGTGGCTGCTTCTGTCGCTTCCTGACCTGCGCTCAGCAGTTCAGGTGCAAGGCGCACGCGCAGGGGTTGTTGGTTGCCTGAGAGCCACACACTGGCCTGACCGTTCACGCTGCTGCCTTCGATCTCCATTCCATCGAGTTCCTCCTGCAGCTTCTGGGCGTCTTGCTGGATCTGTTGAGCCTTCTTGAAGGCTTCCGTGAGTTGACCGAAGTTGGGAAGACCGAAACCGGCCATGGCAGGGGAACTGGGGGTTGCCAGGTTAGGCCGCAGTCGCTGGGTTTCCTGGGAACTTTCCAAGTCGCATCACCTCGGGATGCAGCTGCAGCCCATGGGCATCGGCCACGCACCGCTGCACATATCGGATTAAGGCATCCATCTCAGTGGCCTGTGCTGCACCAGTGTTGACGATGAAATTGGCGTGCATCTTGGATACCTCCGCGCCGCCGATGCGGTGCCCTTTTAGTCCCAGTGCTTCGATCAGCCTGCCGGCTTTCTGGGGCTCGGGGTTGCGAAACACGCTGCCGCAGCTTGGTAGTTGATATGGCTGGGTGCTGGTGCGCTTGTGCAGGTTGGTGCTGGTGCGCTGGCTGACTTGCTTCGGTGACTGACCGCTTTCCAATTGGAACTGGGCTTTGAGTACGACCCAGGGTTCGCCCTGTAGTCGGCTGTGGCGGTAGCCGTAGTCCAGCTCAGCGGCAGTCATTACTTGCCGCTTTCCATTGGCTGGATTCAGCAGTGTCACCTTTATCAGGTTGTCGGCGATGCATCCCCCCTGGGCGCCAGCGTTCATGACCACTGCCCCGCCCACGGTGCCGGGAATGCCGACAGACCACTCGAGCCCAGCCAGCCCGGCTTTTGCTGCACGTCGCGCCAGGGTGGGCAACGGTTCACCGGCCAAGGCATCCACTACACCGCTGGTGTTATCGAGTTGGGCACCCTGCAGGTGGCGGCAGCAAACCACCAGACCGGACAGTCCTTCATCGCTGATCAGCAGGTTGGAGCCTGCGCCGATCAGCTGCAGAGGTAGACCCTGCTGGCGGCCCCAATCCAGCAGAGCTTGTAGTTCCTCAATGCTTTCAGGTTCCGAAAAAAATTCCGCCGGACCTCCCACTTTCCAGGTGGTGAAGGCTGCCAGCTCTACCCCCTGACGCAGAAGTGGTGGGGTGAGGGCATCCATTGCTTTAGGCAGCAGCGATGCCGTCATTGGTATGCATCTGCTCGAGAAGACCCCACAGGCGGTTGACATCGCCTGCACCCATGACGAGCACTAGATCGCCGGGGGTGCTCCAGTTCATCACACCATCAGCAAGTTCTTCGAGCTGGTTAAAAGCCTGGACCTCACGACCACCAGCCTTGATGAATTCAGCCATCGCAGCGCTGCTGATCCCCTCGATCGGGGCTTCTCCAGCGGCGTAAAGCGGTGCAAGGAGTACATGATCAGCGGCTCCCAGTGCTGCGGCAAAACGCTCCATGAATTCAGCGGTGCGGCTGTACCTGTGGGGCTGGAACACTGCGATGACCCGGCGAGGTACCCACGGCAAGGTGCTGCGACCGCTGCTCACCATCAATTGGGCCATGGTCAGCGTTGCCTCTACCTCACTCGGGTGGTGGGCATAGTCATCGACCACCAACCTTCCTGCGATTTCACCGCGCAGATCAAAGCGACGCCCGGGGGGTTCAAGTTGACTCAGGGCCTGTTGCAGTGGTTCGAATTTTGCGCCGACCAGACGGCAGGCAGCCACGGCGCCCAGAGCATTGCTGAGATTGTGGCGTCCTGCCATCGGGAGGTGAAGCTCCCCGAGGTGTTGGCCGTTCTCGATGTAGTCCGCCCGACTGCCATCACCGGTGAGGCTGATCGGCTCAGCGCGGAAGGCGGCTGGGCTTCCAGGTTCGATGCTCCACCACTGCTCTGGCTGGAAGTGCTGCCGCAGCACTAGATCGTCGTGGTTGGCCAGCACGCTTGTGCAGTGGCCGGCGAAGCGCTGCATGGTGGCGATCAGTGCTTCTAGGTCTGGGTAGTGATCCGTGTGATCCAGTTCGAGGTTGGTTAGCAGGCCAAGGCTGGGCCTGAAGCGCACGAGGGAGCCATCGGATTCATCGGCTTCTGCCACAAGCAGGTCGCTGCTGCCGTTGCGTGCATTACTGCCAAAGCTCGGCACGACTCCGCCGATTACAGCAGTCGGGTCCATGCCCACGGCATAAAGCAGGGAGGCAATCAGGCTGCTGGTTGTGGTTTTGCCATGGCTGCCAGCAACGGCGATGCTTCGCTGAGCGTTGATCATCCAAGCCAGCAGTTCGGCGCGGTGCCAGATTTCAAGACCAGCATCGCGGGCAGCCACCAGTTCGGGGTTGTTCTGAGGGATGGCGCTGCTGATTACTACAAGTGGTTCTTGGCTCACCCCTGAGCGGATCGCTTTGATTGTGCCGGCGCTCTGTTGCTGAAAGATGCGGGCCCCACGTTGGTGCAGGTCCTGAGAGAGGGCTGACTGGCGTGGATCGGAACCGCTGACGGTGAAGTCGCGCTCGGCCAGGATTCCCGCCAGGGCAGACATGCCGATGCCTCCTACACCGATGAAGTGCACAGGCCGTTCAGAGCTCAGTGACGCGGGCCTGGACAAAGTCTTGGAGTGCCTGACGTGGACCTTAAATCGCTTGGATGGCTCTGTCTGGAATTCGTTGCTGAGGACTGCCGAGAAATCAGGTCAGAGTCTGTATGATCTGCAGCCAAATTCCTTATCTACCGGGATATCTCCCGCATTGCCATGACCCTACGTGTTGCCATTAATGGTTTCGGCCGCATCGGGCGCAACTTCATGCGCTGCTGGC
>CAJWXK010000076.1 GCA_913048995.1 uncultured Synechococcus sp. | reverse complement strand
CACCACCCTTCTCACACACACACACCGAGCCCCTCCGCAAGGAGGGGCTTTTTTTATGTTTGCCAGAGGTCTTACTTAGATTTGGGCCGTCATTTCAGCTGTGCTTCTGATGATCGCCGTGGATGTTGCGCGATTTCAGCAGCTGCAGCAGCAGCAGCAGTGGTCTGCACTACTGGATCAGCTGCAGGAATTGCCCCTACCAGAGCTGAGGAATTTCCGCCTGTGGTGGTTCCAGGCATCTGCCTGGTGTGGTTTAGGCCGTCCCGAACTCAGCCTGACGGCCTTTGCTGAAGCCCTTTGCTTAGCACCAGGCTCAATTGAGTTGCGGCTTGAAGCCATTGCCGCCTTGCAACGCTGTGGTGATTGGGCTGTGTCGCTCAAGCTCCTGCAGCATCCTGATTCAGCTGAACTGATGCGCCTGGTGCCAGCGCAGATCATGTTCGCCCGGGCTCAAGCCAATCTTGGAGAGCATGCGAATGCTCTCCAGCGTCTCGATCAGCTCCAACAAGAAGCTGATCTTGATCTGGTGGCGCTTGGTGTTGCCTTGATTGAGATTCATCTGGCCTTTGGTGATCTGAATCAGGCCTGGTTCTGCTGGCAGCGCTTGGAGGCCCTTGGCTCCAATGACTTGGATGTGTTGCTGATTCATGTGCGCTTGCTGGCCTCGGATTGGCATGCGGACCACAGCCGGCGCCTGCTCAAGCTTGTCGATGAGCACCCGCAAGAGCCTTTGCTGGTCCTTCTTGTGAGCAGGGTGTTGCGTCAAAAGCTCATGGTGGATGAAGCCCGTGGAGTGCTGTCCGCCGCAATTGAGAGGCACGGCTTTTCTGGCGATCTCGCTGAGGCCTGGTTGGCTCTTCTGGTGGTTGAGGGTGATGTTGATGCGCTCAAGGCCTGGCTTGCCCGCGATCCCATGGTGCGACGACCGCTTCAGCCTCAGCGGCTGATGGCGGAATGCCTTTTGCGTGCCTTTCGTCCTGCTGAAGCTCGTGACTTGCTGCTTTCGTTGGATGCTGATGATGAGGTCTTATCGCTGTTAAGTGATGCCTACCGCCGCCTGGGTGATTACACCAATGGCCTCGATGTCATGCAGAAGCTGTTGCTGAGACGTCCGCATTCAGCGGAACTGCAATTGCAAATGGCCTACCAATTGCTTGCCCAAGGACGTTGGAGTGAAGCCTGGTCATTGTATGAGAGTCGCTTTGGCATCGCCGGGGTCAGTTCTTTCCTGGCCCCAGGGATGGGCCCACGCAACCATTGGACATCACCCCATCAGCGTTCCGTGCTGGTGTTTGCTGAGCAAGGATTCGGGGACACATTGATGATGGCATCGATGCTTCCTGATCTTGCCCAGGTGGTTGAACACCTGGTGGTGATGGTGCAGCCTCGGTTATTGCCCTTGCTGACTTGTTCATTTCCCCAGTTGGAGATTGTCAGTGGCGTGAGTCAAGAGAGATTTGCGGCGGTCGATTCCTGTTACGGCATCGGTAGTCTTGGCCGCTTTTTTCGCCATTCGCCAGACGATTGCCCAGCTCACCCCTATCTGAATGTGCCAGAAGAAAGCTGCCTGCACTGGCGACAGCGTCTGGCGTCATTGCCAGAGCCCTTCAGTGTTGGTTTGGCATGGAGAGGCGGTGGCGATCTTGGGGAGCATCGGCGCCGCTCCTTGGATTTGGAGGCCTTGATGCCGTTGTTGTCTTTAACAGGAGTGAATTGGATCAATCTCCAATACCGACATTCCCAGGTTGAGCTGGATCAGCTCCAGCACAATCGTGGTGTTCAGGTTCACCATTTCGCTGGCATTACCGAGGATCTGCTCGAGACAGCAGCGCTGACCAAGGAGCTTGATCTGGTCATCACTGTGCAGCAGACGGCACTGCACATCGCCGGTGGTGTTGGCACCACAGCGTGGGTGCTGGTACCTGTGGCACCTGAATGGCGCTACGGCATCGAAGGCTCACGAATGCCCTGGTACAGCTCCGTCGAGTTGTTTCGTCAGACACAACTCAGTGATTGGAGTGATCCCATTGAGCGAGTTCGCACCCGATTAATGACGGCCTTGGCCCAGCGCGCTGGCCAGAATGGGTCAATCAGCTAAAAGCGCTGCGGCTCAATGGCGATTGCCCCTGACATCACAACGCTCGTGGGCCGAACCCCACTGGTGCGCCTCAACCGCCTGCCCCACGACGAGGCCTGCGGCGCTGAGATCGTCGCCAAGCTGGAAAGCTTCAATCCCACCGCCTCGGTCAAGGACCGCATCGGTGTCGCGATGATCCTCGATGGGGAAGCTGCTGGGCGGATCACACCGGAGCGCACGGTCCTGGTGGAGCCCACGAGCGGCAACATCGGCATTCCCCTCTCTGGACTCCTTCTCCAAAATTGCCCTGCAGTTGGCCCAGGAATGGGTGACAGCTCGCATCTGGCGTGATCTGTCCAATGAGACCCATGCCCGGGTGCTGCGTGAGCAGTACGCCTACCACCTCACTCCCAGCACGCTGAGCTCACTACATCGATCCTCTCCAGCATCCGGCAGCCGCTAATGGTGTTATTAGCCCGTGCCTGCGCATGGTCAACGCCGCGGTCTCGATCCTGCTGCTCTCTTTAGGCGTGTTCTGGATTAGCCGTTTCCCAGGGTTTCTGCTGCTCTCGGCCGTGGTGCTTTCCTGCCTGGGCTTATCGACGCTGGTCACCCCGTACCTGCGACATGCCCGCAAGCAGGGGCCTGCGCCTGGAAGTGCGCACCACCCATCTGTTGCTGGAATCGCTTGCTTCGGTCCGTGACATCACCCTCACTGGTATAGAAGAACACTTTCAGAACAGCTTCAGCAGTGCTGGAGAGCGGCCCCCCCCGTTACGCGTTGCGCTCTGTTCTGCTGCCCATCATTCCCTGTCAGTTGATTGAGCCACTGGGGATCACGTTGATTTTTGTCATCGGTGCGGTGCCGGCCCTGATCCAGGGGGATCCCCGTCAGGTGTTGGGCATCCTTCCCTTTCTCTCGGCCCTGGCGATTGCCGCTCAGCGCCTTACCTCTCACCTGCAGCAGTTGTTCCATTCGCTCACCGAGCTGCGGGATGTCTGGTATTGCTGCCCCAACAGTGAGGAGTGGGTGCTCAAGGGCGTCCACCTGACGATCCCTATGGGTTCGAGGATTGCGCTTGTGGGCAACACTGGCAGCGGCAAATCCACCGTCGCCCATCCTCTGTTGGGCCTGTTGAAGCCCGAACTGGGTCAGCTTGAATTCGATGGCAGCCTGCTCAGTCGTGAGGAGCTGCCCGCTTGGCAGTTCAGCTGCGCCCAGGTGCCGCAGATCATTCAATTGCTCGATGCCAGCGTGCGCGACAACGTCGCCTTCGGCATTGATGAGCAGCAGATTGATGACGACCTGGTCTGGGAAGCCCTGGAGTCCGCCCAGCTGGGTGAGTACGTCTCAGAGCTGCCTTACGGTCTCCTGACGCCGGTTGGGGAGAACGGTCATCAGCTCTCGGGTGATCAACGGCAGCGTTTGGCCCGGGCCCGGGCCTTCTACCGCCATGCAAGTTTCCTGGTGCTTGATGAAGCCACCAGTGCTTTGGATAACCGCACCGAAAGTGAGGTGATCAATGCCCTCGAGGTGGTGGGGCGCCGCTGCACCATGGTGATGATTGCTCACCGGCTGAGCACCATCTCCCGTTGTGATCGGATCTATGAATTCGACAAAGGGGAGGTCAAAGCTTTTGGCACCTTCGCCGAGCTGCAGGAACGCTCCTGCAGCTTCCGAGAGCTGGCCCAGCTGGAGCGGCTCGGCTCCAGAGATGGGATCCTGCTGCAGGAATGACCTCATTAGCTCTGATGAACCCCCTCGCTGAAGTGCTGCATCAAGAGGCCGAGGCCCTCAGGCGCACAGCCGCGCGGCTAGGTCAAGAGCAGTGCGAGGCAGCCCTTGTGCTGCTTGAGCGCTGCAGCGATGAGGGCGCCAAATTGGTTGTCACGGGTGTGGGCAAAAGCGGCATCGTGGCCCGCAAGATTGCCGCCACCTTCACATCGATCGGCCTGATGGCCCTCTACCTCAACCCTCTGGATGCACTGCATGGGGATCTTGGGGTCGTAGCAAGCAACGATCTTGTCGTGTTGCTATCCAACAGTGGAGAGAGCGAAGAACTGCTGGCGATGCTGCCGCATCTGCGCCGCCGGGGTAGTTCCTGCATTGCCCTGACCGGTCAGCTCAACTCTTCCCTGGCGCGAGGTTGCGACGTCGTCCTTGATGGGTCGGTGGATCGGGAGGTCTGCCCCCTCAATCTGGCCCCCACCGCAAGCACGGCGGTGGCCATGGCCATCGGTGATGCCCTGGCCGCTGTGTGGATGGAGCGGCGTGGGGTGTCGCCACGGGATTTTGCCGTGAATCATCCAGCCGGTTCTCTGGGCCGTCAGCTCACCTTGACTGTGGCCGAGCTGATGGTGCCTGTTGAGCAGTGGCCGGCTCTGAAGGGATGCGCTCCTCTTGCTGAGGTGGTGAGCCGGCTGACCGGCACTACCGCTGGAGCCGCCTGGGTGCAGAACGAGATGGCCCCTGATCAGTTGCAGGGACTGATCACCGATGGGGATCTGCGCCGGTCCTTGCAGGAGCATCCCCCCCAGCAGTGGGCGTCCATTTGTGCTGCGGATCTGATGACTGCTGATCCCATTACGGTGCTTCCCACCAGCCTGGCTGTGGACGCTCTCGAGACCATGGAGCACAACCGACGCAAACCCATCACGGTGTTGCCGGTGCAGGGCAGCGATGGTTCGCTGCTGGGGCTGTTGCGGTTGCATGATCTGGTCCAGGCGGGCCTGCAACGCCGAGCTGCCGCCGTGGTCCCACTGGCGGATCCTGCTTCCACGCAGCCTCTTGCCTCATGAGCATTCCCTTCACGCTGATCGCTGGGCCGTGCGTGATCGAAAGCCCCGATCTGGTCTTCAGCGTTGCTGAACAGGTGCAGGCGATCTGCTCCCGCCTGGGGATTCGCTACATCTTCAAGGCCAGTTTCGATAAAGCCAATCGCAGCTCCAGTCGCAGCTTCCGCGGCCCGGGGCTGGAGGAGGGGTTGGTGATCCTGGCGGAGGTCAGGCAGCGCTTCGGGCTGGAGCTGTTGACCGATATCCATGAAAGCCACCAGGCGGCGCCCGTTGGCGCTGTGGTTGATGTCCTGCAGATTCCCGCCTTCCTTTGCCGCCAGAGCGATCTGTTGCTGGCGGCAGCCGCCACCGTGGTGAATCCCGCCACGGCAGCCTCAGCGATCAATGTCAAAAAAGGCCAGTTCCTGGCTCCCTGGGACATGACCCAGGTGGTGGCCAAGCTGCGCACCAATGGACTGAACGGGGCTCAGCAGCTCTGGCTCACTGAACGGGGCAGCAGTTTTGGTTACAACACCTTGGTGGTGGACATGCGCAGCTTGCCCCAGCTGCAGGCATTGGATTGCCCGGTGATCTTTGATGCCACGCACTCGGTTCAGCAACCTGGTGGGCAGGGCAGCACCACTGGCGGGCAGAGGGAATTCGTGGCGCCGCTGGCCCGCGCGGCCATGGCGGTCGGCATTGATGGCCTGTTCATGGAAATCCATCCCGATCCTGAGAATGCCTGCAGCGATGGGCCCAACATGGTTCCCCTGCATCGCTTGGAGCCGCTGCTGGAGCAATTGCTGGCCATCCGCCGCGCTGCTCAGACCCAGCCTCAAGCTGTTAGCACGCTGTGATTGGCTCCGGCCTGAAGAGCCGATTGGGGCGATTGGCCTTGCTGGTGCTCGATGTGGATGGCGTGCTCACCGACGGTGGGCTCAGCTACTCGGCCTCTGGTGAGGTCTGGCGACGTTTTGATGTCCGCGACGGCCTTGGGCTCAAGCTGCTGCAGCAGGAGGGCATCGAGCTGGCCGTGATCAGCGGCGGCCGCGGCGCTGCCATTGCGCTGCGGGCCAAGGACCTGGGCGTCGAGCACTGCTACACGGCTGTGAAAGACAAACAGGCGGCACTCGTTGATCTGCAAGCTCAGCTGAGCATTGCTGCTGGCGCCACCGGCTTCATTGGTGATGACCTCAATGATTTGGTGGTGCGCCCGCTGGTGGGGGTGCTGGTGACTCCAGCCGATGCCTGCAGGCCCCTGAAGCGCCAGGCTGATCTGGTCTTGCGACGCGCTGGCGGTCAGGGGGCCGTCAGGGAGCTGAGTGAGCGCATCCTTCGTGCACGCGGATCATGGCATGACCTTGCTCGTCATGGCTGGCGTCAGCGCAATTGAGCGGCCAGCCGGCGGGCCTCCTCCAGTTGTTCAGGGGTGTCCACCGACAGTGAATCTCCTGCGACGCTGAAGGTGCCGATGGCCAGTCCCGCCTCCAGCAGGCGCAACTGCTCCAGCTTTTCGATGTGCTCCAGCGGTGAATCCGGCAGCTCAGTCCAGCGGGCCAGCACATCGCCCCGGTAGCCATAAATCCCTACATGGCCCCAGAAGGGGGCATGGGCGTGCCACTGCTCGGGCGGGACATCACGCACGTGCGGCAAGGCGCTGCGGGAGAAGGTGAGGCAGCGACCGTCGTGGGCCACCAGGCACTTCACGACCGCAGGGTTGTGAATCTTGCTCTGCGGCAACCGGTAGATGGGTGTCAGCACCGGTGTGGAGCTCTCGGGGCATCGTGCGGCCATCGCGTCAATGACAGCAGGATCGACAAAGGGTTGGTCCCCCTGCACGTTCAGTACCCAGCTGTTTTCAGCCCTTTCCACCCCGGCGAGCGTTAACAACTCGGGCAGCGCGGCTGCAATCCTCTCGCTGCCGCTGCTGCAGGCGCGGGGCGTCATCAGCACGGGAACAGGTTTGGGCAGGTCCCACTGCGGCACGAGCTTCCGCAGCTCGTCACTGTCGGTGCAGAGCGCCACTGCTGCAGGCTCCTGCGCCTTAAGGCACTGCTCGAGGACTCGTTGAAGCAGGGGCCGGCCTCCCACATCGGCCAGCAGCTTGCGCGGTAGGCGGCTGGATTCCAGCCGAGCCGGCACGGCCACCAGGGTGCTGGGGACGTTCATTCCTCCCACAGCGCCATCGCATCGGTGCGGGCTCCAAACCATTGCGCTGCCACGGGGCCACCCATCGTGCGCTGGGCCCGAAACCAGGGACCTCCCAGGGTCCAGTGCAGCAGTGCAGCCTCCTCAGCACCCGTGGTCTGCACGCCCACCAGGTGGTTCCAGCGCGGCGGCAGTGGGCCGATCTGGTGATCGCCCTCCAGCCAATGGAAGCGGTGCAGCTCCAGTCCACTGGCGCTGTTGACGAACGCCGGTGTCAGTGCCGTGCAGCGGCTGCAGTTCAGCAGCATCAACGAACTCCAGTTTTTCTTGGGGTAAGCACTCTGCGTTTCCCCCAGAAATTTGACCGTTTCGTTGGGTTGATGGTCATGTTGGACGCACATGACGGCATAGCGCTCATCGCGCAGGCCCCAGAGCTCGGTGATGTCGGCCCGGCAGAGCATGTCGCAGTCCATGAAGATTGCCCAGCCCTTAAAACCCATCAGGTGAGGCACCAGAAAGCGGCTGAATGAGAACGCAGTGCTTTGTTTGGGGTCGCGTGCTCGCCAGTAGAGACCCTGTTGCTCCAGCTGCGGGGTGACCAGCGGCGTGATCGCCAGCGGCGTGCTGCTGTGCTGGACCAATGAATCGATCAGCACATTGGTGGCTGAGCGCTCGCGCGGATCGACGCCGATGTAGATCGGGATCTGCGGTTGGGCCATGGGCTGGCTCAAAGGCGCGGCCATTCTTCTGCAAGCTGCGCCAATGCGATCGAGCGGCTCTCTGCGCTGCTCAAGTCCTTGAGCTGCAGCTGGCCGCTGGCTCCTTCTTCTTCTCCAATCAACACGGCCCAGCGGGCGCCGCTCTTCCTGGCCCGTTTGAGCTGCTTACCCAACCCTGACCCACTCAGATCGATCTCCATGGCCTGGCCAAGCTGGCACAGCTGCCGCGCCACAGGCGCCGCCAGGGCTTCTGCGCCATCGCCTTGACTCAACACCACCACATCGGGGCTGCTGGTGGGCTTGCTCTGTTGGCCCAGCAGCAGCATCAGCCGATCCAGACCCATGGCCCATCCGACGCAGGCAGTGGGGGCGCCCCCCAGCTGCTCCACCAAGCCGTCGTATCGCCCGCCGCCGCAGACCGTCGCCTGAGCACCTAGGGCGTTGCTGGTGATCTCAAAAGCAGCTAATCCAGCCCCCGCACCAGAGGGGGGTTGCAGAGAAAGGGGATGCCAAGGGCTGGCTCTCAAGCCTTCCTTCATCTGTTGGTAGCGCTCCTGGCTAGCTGGACTGAGGGCGTCTTCCAGGTTGGGGGCAAGGCCGAGCAGCTCCTGGGTCTGCGGATGTTTCGAATCCAGGATGCGCAGCGGGTTGGTGGCCAGGCGCTGCTGCGAATCAGCATCGAGCTGGTCTTGAAGCTCCTCCAGCCAGGTCACCAAGCCATCCCTGTAGGCCTTGCGGTCGTCCTGGCTGCCGAGGGAGTTGAGCTCCAGTTACAGGTTGGTGAGCTTCAGGGCCTGCAGCAGGTCCCAGGCGATGGCGATGGCTTCCACATCGCTGCGGGGGTCGGCAAAGCCAAGACACTCCAGTCCGATCTGATGGAACTGCCGCTGGCGTCCGCCTTGGGGACGTTCGTAGCGGAACATCGGCCCGCCATACCAAAGCTTCTGGGGCCCTTGACTGAGCAGATCGTGCTGAATGGCAGCCCGCACGACGCTGGCAGTGCCTTCCGGCCGCAGGGTGCAGGAGCGCTCGCCGCGATCCAGGAAGCTGTACA
>CAJWXK010000075.1 GCA_913048995.1 uncultured Synechococcus sp. | reverse complement strand
CCAGCATGCGGCTGGAGCAGGTGGTGGTGATGCCATTGGTACAGAGGTTGTCCTTGATGCCAACGGTCACGCCGGCTAGGGCACCAAGCTGTCCCCCATCAGCAACAGTGGTGTCAACGACATCAGCTGCTCTTCGCGCCGCTTCGGGCGTGACGGTGACAAAGGCTTTGAGCTCACCATCGGTGGCGGCAATTCGCTCAAGACTGCTCGCAGCGTGATCCTTGGCTGATGCCTCACCACGTTGCAGGGCATCAGACCAGGCAGAGATCGCCATCACGCTTCATTGGCTGGTGGCGACGCTATCAGCGCAAGGTGGCTTCGCTCAGCCTTGGTGCTCGATGGTGAAAGGTTCACCGCGACGGGTGCGTAGGAGTTGGTGCTCAACTACCGCTGGCTGCTCGGAACGCAGATCGGCCAGAAAGGTCCGCAATTCCTTTTCCAGGGTGCTGCGTCGCACAAATGGCCCAAACCAGTAAGTGACGTCGGGATTACGGGTGTCCACCCGTGCCCACCAGGCCAGGCCCAGAACATTGGCTGTGGCGCGAAAGGGAGAGGAGAAAGCACCCATGGGGCTGTCTGGTCGCGGGTTCATTGTGCATGGCTGCTGTCCAGCCCTGGGACTCTCAGAGCCGGATATCTGATTCCACCGCCGGCTCAAGGGGAGGCTCCGACTGAACCTCAAGCGCTTCGGACGGGCTGGACGGACCGCCTGCATCAAGGGACTCAGCGTTGATCTGGGCGCGTTGAATCCGTGGCGCCGGATCCTGGCCCTTGAGGTTGGCCATCCAGCCGCGTCGAGCCACCTCGTAGCAGAGCATCGCCGTAGCCACTGAAGCGTTGAGACTTGGCGTAATGCCTCTCAGGGGAATGCGGATCAGTTGATCGCAGTGACGCCTGGTGAGCATCGAAAGCCCTTGACCTTCCGATCCGGTCACCACCACCAAAGGCCCATCAAGGTCAGCCTCAACAAGCGTGGCACTGCCCTCCTCAGCAAGGCCAACGACCCGATAGCCGGAATCTTTGAGCTTCTCCAGTGCACGATTGAGATTGACAACCCGCGCCACCGGTAGATGTTCCAGAGCACCGGCAGCCACCTTGGCCACAGAACCGGTGAGACCCGCATTGCGACGTTGGGGCAACACCAGGCCATGGGCACCGAGAGCCTCTGCACTGCGCACGATGGCGCCGAGATTATGAGGGTCGGTCAGGCCATCAACTGCCATCAGGAGAGGGGCTTCGCCAATACGGCTGCAGCCACTGATTAAGGAATCGAGGTCAACGGTGTCGGCTGCCGCCGTCTGCAAAACAATCCCCTGATGCACCCCACCGCCACTGAGCTGAGCCAGACGTGCCCAAGTGACCTCTTCCACGAGCACACCGGAGGCTTTGGCCTCCCGAAGCAATTGCAGGAAGCGGCTACGAAAGCGCATCTCCGGGGTGCACCAAATCCTGTGGATTGGCCGACCGCTCTCCAACGCAGCCTGCGCCGCATGGAGGCCCCAGATCAGATCATCGACTTCTGGGCTAGCGGAACTCTCAGCAACAGGTGGCTCGCTCTCCCGCCGCTCATAGCGCTCAAACCGATCCTGACGATCAGATCGATCAGGACGAGGACCCGATGCAGGAAAGCGGCGCTGCGGGCGCCCATCGCGGCGATCACTATCACGGCGTCCTGGACCTGAACGCGAGAAGCGCTCACCACGATCAAATCGCTCGGGCCTCGCACTGCGGCCACGACCACCGGGAGCAGGACGCTCGCTGCGATCAAAGCGATCAAAGCGGGAACGGCTGCCACCAGGGCGCTCACTTCGGCCAGGCCGCTGCTCCCCCTCAGGCCGCTCGCCGCGTTCAGGCCTGTCAGAGCGATAGGGGCGATCACGCCGCTCAAAGCGATCAGGTCCACCACGCCTACCACCTGGCCGGCCGGGCCCGTCAGGGCGGCTGAATGGGCGACGAGAACGGGGGGGCATGAAGACAAGGCGGATAACCGTGGCGCTCTATCTGCTAACCCGCGTCTGTGGAGCGACATTGCTCCAGGTGGCTGAGCAGCTGCTCCAGCCGTGCAGGATTATTCAGATAGAGCCAGCCCACCATTGTCTCAAATCCTGAGGCGCGGCCATAAACACCCGGATCACTACGTTTTGGTCCACGTCCGGCTGCATTACGTCCCCTTCGAACTAAATCAAGTTCGGCAGGGAGCAGCTCCGGCTCAAGCTCAGCGAGTGCAGCGCTTTGAGCTTCAGCTCTGACCAACGCAACAGTCATGCGATGAAGCTGAGCCGTGGAGCCAGGCTCAAGGACAAGGCGTCGACGCTGATGAAGTTCCCAAACGGCATCACCCAGCCAGGCCAGCTGGGAAGGACCAGGCTCAACGCCCTCAGGCAGCGGCAAGGTTGCCCATAGCCGTTGAAAGATCCGGCTGCATGTTCAAGAAAGCCTCAAGACGCACCAGTTTCACAGTCTGAACAACACGACTGTTGCCGACAATGAGAAAGCGACGTTTGGCCTCATTCCATTGCTTGGCCAATTGAACAAGAGCACCCAATCCAGAGGAATCGATGAAATCAATACGGCTCAGATCAAGGACCAGAGGCAATGACAAGCCACTGGAATGATCAGCAATGAAATCACGAAACTGACGCTCGGAATAAGCATCAAGCTGCCCATTAAAACGGAACAGCAGACAGTGATCCTGGGGCTCGAATCCGCCCCGGAGGGAGACAGTGAGTCGCTGAAGATCAGTGATGGTTCCAGACCTCTTGCACGAACAGCCGCCTACTGGAGGCGCTCCATACTATCGGCGTTACGCCGCTCTGCCATCAAGGTTGTGAAACGGCGGAAGTGGTGATCGGCGTCATGGGGGCCAGGGGAGGCTTCCGGGTGGTACTGCACACCAAAAACCGGCTGATCGCGTAATTCCAGAGCGGCAACTGTGCCGTCATTGAGGTTGTGGTGCGTGACCGATACGCGCTCAGGATCCAGGCTGGCGGCATCGATGGCAAATCCATGGTTCTGACTGGTGATTTCCACCAGACCATTCCCGCCGCAAGGGTGGTTAAGCCCGCGATGGCCATAACCCAACTTGAACGTGCGTCCCCCAAGAGCCAGGCCAAGGATCTGATGGCCAAGACAGATTCCGAACAGGGGCAACTGATGCTGCCCAAGCAGGGCGGTGGCTAGCTCAATCCCGCTACTCACCACGGCCGGATCACCAGGGCCGTTAGAGAGAAAAACCCCATCGGGTTGATGGGCCATCACCTGGTCAAAGTTGGCGCTGGCGGGCAGCACCTGCACATCGCAGCCATGGGCGCTTAGCCGCTCAAGGATGGCGCGCTTGATGCCGAAATCGATAGCCACCACTTTGTAAGGCTGCAGAGGCTTTGGCTGCAGGCGTTGATCAAAGGCTGCTGCCGTTGGACGACTCCACTGATAGGGCTCGTTGGTGCTGACCTGGGCCGCCAGGTTTTGACCCTCCATCGATGGAGCCGACCGAACTTGCTCCAGCAATGCGGCAGGGCTGGTTCCGTCGTTGCTGACCGCACCGTTGATGGCACCGCCCTCGCGCAGCAACCGCACCACAGCTCGGGTATCGATACCGCTCAAACCAACAACACCATGATCTTGAAGCCAGCCCTCAAGATTGCCGCTGCTGCGCCAGTTGCTGGGAGCAGGAGACAGTTCTCTGGTAATGACCGCCTTGACCGCCGGCGCATCGGCCTCGAGATCTTCGGTGTTGATGCCGGTATTGCCCAGCTCGGGATAGGTAAAAATGATGAGCTGACCGGTGTAGCTGGGGTCGGTGATGACCTCCTGATAACCAGTCATCCCGGTGTTGAAGACCACCTCACCGATGGCTGTGCCTGTGGCGCCAAAGCCCTGGCCGCGCAGCACGGTGCCATCAGCCAGCACAAGCAGGGCGTCCATGGGTCTTGGCGTCTTTAACGATCATCCCGCAGCGGGCAGCAGGAGGGCAGAGAGTTGCTGCAGGCGCTGCCAAGGCAAACCAGAAGCCAAAGCCTCAAGTGCTTGCTCCACTCCTTCTGACCAAGTTGCAGCTGCACCGGCGCTCCACAACACCAGTGCTGTGTTGAGCGCCACCACCTGTTGCTGAGCGGTTGTGCCACGTCCCTGGAGCACCGACTCAAGGATCTGCTGATTACAGCTGAGATCCCCGCCGGCCAGGGACTCCAGCGGTGCGGTGCTCAAACCGAGAGCCGAGGGATCGAGGGACTCATGGCGGAGTGCACCATTTTCCAGAACGATCAGCTGACTGGGGCCAGAAAGACTGGCTTCATCAAGTCCGCCATGGCCATGCACCACAACAGCCCGCTCTAAACCAAGCAACTGCAGCGCTCCTGCCATGGGCTCGAGCAGCTCAGGCGTGGCAACACCAAGAACCTGAGCCTCCGGCTTCAAGGGGTTGACCAGTGGCCCCAGCAGGTTGAAGACGGTGCGTACACCCAAACAACGGCGCAGTGGTGCTAACCCCTTGAGTGCCGGATGCCAGCCTGGGGCAAACAAAAAGCTCACCCCTGTCTGCTCCAACGCTCCCACCACCTGCTCCAACGGTGCACTGAGCGGAACGCCAAGCCCCTCAAGGACATCAGCCGAACCCACCTTGCCGCTAGCACTGCGATTGCCGTGTTTGGCGACAACCACACCGCAGGCGGCAGCAGTGAACGCTACGGCGGTCGAAATATTGAAGCTGTCGGCCCCATCACCGCCGGTGCCACAGGTATCCACCAGGGGAATGGACGGTCTCGGGCATGGCAATGCCGAAGCCTGGCGCAACACCTTCGCCATCGCGGCGAGTTCCACCGATTGATAAGGCCTGCAGCGGAGGGCAGCAAGGAAAGCCCCGGTCTGAACCGGCTCAAGTGCTCCATCAAGCCAGGCCTGCATCAGAGCGGCGGCCTGATTGGCCTGCATCACGTCCCCGCGGCAGAGCTGTTCAAGAAGCGCAGGCCAGGAGATGGTGTCGGTACTGGTCATCAGAGCGCACAACAGGCCCCCTGAACTTTGCAGAAGAATCAGCCCAAAAAAAAGACCCGGATGCAAAAGCATCCCGGGCCAGGTGATGGGGACGCCCAATTCTTACCTATGAACCGTAGGCCTGTGTGTTAGCTCGACATCATTTGATCAGCTCTCGGCGTCAGAGGCATCAAAGCCACTACCCACTGACTGAGTCTCCACTGCTGAGTCCTGTCCTGGGCGATAACCGGAGGACCAGATTTCACGGCAGCGGGCATTGAGCTCATCTCGGCTGAGGCCCCAAAGCTTGATGGCCTTGGCAAGATCGCGCTGCAGCTCTTCAGCACCTGGGAATCCGCTGTATCGCATCAGCAACCGGGCAGCATCAACAAGATGAGCATCGGTTGGAACTGTGGTGGCAAGCAGACCATCAACAATTTGGCGATCGCTGACCTCCAGTGGGTGGGTCTGCTGCGGGGTGATCTCAGGACTGCTGCTCATCGGTCGACAGTCAAGCGCTTCGGCTCCGTAGTTTGGGCGAATTCACGCAAGCGCGGATGGCTGCACCCCTGAAGCTGGGATTGATCATCCGCTACCTAAGGCCACAACGGCGCGAGCTGCTCCAAGGAGCTGTGGCTTTGGTAGCCGTGAACCTGGTTGGGGTGAGCCTGCCGCTGCTGGTTCAGAACACCGTCAACAACCTCAAGGAGGGGTTCTCCCTGCCCCAGCTGCTTCAGCAGGCCGCTTTGATTGCGGTGCTAGCCACTGGAATGGCACTCGTGCGGCTGTGGTCTCGCGTGCTGGTCTTTGGAGCAGGACGGCAGGTTGAGATCAAGCTGCGGCAGCGCATCTTCGATCACCTGCTCAAGCAGGAACCAGGCTGGGTGCAGAGCACCGGCAGTGGTGAGGTGATCAGCCGCTCCACCAGTGATGTGGAGAACGTCCGCAGGTTGCTGGGATTCGCTGTACTGAGCCTCACCAACACAGTGCTGGCCTACACCTTCACCCTGCCAGCGATGCTGGCGATCGACCCCTGGCTGAGCTTTGCGGCGATCTCGCTTTACCCACTGATGCTGCTGTTGGTGGGCGCCAGCGGCGGCCGGATGATGCGCCAGCAACGCCAGCAGCAGCGGGAACTGGCCGGCCTCAGTGATCTGATCCAGGAGGATCTTTCAGGGATCAGCGCCATCAAGATTTACCGCCAGGAACCGACTGAACAGGAAGCCTTCACACGGTTGAGTGATCGCTATCGCGATGCCGCCCTGGCACTGGCCCGTACACGAAGCACTCTCTTTCCACTGCTGGAGGGAATCAGCTCACTATCCCTACTCGTGCTGCTTGCCATCGGCAGCGGCCAACTGGCAGCAGGAAGCCTCAGTCTCGGCGGTTTGGTGGCCCTAATTCTTTATGTGGAAAGACTGGTCTTCCCGACAGCACTGCTGGGCTTCACCCTCAGCACCTTCCAGACCGGCCAGGTCAGCCTGGAGCGAGTCGAGGAGCTTTTAAAGCGGCAATCCGCAATCCAAGATCCGGCCGATCCCCAGCCGCTACGCGTGGTTAGTAACCCTGGCGAAATTCGAGCCGAGGGCCTACACATCCGCTACCCGGAGGCAACAACCGAATCGCTTGCGGGGGTCAGCTTTGCGGTCAAACCCGGAGAGCTTGTCGCGGTGGTGGGACCGATTGGTTGCGGCAAGACCACCCTGGCTCGAGCCCTGGGCAGAATGGTCGAGGTGCCCCATGGACAGCTCTGGATCGATGGGCAGGACATCACTTCATTGAGCCTGAGGGATCTGCGCACCAAGATCTCGCTCGTGCCCCAGGAGGGCTATCTATTCACAGCAACGTTGGCCGAGAACCTGCGATTCGGGAATCCAGAGGCCAGCGAGAGCGAGCTCCGGGCTGCAGCTCGCCAAGCTCAGCTGGAAGCTGATATTCAAGCTTTCCCCGACGGGTACGAGACCCTGGTTGGGGAGCGAGGAATCACGCTGAGTGGAGGCCAGCGCCAGCGCAGTGCCCTAGCCCGCGCTCTGCTGGTTGATGCTCCCATCCTGGTGCTCGATGACGCCCTGGCCAGCGTCGACAACCGCACGGCTGCAGCGATTCTTCAGTCGCTCACTCTCAACCAGAAACGCTCGGTGTTGTTCATTAGCCATCAGCTATCTGCAGCTGCAGCGTGTGACCGCGTTCTCGTCCTTGAGGAAGGTCGAGTGGTGCAGCAGGGGCATCACCGCGAGTTGGTTGGCCGGAGGGGCACCTACCGCAGACTCTGGGAGCGTGAACAAGCCAGCCAGCAGCTGGAGGCTGCCTGATGCCGCCATTCCTGAAGAACTACCCACAACGGGGTATAGATCCTCAGAAGCGGGCTTAGCTGGAGGGATAACTCCGCCGGCAAGGCCATGGAGATCCGCGAGAGCTATCAGCTGCGCTGCACGTTGACCTTCGGTGACATCTACGGTCAGGTCTTGGCCTGGATGGGTGTGATCTTCGTCAGCCTGGCCATGGCCCTGGGACTGATGGGAGCAAGCCGACCTCTTTTTGCCCTACTGGGAGTAGGTCTGATCCTGGTGCTCTCACTGCCGTTTCTGCTCTTCGCCTTCACCACCACACTGCTTAATCACATTGCCCTAGAACCAAAGAGTTGATAGCAGTGGCATCACCATGCTGAGTTGGCTCACCGGCGGCGGAGAGGGTGGAGCGACGCTCGAGCCAGGACAACATGTCGTTCTGGGCACACCAATAGCAGCAACGCCAACGCAAGGACAGCAGGAAGCCCAGTTCGGTTGCGGTTGCTTCTGGGGGGCTGAAAAAGGCTTCTGGCGCTTGCCTGGTGTGGTGACCACCGCCGTTGGGTATGCCGGCGGGAACGGCAGCAATCCAAGCTATGAGCAAGTTTGCAGCGGACGCACCGGCCATGCCGAAGTCGTGCGGGTGGTGTGGGACACCGCATTGATTGATTTCAGTGACCTGCTGAAACTCTTCTGGGAGTGCCATGACCCCACACAAGGTGACCGGCAAGGCAATGACAGCGGCAGCCAATACCGCTCAGCGATTTACGTCAACGACCAGGAACTGCTCAAGCAGGCGGAAGCCAGCAGGGACAGCTATCAACAGCTGATTACAGCCAAGGGATACGGAGCGATCACCACCGAGATCCGGACTGGGGTGCCGTTCTTTGCTGCTGAGAACTACCACCAGCAGTACCTCGCACGACCAGGCAGCCGTCCTTACTGCTCAGCGATGCCAACCAAGGTGGAATTGGGCACCTTCGCAGGCTGCACCTACAAGCTTCCCCATACGGTCTGGAGTCACTACGACTGGAACATCAGTCACTGTGTGCTGCGTGGTGAAAATGCACCGATCAGCATCTAAAACATTCTCGTCCGCAGCAGCCATGATCCTGGCGGTGGTGATGCCCGCATCAGTCAGCGCCGGGCCTTCACCGTGGTGGGAGCACTACGAACGCCAGGACAAATACCGCTGCGACGGCGATAAAGAACTCCTGATCGAACGCAATGACGCTCAGGCCTCCCTCTACATGGGGGGGTACAAGATGAATCTGTTCCGCGATAAAGACTCTCCCCTGTTCAAGCGCTACATCAGTGATCGCCTCAAGCTGACGATCACGGGCGACGAAGTTGAGCTGGAGGATGAGCTCTCCCGCAGGCGTTGCCAACGATTTGAGCAGGCGTGAGCGACGACCTCAAGCCCCGTCCGGTGAAACCGCTACATCCACTACCCAAAGGGTTGGTGGAGCTTTACGGATTACTTGCGGTGCTAATGGTGCTGGTGCCCGAATGGATCGCCGGCGGAGCGCTGGCGGGCCTGCAGGAACCTGATCGCGATTCGATGCTTCCAGCAGCGTCGGTGGCTTGGCGCCGGGTTCCTGAGCTTCTCCTGGCATCGATGAGTCTGCTGGAGCTGCGCCAGCTGGCCGCAGCACTCAAGGTCTGGGGCCATGCCGGCATGGGGCGCGATCAGCTCAATACCGTGCTGCTCAAACGGCTGAAACGCCGTCGCTGACTGGGCCCTTGGCGTGTTACTTTCACTAGGTCCGGGGCGTAGCGCAGCTTGGTAGCGCACCACTTTGGGGTAGTGGGGGTCGTGGGT
>CAJWXK010000074.1 GCA_913048995.1 uncultured Synechococcus sp. | reverse complement strand
CCGCTCAGAGATGGGCATCCAGGAAGGCCTTGAGCTGGGGCTGGGCCATGGCGCCCTCGTGGTGAGCCAGCTCCTTGCCATCGCGCATCAAGACCAGCGCCGGCAGACCCTGCACCTTGAGACGGTCACGCACCGCCGGATTGGGATCGGCCTCAAGCTTGCCCACCTTGAGAGCATCGCCGTAGGTATCAGCCGCCCAAGTCATCAGAGGTGCCATCAACCGGCAGGGGCCACACCAGCTGGCCCAGACATCAACCAGCACCAGGCCGGAGTGGGCCATCACCTCGGCCTCAAAGTTGGCATCCGTCAGGGTGTGAACGGTCACGGCACAGGCAGATCTAGAAGAATCCTAGAAACCAGGGGCGCCTGATCAGAGCTTGTCGATGGAGCGCTTGAGCTGCTCCAACTCCTGATCCACCTCCGCCTGGTCCGCTGGCTTGAGCTCAGGCTTGCGGGCCTCATCGGGCAGAGCCACGGGTGTGGGGTTGAGGCTGGCCTTCAGGGCTTGCAGTTCAGCATCCACATCATCTCCTGCCTCCAGGGCCTGGAAGCGGCTATCCAGGTCAGCACCGGCAATTTCCGCAGCGGCCTGACCTCGGGCTTCCATGGCCTGCACCTTGTCCTCCATGCGCTCAAAAGCCGCCATTGAGGAATCAGCGCTCATGCCCCCCACAGCGCCCTGGAGCTGCTCCTGGGCCTGGGCCGCCTGGGCCCGAGCCTTCAGCATGTCCTTCTTGGTTCGAGCCTCGGCAATCTTGCCTTCGAGGGCCAGCAGGTTCTTCTTCAGCATCTCCACCTGGCCGGCCTGGGAGCTGAGCTGGGTGTTCAGCGCTGTGGCGGTCTCCTGGTAGGTCTTGCGACGACTGAGGGCCTCTTTGGCCAGGTCGTCCTCACCTTTCTTGAGGGCCAACTCAGCCCGTTGGTACCAAGTCTGGGCCTGGGTTTGAGCCTGCTCGGCCTGGTTCTGGATGCGTTTCTGGCTGGCGATAGCCGTCGCCACGGCCTGTCGCAGCTTGACCAGATCGGACTGCATGTCCGTCACCGACTGCTCGAGGATCTTGGCGGGGTCCTCAGCACGGCTGACCAGATCGTTCAAATTGGCACGGAACAGACGGCCAACGCGATCGAACAACCCCATGGCCCAACGGCAGGTACAGCGCAGTGACCCTAGCTAGTTTGCTGCGATGAGTCCTGTGCAGCGTCCAAAACCGCGGCCACCAGCCCGCCCCCTGCAGCAGTGCCTCGGAGACCTGCAGGGCCAGTGGCAGCAGCAGGGCAATCTCGGAGCCCTGTGGCAGGCCTGGCCGCAGCTGGCAGGACCGCAGCTCGCCCCCCACTGCCGCCCGCTCGAGTTACGCGGCCGCACGCTGGTCATCGGAGCCGCCCAGCCCCAGTGGCTGCAGGCCCTGCGCTATAGCCGTCACCAGCTGCTGGCCGTACTGCAGAGCCGCGGCTTTCCCGTGCAGAACCTGCATTTCGTGCAGCAAGACCTGCCTGCCCCGGTGGAACCCTTCAGTCAGGAACTGGAGCGCAACTGGAAGCAGCATCCAAGCCGCCAGAGCGCCGGGATGGCCATCTGCCCCGCCTGCCACGCACCTGCACCGGTCGGTGAACTGGAGCGCTGGGGGCGTTGTGCCCTCTGCCTGAGACAGGACAGCAGCGCCTTTGCCCCACCTCCGGGCTGGAGCGAAGAAGACAGCGAGGAGAGCGTTGATGAGCGCTCTAAAGACCAAAGTGACGGCAGATCAACCAGGGCGTGACCAACGTCAAGGCGATGGTGAGCGGCGCCCCATAACGGGTCATGTCATAGAAGCGGTATCTCCCTGGCCCCATCACCATCAAGTTGCATTGGTACCCGATGGGAGTGAGAAAGCTGAGGCTGGCAGCAAAAATGATGGCGTAGATGAAAGCCAGCGGCGGCAGCCCCAACCCCTTCGCCAGCTCAGTGGCAATTGGCATTAACAGCACCACCGTGGCGCCGTTGGTGAGGGTTTCAGTGAACAGCTGCGCCAGCAGGAAGACCGCCATCAGCACCCCATAGGCCGGCCAACCCTGCAGTGACTGCAGCAGATCAACCGCCATACCCTTGGCCAAACCGGTGTTCTGCATCGCCACGCTGAAGCAGAAAATCGAGCCCAGCAGCAAGATCACATCCCAGCGGATGGCGCGCTGCACCTCCCCAGCCCGCAGGCAGCCGGTGATCACCATCAGCACCACTCCCAGCAGCACTGAGGCCATCAGATCCAGCAGACCCAGCATCGGCAGCAGAATCACCAGCGCTGAAATCACCAAGGCCACCCCTTTACGGCTGGTGGTGGGCAGATCCTTCTCCAGCTCATCGAGCAGGACCAGGTCATTGCGGTTCTGCAGACCGCGGATGGTGTCGATCGGGGCCTGAATCAGCAGAACATCCCCGGCATGCAGCACCACCCGCCCGAGCAGATCGCGGATCACCTCGCGGCCGCGGCGCACCGCCACCAACGTGGCGTTGTAGCGCTGGCGGAAGCGAAGTTCCCGCACACTGCTGCCGGCGATGCTGGACCCTGCAGGAAGCAGCACCTCCACGAGCCGCATGGTCTGGCCACTGGGCATCTCACCTGGATGTTCTCCCGGTTTGACCCACACCGGCGCCAGGGTGATGGTGTGCTCCTGCTGCAGCCGCAACAAATCCTCCCTGCGGCAACGCAACAGCATGCGATCACCCGCTTGCAGGGTCAGATCCGCCAGGGGTGCACTAAAACTCTGCGTTTCACGGTGCAGCTCAAGCACATCAACATCGAAGCGGCGCTGCAAACGACTGTTGTGAAGCGACTGGCCCACCAGCTCAGAGCCCGGTGGAATCAACACATCAGTGAAATAGCCCTGGCGGGTCATGCTGGCCATCAGGTTGTCGTCCTGTCCGCGATCGGGCAGCAGACGATCACCAACAAGCACCATGTAGAGGGCACCCATCAGCCAAAGGGGCAGCCCAATGGGCGTGAAATCAAAGAGGTTGATCGCGCCGTAACCCAGTTGTCGGCTGACGTCACTGGCCAACAGATTGGTGGACGTCCCCAACAGGGTGATGGTGCCGCCAATCACCACGGCAAACGACAGCGGCAGCATCACTTTGGAAGGGGAGATGCCACGGCGCTGGCACCAGTTCTCCAGCACCGGCAACAGCGTGGCCACGATCGGTGTGTTGGGAATAAAGCCCGAGAGCGGCGAAACCACCGCCACCAACAGCATGATCATGCGCCTTGGGGTACGGATGACCTCCGAGCCCACCAGGGCGCGCAGCCGGTCCACACCACCACTGCGGAACAGACCGGCAGAGAGCGCGAACAAGCCCATCAGTGTGATCAGTGCTGGGGTACCAAACCCCTGAACCGCTTGCTGGGGCTCCAGCACCCCAAAGCTCACGAGCAGGGCCACCGCCAACAGACCCGTGATCTCAGGTGCCAGCCAACCACTGATGAAAAGCACCAGCGATAAGGCAAACACCGCCAAGGTGACGGCGCCGGGGTATGTGGAAGCCGCGGCCAAAAATCCTGCGGACTCAGTCACGGAACGCAAGATGGGCAGGCATTGAACTGATCATGCCAGTCCGCATCTGGGCCTTACACCGCCTGATGCCTGGCGAAGGCGGTAGAGCGGCCGTAGGCATCTTCAAAACGAACGATGTCGTCTTCCCCGAGATAGGGGCCGCTCTGAACCTCAATCAGTTCAACCGGAATCTTGCCGGGATTGGTGAGACGGTGCTGGGCTCCCAGGGGGATGTAGGTGCTCTGGTTCTCCCCAACCAGTTCCTCCACGCCGTTCTTCTCCACCAGCGCAGTGCCGCTCACCACCACCCAGTGTTCAGCGCGGTGGTGGTGCATCTGCAGCGAAAGCGCAGCACCGGCTTTGACCATCAGCCGTTTGACCTGCCAGCGGCGGCCCTCCACCACACCGTCGTAGTGGCCCCAGGGGCGGTAGATGCGCCGGTGAGCGCGACCCTCTGAGGCGCCCGTGCTCTCCAGTTCCTGGACGACTGCCTTCACCTGCTGTGAGCGATCGCGATGGGCCACCAAGACAGCGTCATCGGTCTCCACCACGACCAGATTCTCGACACCAAGACCGACCAGTAGGCGGTGCTCACTGCGTAGGTAACAGTTACGAGACCCCTGGCTGATCACCCGGCCCCGCAAAACATTGCCATCACGATCACGTTCAGCGGACTCCCAGAGGGCGCCCCAGCTGCCCACATCACTCCAGCCCGCCTGCAGAGGCAACACCGCACCAAGGGGCGTGCGCTCCATCACCGCCACATCCAGGGCCAC
This sequence comes from uncultured Synechococcus sp., assembly GCA_913048995.1. Taxonomy (GTDB): domain Bacteria; phylum Cyanobacteriota; class Cyanobacteriia; order PCC-6307; family Cyanobiaceae; genus RCC307. The sequence goes on along the minus strand of CAJWXK010000074.1, from coordinate 5,078 downwards.
CGAGGGGCATTTGGCGAAGGCTTCGCGATCCAGACGAAGGAATTGCAAATCGGGGGTGTCGTGCTCGATCGCCGAGCGACAGCAGCTCACCACCTCAGGGGACAGGCGCTCAAGCTCAGCGAGCATGGCGCTGGCGCGGAACAGGAACATTCCGCTATTCCAAGTGAAGCGACCGCTGGCCAGGAACTGCTCTGCGTCGGCACGATCAGGCTTCTCGACAAAACGGGCGATCGGCACAGGACGATCAGAACGCAGTGGTTCTGCTGATTCGATGTAGCCGTAGCCGGTCTCCGGCGCGGTGGGAACAATGCCAAAGGTGACCAGGCGCCCTTCGATGGCCGAGGGGATACCGGCAGCAATGGCCTGCCGGAATGCCTCAGGCTGACGGATCACGTGGTCAGCAGCCAGCACCAGCAGCAGCGGGTCATCGCCGCGGGCCGTGGCCCGCAGAGCTGCTACACAAACAGCAGGGGCCGTGTTGCGGCCCATGGGCTCAAGCAGGATTGACTCCGGTTCCACGCCGATTTGACGCATCTGCTCGGCCACAACAAAGCGATGGTCCTCATTGCAGATCAGCAGCGGTGAGCCCAGTCCAGGCAGCCCCTCCAGACGCCGGTGGGTCAGCTGCAGCAGAGTTTCATCGGCGTTGTCCGCCAGCGCCCAGTACTGCTTGGGATAACTGGCCCTGGACAGGGGCCATAGGCGAGTGCCGGTGCCGCCGCAGAGGATCACCGGCAGCAGAGCGGGGGAATCGGACATCAACCGGCCGGAAGGTCGCGGCTCAGTATCGCTCGGGGTTCGGGAGCTGCCAGGTGGAGCGCACCCCAGAGGCAGAAAGGGCCTCGCCGCGCTGCTGGATGGCCTGCAGCGGCACTCGCCAAAGCCGGTAAATCCCCTCAGCATCAAGTTGGGTATGGGGCACACCGCGCCAATGCGGTTCAGCGGCCGTAGTGGCATCAATCACGACCAAAGCGGTGCCGGGAGGCGGCAACTGTTCAGCCAGATCAAGCAGGCCGCTTGCCGGTCTACCGGCATAGAGCACCACCTGACGGCTGTAGTAGTGCAGTGAAGGCTTGTTGACACCCACCATGGCCAGTGCCTCCCCCGGGCGCACCTGCTGACGCACCACCTCTGAGATTTCGCGCAGAGGCTGGGCGCGGCGCTGATCCACAAGCACGCTGATCGGAATCAGCGCGAGCACCTGCCAGGCCACCATGGGTAATTGCAAGGCAAGCAGCCAGCTGCCAGAGCTGGAACTCCTTCGCCGCAGCAGCACCGCTCCCAGAAGAGCAGCAAGCAAAAACAGCCAGGCACTGACGCGCACTGTGCCTGAAGCCTGAAGCGCCTCCGCCAAGCCAGGAATCTCAGGATCCTGAATCAAAGGAACCCAGCGCGGAGCAGCAAAGAAGATGGCCGACAGCAGCGCCGCAAGGGCCACGCAGCACCAGCGGGCCCTTGCCAACCAAATGGTGTGGGCATCGGCCAAGGCCACCAACAGGCCCATCGCCGGCAACCCCGGCAACAGATAACTGGGCAGCTTGGTGGCCGAAAGCGAGAAGAACAGCACCACCACCAGGAGCCAGGCCAAGGCGAATCGGTTGAGGCTGGCCTCAGGCTGCAGGCTGCGACGCTGCCAGCAGCGTCGCAGCTCCGTGCTGAATCCAAGCAAGAGCAAAGGGGTGAATGGCAGGCTGGCGATGACCATGACTGGTGCGTAGTACCACCAGGGGCCGGCGTGGTTGTTCACCACAGCGGTGTATCGCTGCAGGTTGTGGTAACCAAAAAAGCTGTCCAGAAAAGGCTGCCCCTCCTTCCAGAGCTCCAGCGCGTACCAGGGAGCCGCCACCAGCAGGGCCAGCAGAACACCTGGGATGGGCCGGAGCGCCCGAATCACTCCGCCAAGATCACGCTGCAGCCAGCCGAACAGCAGCAAGCTGGGCAGGGCAATCACCAGCGCCACCGGTCCTTTTGTAAGCACCCCCAGCCCCAGCAACATCCAGGGCAGCCAAGGGAAGCTTGAGCGCTGCGCGGCGTAATTCCGCCAGAGCCCCAACAGGCCCAGCCCGACGCAAGCGGTAAGGAGGGGATCGCTCACCGAGACCCTCCCCCAGAGCAGAATCAAGGGGGAGAGACCAAAGGCCAGGGCTGCCTCGAGGGCTGTGGCAACGCCGCTACGCGGCAGCACCGTCAACGCCAGAGCCAGCATCAGCGCAATCATCGCCAGGCCAGAGGGCAGGGTCGATGCCCAACTGCCAAGGGGATCCCAACTGGGTGGCAACACCACCGTGAACCCGCCGATCAGCCAGTAGATCAGTACCGGCTTGTCAAAGCGTGGGTGGCCATTAACCCGTGGTGTGAGCCAGTCACCGGTCTCGGCCATGGCGCGACCGGCTGCAGCAAACAGGGCCGGAGTCTCATCGAGCTGGCCCAGCTCGCCGAGCCGCCAAATGAACAATGCGCTGCCCAGCAGCAGAATCACCGCCACCAAACCGAGGCGGCGCAGGGCTGGGGGCACGGCCTGAGCTGCAAGTGTCCGCCAGACTATGCAGGAGGCTGCGGGAACCCCACCAGAGCGCAGCCCACTCCCAAAACGGCAAAGCGCTGCTGCAGTCGTCGAACTAGAGCCCCACAGAGGAGAACGATGATCTGCAGTCTCTGCGGATCAGGTCTGACTTCACCGGTTGCCAGCGCCAGGAAGCTGCCCAACAGCAGCTTGGATTTAACGCTGTTGCAGCCAGCTCTCCAGCCTGGAGGCAAAGGCCTCCAGGCCAAAGCGCTGCTCTGCTCGAGCCCGACAGGCAGCCCGGTCCAGAGCAAAGGCCTTGGGCAACAGCTCCATTAGGGATTGGGGCTGATCCACCGAAGCAAGCCAGCCAGTCTTGCCCTCATCAATCAGCTCTGCAGGCCCGCCGCGGCGGTAAGCCACGACCGGAACACCGCAGGCCATGGCCTCCACCACCACGTTGCCGAAAGCCTCGTTCCATTTGGGCGTATTGAGCAAAGCCGCACAGTGTCCGAGCTCCGCCTGCAACTGATCCGTAGGCAGAAAACCACGCCATTCCAGGGTGCCCTTGGGCACCGAGTCTTCCACCGACTCTGCATAGGCCTCGTCCTCCCGCAGGCCCCAGATCCGCAGCGGCCAGCCCAGGGCGGCAGCTGCTTGCGCCGCATCCTCCAGACCTTTCTCTGGGGCAATGCGGCCCACCCAGCCCAGCAGCCGTTGCGGGTGAGCGCAAAACGAGTAACGACTGAAATCAAAACCGTTGGCCACCAAGATCGGCTCGGAAGGCAAGCTGAAGTCCGACGCCTGAGTCGCCGTATGAAAGGCCAAGCGACTTGGGAATGCGGCGGCAGTGGCTTCAATCACCGCATCCATCGCATCGCTGACGCTGCCCATGCTGACCAGATGAAAGAGGGGCGTCTCAAAGCAAGCCGTTAGCCAAAAGGGGAGCCAGTCGTAGCCAAGGTTCAACACGGCATCAAAGCGGTGCTGAACCTTGAGGGCCCGCTGCCAGAACCGAGGCAATAGCCCCTCAGGAGGAATCTGCACTGGCGCCTGTCGCGGCTGGTGCTGCCAGCTGGGCTGGGACACACCAGGCTCCAGCCACAGCTGCTGAAGGTCAGGCAGATCGAGCTGGCTGCCCTCAGCGGCCACGAGTGACAGCTGATGACCGCATTGGATTAAACCTCTCAACACCGCTTCCAGCGTGAGCTCCACACCACCACCAAGACCCTGCCCGAGGGGCCCCATCGGCGTGCTCACCACCAGAAGCCTCAGGCCCGCCACATCTCACTCCGGCGATTGATGAGCAGGACTGAGCCAAGGGCCAGCACCACCCCCAGCCATTGCAGCAGGCGGAGCTCCTCCCCCAGCATGACCAATCCACTGGCCAAGGCAAAGACCGGGGTGAGGAAGGTCAAGGCCGTGAAGCCGGTGAGATCGCCGCGGCTGGCGAACCAAAAGAACAGTCCATAGGCCAGAGCCGTACCAAACAGACTGGCGTAGGTCATCAGTCCCCATTGCTGCGCAGAGAGATGCGGCAGCAGTCGCAGCGGATCGGCGAGAGGGCCCACCAGGCTGAGCACGAGAAGTGGAATACTGCCCAGCAGCAGATGCCAAGCGGTCACCGCCACCGGATCGCTATGGCGGCATGCCCAGCGGGCCATCAAGGTGCCACTGGCCATGGCGGCAGCGGCACCCAGCATGAACAGTGCACCGGAATCAGGCAGCAGTCTGCCGAGCACGGGGGGCCCCTCTAGCCAGAGATGTTCAAAGGCCCCCATCGGCAGCCCCAGGCAAAGGATTCCCGACAACCCCAGCAGCAAACCCAACCAACCAATTGGATTAATCGCTTCTCCCAGGAGCCAGCGGGCCAGAAGGGCCACCAGCAGCGGCTGGGAGTCGATCAGCACCGACCCAAGCCCGGCGCCGGTGCGCTCCAGCCCCTCTGCAAGCAGGCCGTGAAAGAGGGTGCCGTCCACCAAGGCAAAAAGCAGCAGCCAGCCCCAGTCGCGGCGGTCAACCTGAAGCCTGCGCCCCAGAAGCACCGCAGCAGGCAGCAGCACCAAGGCCGCTGGCAGGATTCGCAGCCAGGCCAGGGTTAGGGGTGAAATCTCCTGCAACAGCGGCTTCATGGCCGCCATTGCGGTTCCCCACAGCGCAAATGGGAGCAACATGGCCAGCCAGCGCAGGGAGACAGGCACGGCGATGTCTTCAAAGGGCATCGAGCCTAAGGAGCGCAATGATGCGATCTGCGGCCCCTGCATAGGATCCGCTGCAAAGCCCCCCCGTCATGGTCTGGCCCCTGAAGCGCCAACGCCGCAAACGCATTGCGCGCATCAGCCTGGAAGGGGCCATCGCAGGCTCCAGCCGCAGGCGCGTTTTGAAGGCCTTGCGCCAGGTGGAGGAGCGCAAGTTCCCAGCACTGCTCCTGCGCATCGACAGCCCAGGCGGCACGGTTGGGGACAGTCAAGAGATTTATCAAGCACTGATGCGGCTGCGGAGCAGCGGCTGTCACGTGGTGGCCAGCTACGGCAACATCTCCGCCTCTGGGGGGGTCTACATCGGTAGCGCCGCT
>CAJWXK010000073.1 GCA_913048995.1 uncultured Synechococcus sp. | reverse complement strand
GCCTGGTGCTGGTGACCGGCCCCACCGGCTCAGGCAAGAGCACCACCCTGGCGGCAATGGTGGATTGGATCAATCGCAACAAGGCCAGCCACATCCTCACGATTGAGGACCCGATCGAATTTGTGCACACCAGCAAGCGCTCCCTCGTGCGCCAGCGGGAGGTGGGCCATCACACGCTGCGCTTCCAGACGGCACTCAGGGCAGCCTTACGGGAGGACCCCGACGTGATCTTGATCGGTGAAATCCGTGACGGCGACACGCTCACCACCGCCCTAGAGGCCTCCCAGACCGGACACCTGGTCTTTGGCACATTGCACACCAACTCAGCCGTACGAACTGTTGAGCGGGTGCTGGGCATGGTGCCCCCGGAGAACCAACCCAGCCTCAGGAGGGCCCTATCAGAATCGCTGCTGGGCGTCATCGCCCAGGGGCTGATCCGCAGCAGCTCTGGACGCAGAGCCTTCCACGACATCCTGGTCAATACCGAGGCCTGCCGCGATTACATCGAACGCGGCGAGCTTGATTCAGTCGAGCAAATCATGGAGCGCAGCGGCTTTGACGGCATGATCACGGCCAATCAAAGCCTGCTCGCCCTGGTGGAAGCAGGGGAGGTCGAAGGGGAGGCGGCCTTGGCGGTCAGCCTCAAGCCCAATGAATTGGCCCAGGCTCTACGCGGTCGCCACTAGGCGCCAGAGCAACAGGCTCGCCAGGCCAATCGAAAGACCCATCATCGCCATACGGCCATTCCAGATCTCGGCCTGAGGCGTAAAGCCTCGGCGCCATTCATTCAGCTCAGCTGGCTTGACATCGGTTTGCGGTGCCATCTTTGGTTTCCGCTCTACTTAGGTGTCAACTTAAAGCGTTTTTCTCCTCAGAAGGGTGGTGGTCCATACAACGCATCGGCCTCAGCCAGGGGTAAGCGGGGTGCCACACCCAAGCTGATGTCCGAGGATTGGCCCGCCGCCAGCCGCCGGCAGGCTGCCAAGCCGATCATGGCGGCATTATCTGTACACCAGGCCAAAGGGGCCAGATGCAGAGCCAGGCCTCTGGCCTGGCAGGCCTGCTGCAGCTGAGAGCGCAGCTCACTGTTGGCAGAGACGCCGCCGACCACCACCAGCCCATCAAGGCCATGGTCCTCAGCGCAGCGCACGCTGCGCTGCACCAACACTTTGCAAACCACATGCTGAAACGAGGCCGCCAGGTCGGCCACCGGCAAGGTCTCACCCCGCTGCGTCCAACGCTCCACCTCCCGTAGCACCGCTGTCTTGAGCCCGCTGAAGCTGAAGTCGTAAGGGTGAAAGCCCCCCTCTGGCAATGAAATGCGCCCGGGTGGGAAGGCAAAACGCTGGGGGTCACCGCCCACAGCAGCAGCCTCAATGGCTGGCCCACCGGGATAACCCAGCTGCAGCAGCCGGGCCACCTTGTCAAAAGCCTCTCCCGCCGCATCATCACGGCTGCCGGCCAGACGTTCGTACTGCCCCAACTGACGCAAGGCGATCAGCTCGGTATGCCCCCCTGACACCAGCAGCACCAGCAGAGGTGGTTGCGGCGCTGGGTCGCCGACCAAGGCCGAACAGAGATGGCCTTCCAGGTGATGGATGCCCAGGAATGGCACCCCAGCCAACCGCGCCAGGGTGCGGCCCGTCACCGAACCCACCAGCAACGCCCCCAGCAAGCCAGGCGCCACCGTGGCCGCCACCGCGTCCATGGCGCTCAAGGGCAAGCCAGCCCCCTGCAGGGCTCGCTCCACCAAAACAGGGAGCGCTTCAACGTGGCGGCGAGAGGCGAGCTCTGGCACAACGCCGCCATAGCGGGCGTGCTCCTCGACCTGGGAGGCCACCTCATTGCTGAGCACCACACCGTCGCGGACCACGGCGGCGGCGGACTCGTCACAACTTGTTTCGAGGGCGAGAACGGTGTGCATCAAAGCGCTGGGAGACACCTACTGTCCGCAAAGCAACCGCCATGCGGCATTGCCCATCATGCGTCGACTCTTTGCCGTCCTTCTGTCCGGCTTTCTGATCTTCGGTTTTGCGCCTCTGGCCAAGGCCGATGTCGCGGGTCTCACCCCTTGCAGTGAGAGCACCCGCTTCCAGGCCCGTGCCAACAACGCCCAGACCCCTCAGGCTAAAGCTCGTTTCGAGATGTACAGCCAGGCTGTCTGTGGCGCTGACGGCCTGCCCCACCTGATCGTGGACGGCCGCTGGAGCCACGCCGGTGACTTCATGATTCCCGGCATCGCCTTCCTGTACATCGCCGGCTGCATCGGCTGGGCCGGACGCACCTACCTGCAGGCCGTTGCAGGCAAGGGCGCCAACATGAAGGAGATCCAGATCGACCTTCCCACCGCCTTAAAGGCCACGATCGCCTCAGCCACTTGGCCTCTGGCCGCCTTCACCGAGTACGGCACCAAGAAACTCGTTGAAGTTGACAGCAAGGTGACCGTTTCCCCCCGCTGATCACCCACCCATGAAAAAGTTCCTCACCACCGCTCCGGTGTTCGCGGCTATCTGGTTCACTGTGACCGCAGGGATCATGATCGAGTTCAACCGCTTCTTCCCTGACCTGCTGTTCCACCCGATGTAATCGGGTTTATCAAGTCAACGTTCAAAGGGCCCCTCGGGGTCCTTTTTTTATGCATCGGCATCAGCTGAGGTAGCGCGTTAAGCCTCAGCTCAGCCCCATCAGTGACTCCAGTCGAGCCAGCGCCTGCGTGAGGTCGCTGTTCTCGACCACGGCATCGAATTCCTTCTCCGCCTCAAGCTCCAGTGCCGCCCGCTGCAAGCGCCGCTGGATCGCCTCTTCGCTGTCAGTACCGCGACCGCGGATCCTGCGCTCCAGCTCATCGAGTGAAGGGGGACGCAGAAAGACTTGGAACGCCTCCGGGCTTGTGCTTCGCACCTGACGGGCCCCCTCCAGTTCGATCTCCAGCAAGACCGGCACCCCAGCACTGAGCTGCTGCTCGACCGGCCCGCGAGGAGTGCCGTAACTATTTCCAGCAAACGTGGCCCACTCCAGCAAGCCACCGGATGCCACCAGCTCCTGGAAACTCTCCTGGCTGTGAAAGAAGTAGTGCACCCCCTCCTCCTCCCCGGGCCTAGGGGGGCGAGTGGTCGCCGACACCGACAACCAAAGCTCGGGATGCCGCTCACGCAGCAATGCCACCAGCGTTCCCTTGCCCACACCGCTTGGGCCGCTCAGCACCGTCAGGCGGGATTGGCTTGATGAGGTAGTCATCCAGAGGCAGCAGAGGCCTAAAGGGGAAACTAGGGCCCGACGGCAGGGGGGTGATGCAACCGCAAGACACCACGACCCTGCAGGGGGTGGTGGCTGAGCTCAGCCCCCAGCTGATCCCCTCACGCTTTGAGAAGGCGCAGCAGCCCAGCCCCAGTGGGCTCCAGCTCGGCTTTCGCACCCTTCGCCAGCGACTCTGGATCGAATTGCACTGGCAGGCCGACAGTGCCCGCTTTCACGCGGCGCCACCGCCGGCACGCATCGGCGAAGGCAGCACCCTGGCCCAACAGCTGCAGCACGGCCTCTCGGGCCTGGCGTTGGTGCGGCTCGAGCAACCGCCCTGGGAGCGGGTGGTGGAGCTTGGTTTTGCCGAGCGCCCGGGTGCGCCGGAACGGCGACGGCTGGTGCTGGAGCTGATGGGCCGCCATAGCAACCTGTTCCTGCTGGATGAGCAGGGGCTTGTCGTCGCGACCGGCAGGCAGGTGCGCGAGCACCAATCGCGGCTGCGGCCCATCGGCACCGGCGATGCCTACAGCCCGCCGCCGCCCCTGCAAGGGGCCATGCCCGACCTGGAGGAACCCTTTGAGCGCTGGCAGCTGCGCGTCAGCCTGCTGCCTGAACCGCTCAGCAAAGCGCTGATGGGGAGCTATCGCGGCATCAGCCCGGCCCTGCGCAACCAGCTGCTTCAGCGAGCCGGGCTGGATGGCCAGACGCCGGTGCACTTCCTTGAACCGCAAGATTGGCAGCGGCTGCACGAGGCTTGGACCGACTGGCTGCAGGCTCTGGCAACTCCGCCACTGCCCTTCATCCCTGAAGGCAAGGGCTACCGCTGCTGGGGAGCGCCATCAGACAAGCCAGAGGCTCCATCGGAGCCCCTGGCCTTCAACCTGGCCTTGGCGAGCTACTACGGCGAAGGCGCTCAGCGGTTGCAATTTGAGCGCAACAGTCACCGCCTGCGCCAACAGTTGCAGCAGCTGATCAGCAAAGAAGAGCGGGAAATCAAGCGCCAGCAGCAGTTGCTGCAGCGCAGTGACGATGAAGGGCTGCTGCAGCGTCAAGCCGACCTGCTGCTCTGCCGGCCTGATGTCAACAGCATCGGGCATCAGCAATTAACCCTGGAGGACCCCGAGGGAGGACCCGATCTGGTCCTCAGCCTTGACCCACAGCTCAGCTTGGTCACCCAGGCCCAGAAGCTCTATCAACGCGCCCGCAAGCTGCGCCGCTCCGTGACGGCCATTGAGCAGCGCCTGGAACTGCATCGGCAGCGTCTGGAACTGCTGGACAACAGCCGGCTGCAGCTGGAACTGGCTGAACCGGGAGATGAGGCCCTAATGGAGGCCCTCAGTGAAGATCTGGCGCCATTTCTCGAGGCCCGCCGCACCAGCCGCAACAGTCGCCGCTCCAGCGAAGGGGTCCCCCAGCCCCTCGAGCTCAGCAGCCCCGATGGACTCCGGCTGCTGGTGGGCCGCAACCACCGCCAGAACGATTGGATCAGCTTCCGCCAGGCCCGCCGCGGTGATCTCTGGTTCCATGCCCAGGAACAACCCGGCAGCCATGTGGTGCTCAAAGGCTCTGAGGGGCTCAGCAGCGAGGCCGACCTCCAAGCTGCCGCGGATCTTGCCGCCCATTTCAGCCGCAGCCGCGGCAATCGCCGCGTCCCGGTGGTGATGGTGGAAACCGAGCAGCTGCAGCGCATTCCAGGCATGGGACCAGGCCTGGTGCGCCATGGCGGCGGTGATGTCCTCTGGGGGGAACCCGATCGCGCTGCAGCGCTGCTGCCTAGCCTGAAGCGATGACGGCCTTAGACCCACCACCACTACCGGATCCGGAATTTCCCGGCGAGGTGGAGATGAGCTTTGCCGACCACCTCGAGGAGCTGCGCTGGCGTCTGCTGCGCAGCCTTGCGGCAGTGGTGATTGCAGCAGCGGGCTGCCTGATCTTTGTGCGCCCGCTGGTGCGGCTGCTGGAGCTACCCGCCAGCGGCATGCGCTTTCTCCAGCTGGCCCCGGGCGAATTCCTGTTTGTTTCACTCAAGGTGGCCGGTTATGCCGGATTGACCTTGGCCCTGCCTTATGCCCTCTATGAGGGATTGGCGTTTGTGCTGCCAGGCCTGAGCCGCAGCGAACGGCGACTGGTGGCCCCAGCCGTAGCTGGATCTGCGGTGCTGTTTCTGCTGGGGCTTGCCTTTGCCTGGTGGGCGCTCGTGCCAGCAGCTCTGCGCTTTTTGATGAGTTACGGCGCCGATGTCGTGGAACCGATCTGGTCGATCGAGCGCTACCTCGATTTCGTGCTGCTGCTGATGCTGGCCACCGGACTGGCCTTCCAGCTGCCGGTGCTGCAGCTCCTGCTCGGGGCCCTTGGGCTGGTGAAGTCGAAAACGATGCTGGCCGGCTGGCGTTTGGTGGTGCTGCTATCGGCGGTGGCCGGAGCCGTGCTCACCCCCTCCACCGATCCGGTGACCATGCTGCTGCTCAGTGGTGCCATCACTGGCCTGTTTTTGGTGGGGGTGCTGCTGGTACGACTCACAGAAGGAATTCGCTCAGCCGCCCCTGGTCCGGCAGCGGAAAGCTGAGAGCCTTTCCCAGCCGTGGCTTGTCCTTGGTTGAGCTCAACCACTCGAGCACCTCATCCCCGACGCCAAAGCCGTTGAGCTGCTCCACCAGCTGCTCAAGCCGGGCCAGATACTCCTCTTCTGTAAAGGGAAACGACTGCTGCTCGAGGTAGGCCCACATGACCTGGAAGTAGAGACGGCCAGCACGCCGGCGAATCTGCAAGTCGTAACTGGCACCCCAGCGCTGACGCAGGATGGCGAGCAGCTCAGTGGCGGTCAGCGGCACGGGGGTGGGCGCGGGTCAGACCCCCCAGCATGCCCGAGCTCAGCCAGAGACCAGTCGTCGTAAAGCGTTACGGGTCATGCAAGGTCCATAATGGGCGCCACTTGTGGCGGTGCGCCTCCCCCCATGACCCAGATCCCTGCGCAGGACGTCCCCGGAATGGGGCGTCGGCAGTTCATGAATCTGCTGACCTTCGGGTCGGTCACTGGTGTGGCTCTGGGCGCCCTCTACCCAGTCGTGAACTACTTCATCCCCCCCCGTGCCGCAGGCTCCGGCGGTGGCACTACCGCCAAGGATGAGCTGGGTAACAACGTCACGGCCAGCGGCTGGCTAGCCGATCACAAAGAAGGTGACTACAGCCTGGTCCAGGGCCTCAAAGGCGATCCCACCTACTTGATCGTCGATGGACCTGATTCCATTGGTGATTTCGGCATCAACGCCATCTGCACTCACCTGGGTTGCGTCGTGCCCTGGAACGCTGGCGCCGGCAAGTTCATGTGCCCTTGCCACGGTTCCCAGTACGACGCCGCCGGCAAAGTGGTGCGCGGACCGGCTCCACTGTCTCTGGCCTTGGCCCACGTCAACGTTGAGAACGACAACGTCTTCCTGAGCCAATGGACCGAGACCGACTTCCGCAATAACGAGAAACCTTGGTGGGCCTGAGCCCCCAGCCCATCGACCGCCCCTGAACCGTCCCACCCCCTTACCGATGCGCCGCTCCCTCTCCCTGCTGCTCGGCTCCCTGCTCCTCACCGTGGGGTTGCTGTTTGGCGCCCAGCCCAGCTGGGCCTACCCCTTCTGGGCTCAACAGAACTACGAGAACCCCCGCGAAGCCACGGGCAAGATCGTTTGTGCCAACTGCCACCTGGCCCAAAAGCTGACGCAGGTGGAGGTGCCCCAAGCCGTGATGCCTGACAGCGTCTTCAAGGCTGTCGTGAAAATCCCCTACAACACTGATGTGCAGCAGGTGGGTGCTGACGGCAACCGCACCGGGCTCAACGTGGGCGCCGTGGTGATGCTTCCCGACGGCTACACCCTGGCCCCTCAAGATCGCCTCAGTGATGAGCTCAAAGAAGAGACTGAAGGCCTCTTCTACACCCAGTACAGCGACTCCCAGCCCAACATCCTTCTGGTGGGTCCTCTGCCCGGTGATGACCATCGCGAGATCGTGTTCCCGATCCTTTCCCCCGATCCCGAGACCGATTCTTCGATCAGCTACGGCAAGACCCAGCTGCATATCGGCGGCAACCGCGGTCGCGGTCAGGTGTATCCCACCGGTGAGAAGAGCAACAACACCGTCTACACCGCCAGCGTTGCTGGCAACATCACCGCCCTCAGCACCGATGACGCCGGCGCCTCCGTGGTGACCATCGCCACTCAAGACGGCGGCAGCGTTGATGAGTCCATCCCAGCCGGCCCCACGCTGCTGGTCGCTGTCGGCGACAGCGTTGATGCCGGTGAAGCGCTCACCGACGACCCCAACGTTGGTGGCTTTGGGCAACTCGATGCTGAGATTGTTCTGCAGAACCCACTGCGCCTCTATGGCCTGCTGGCCTTCCTCGCCGCCGTGGCCATTGCCCAAATCATGCTGGTGCTGAAGAAGAAGCAGATCGAGAAGGTGCAGGCCGCCGAGGGCGTCTGAGCCCATGGCTCCTGATCTGTTACTGCCCCTGGCGACCTTCCAGTCGCCGGGGCCCATGGTGTTTCAGTTCGGGCCTTTTGCCATCCGTTGGTATGGCCTGCTGATCGCCCTGGCGGTGCTTCTGGGTCTGTGGATTTCCAGTGAACTCGCCAAATCCCGTGGTCTCGATGGCGGCCTGATTGCTGATCTCCTGCCGCTGCTCGTGCTCTGTGCCGTCGTGGGCGCCCGCATCTACTACGTCCTCTTTGAGTGGCGTCAGTACCAGATCAATTGGCTTGAAGCGATTCAGATCTGGCGCGGCGGCATTGCCATCCACGGCGCCCTACTCGGGGGCTTACTGGCCGTGATTGGTTTCACGCGCTGGAAGCAGCTCTCCTTCTGGAGCGTCATGGACGTGTTGATGCCCTCGGTGGCCCTGGGCCAGGCCATCGGCCGCTGGGGCAACTTCTTCAACTCAGAAGCCTTTGGTCTGCCCACTGAGTTGCCATGGAAACTCTTCATCCCAGCCGCGAATCGACCGGAGCTGTATTTCGATCAGAGCTACTTCCATCCCACCTTTCTCTACGAATCGATCTGGGATCTGGCTCTCTTCCTGCTGTTGATCGTGCTGTTCACCCGCCGCAACAGCGAGGGGAACCCGTTGCTGCCCAATGGCGCCATTACTTGCCTCTACGCCCTGATCTACAGCATGGGACGGTTCTGGATTGAAGGCCTGAGGTTGGATCCCCTCTGCTTAAGCGGCACCCTCATTGATGGTGACTGCCTGCGCATGGCCCAGGCGGTCAGCTTGCTGCTGGCCATCGCTGGTGCTGCAGGCCTAGCCTGGCTTTACGCCATCGGCCAGGGGTTGCCCGATCCGGGGCGCCCACGAGAAACGAGCCAGGAATGAGACAAGCGTGTGTTCAGATCGTTGGTGCCGGACCCGGTGCCCCTGATCTGCTCACGGTTCGGGCCCAGCGGGCCATCGAAGCCGCTGAGCTATTGATCTGGACCGACTCGCTGGTGGCACCGCAGATTGCAGCCCTTGCTCCCGCGGGCTGCGAAAAGCTCCGCAGCGGCAACCTCACCCTTGAACAGGTGCTTGAGGCGATGCTCGACGGTGTCCGAAGAGGGCTTCGCGTAGTGCGCCTGCATGACGGCGACCCCTGCCTCTATGGCGCTCTGCAGGAGCAAATTGCTCGACTGGCCGATGCAGATGTCGCCGTTGAAGTGATCCCTGGGATCAGCGCTTATCAGGCCACCGCCGCAACCCTCAACGCGGAGCTCACGATTCCGGGTCTGGTGCAGACCATCGTGCTCAGCCGCGCCAGCGGCCGCACCGGCACGCCGGAGCGCGAATCACTGCAGAAGCTTGCAGCGCTGCAAGCCAGCCTCTGCCTCTATCTGAGTGCGCGCCATGTGGACGAGGTGCAGGCGGTGCTGCTTGAGCACTACCCGGCTGAGACACCGGTGGCGGTGGGCTACCGCGTCAGCTGGCCGGATCAGCGGCTGCAGCTGGTGCCCCTCAGTGCCATGGCCGAGCACAGCCACGCTGAAGGACTCGAGCGCACAACGCTGTATGTCGTCAGTCCTGCCCTGGCCGCCTCAGGGGCCGCTCGCTCCAGGCTTTATAGCCCCGATCATGACCATCTCTTCCGCCCCAAGCTTGAGGCTTGAGCCAAAGCAACTTGGCGATGTAAGGTGCCTCCTTAACGGGCGATTAGCACAGTGGTAGCGCACTTCCTTCACACGGAAGGGGTCACTGGT
>CAJWXK010000072.1 GCA_913048995.1 uncultured Synechococcus sp. | reverse complement strand
GCAGCTGCAGACCCATCGATGCGCCTTTGATCAATGGGCTGATGCTGGCGCACCGATGCCATCAGCGATGATCCCCCCACTGCCGAGCATCCTGTGGCCCTCGATCAACTCAAGGCATTCCTGCGGAAGATGCAGCAAGAGGAGAGCCTCAAGCAGCAGGTGCTGGCAGCCTCCACCGCTGATGATGTGGCCCGCATCGCCTTTGGCCTGGGCTATGAGTTTTCAGGTGATGAGCTGCTGCGCTTCTCTGGCCAAAAGGTGGACCGGGTGACCGTGTCCAAACAGGAGCACCCAGGGGAATATCACTAAAGGTCCTAGACATCAGCACATCACAATTGGGTTGGGATTACATGAACGCAGTGCAGATCCCTGATCCCGAGGGCAACCTCAGCGGCTGGGTTCGCTTCGCGCACAGCTTCAACGGCTATGAGTACGCCGGCTCGTTTGAGGCCTGCGCCGCCATCGCCAATGGAGGCAACGCCAGCAGCATCAGCGAACTGCGTTGCGCCCTCTTCTTTGAAGCGAGGCGCGACCGCCACTCAGGCGGCTACACCGACGTGACAGCAACCGTCAGAGACCTGCTGCGCCAGATCAAAGACAAAGTGGAACATCAAGAGCTGGTGTGATCCATATCTCAGACGCTGCAAATCAGTGCCACTAATCAGTTATCAGGATCGGAAGAATATAGTCATCAGTCATGAACACTGAGAAGGCCAAAAAAAATCTCAGCCTGCGGCTTAGCAAGCTGAGATTGAATCAAGGAAAGCAAATGAAACCTCCAAGTAACTTTATGTCCTCAGGCAATCACATGCTCAGCTTTTTGATGTGGTGAGTGAATCGCCTGTTTTCAGAACTTTGCTCAGATTTAATTTCTGATCATTCAACGATGACTTTGCCAACCATGCCGGCACCAGCATGGGGCTCGCAGTAGAAGTCGTAGGTTCCAGCTGTTTCGAAGGTTTCCTCCCAGCTATCACCAGTGTTGAACGCCAGATCGGGGTGGCTCAATTCCGCGTGGTCTTTAAAAATGACGTTATGAGGAGGGATCTTGTTGTTGACAAATTTGACTGAATCCCCGGGGTGAATAGTCACGTTCTGCGGCTGAAAGGCCAGCAAGCCTGCGTCAGTACCCAGTTTGATTTCTACTGTGTCGGCATAGGCCGGACTGACTTGCAAGCAAAACGAGAGGACGCAAGCAAAAGCAACAGCTGTGATGTATCGAATGAATGGCATGAGCATCAAGCAATTCAGAACAATTTAGCAAGGCATGACCGGCACCGAGAGAACTCGAGCCTCAAATTAGATACAGATGAAGAAAACTCCATGCTGCACAAATAGCAAGGTTGCCTTATTTGTATTGATTTTTACAACCCAACGCCCTAGACAACAAGGGGCTCTTGATACAGCCGACTGTTGCAATTGCAGCTCAAGTGATTAAACAGCGTCCTTGGAGCTGCCCTGAGAGCACCACATTCGGTTTTACGCTGCGCAGCCACTAGAACATCAACCCTTCTGGTTGCAAGTCGGTGATGGCCGCCTGATCAAGGCATTCGACCGAAGTAGCGGAGAGTTCAAAACTTCAGGCGAATCAATCGAGTGACGGTGCCGCAAAGGTGTCAGCCACCGCAACGATCCAGCGGGCAGCAGCTGCTGTGACCTGCGCTTTTGTCACGTTGAACTCCAGGTCGTGCCCTTCAGCAAGTAAGTCCGGAATGATCGTCTGCCAGTTCATTCCAGCCGCACTGGCGTTGAGATCACCGATCAGCACAAACGCCTTAGCCGCGCCGGTCACAGCATCGGTGTACTCGGAATTGGCCGTGACCTTGCTGCGATACCAATCAGCCACCATGTCGCGCTGGGCCTTGCTGAGAAACGGCGGGGCACCGACGAGATAGGCATCGAGCACCAGCATTGGGCTGGGAACACTGGCACCGGGATGCTTGAGCTCAAACCAGGCCTGAGCGATGGAAGCCGCATCGGGCCAATGACACAGGATCGCTGCGTCCTGGCTATCAAGGTTTTTCTTCTCTGCCAATTGATCAATCTGAGCCAACAGCGCCGCACCGGAAAGCGGCGGTTCAGTGCGGGAGCGCTCAGCGCGAGCTTCATTGAGAGCCTCGGCGACGGCTGCTTCCTTTTGCTCGAGCTGCTCGAGGGCCCGCTTGAGGTTGGCTTCGGCATCCGGCTTCTGGGTCACGGGCTGGACGTCGTCAATGCTTGTATGCAACACCAGCAAGGCAAACCAGGACGGCTGTTGGGCAAGGGCCTGAGTAACTGCTCAAGCTGAATTGAACTGAACTTGAAATGGCCCCTGGCGCAAAGATTTGATGATTCATCCCACCAAATCAGCCATGTCACAGCCGTGACCTATCGGCAAGTACTGAACCAATCAACCGTTCTGAAAGCCGCCAAAGTTCTGCAGCTTTCTCAAGGTCAGTCGCTTCTTTGCTGGTCTCGACCGCAGCAAAACGATGCAGGCCAGGTCGTACCAACCGATTGCTGAGGTAAGTGAATCCAGGCGTTGTGAAGACAGCATCAGCTGCCAGATCAGCGAGCAGACGGCCAGCCGTTGGCAGCGATTCGGTGACGCGCAGCAGATCCCTAGCCACCAGTGAAAAGATCGCCATCCCCAGCGGGTTGCGCTCGCGGTTGAAGCGGAAGAAACCGCCTTGGCCCTTGGGAATGACCAGGCCAGGGCTCCAAGCGATCACCGGCAACGCTCCCTGCTGCTGCCGGGCGATCTCACGCCCCATCAATACGTTGCAGAGCTTGCTGTCCTTGTAGGCCTTCTCGCCATCAAAGCGATCGTTCCCATCCAGCATCACAAAGCCAGCACCGCACTTGAGCCCCGCCAGATCGCCGAGGCCTGCTGGCTGTCCCACGCGCCCGCCACCGGTAGCTGGATCATGCACATCGGAAGCGGTGATCACCAGCCTTGGCTGGGGGGTGGCCTGCAGCAGCGGCAGCAATTGCATCAGCATCCACTGGTGAGCCAATTGATTCACCGCAAAGGTGAGCTCAATGCCCTGAGCGGAAAACGCAGGCTTTGGATCACCCGCGCGCTGCTGGCCGGCATTGAGCACCAAAACATCAATGGGGTTCCCTTGCTGCAGAAGCTGCTGGCAGGCCTGGCTCACGCTCTGTAGATCCGCCAGATCCACCACCAGGTAGTCGATCAGGTCGGAATCGGCACCGGCATTGAGCAACGTTTGCTGGGTCTGCTCGCAGCGATCCTGGCTACGGCAGCACAGGGTGAGTTGGTGCCCGCTGAGGAGCAAAAGCCTGGAGGCCTCCAGGCCAATCCCTGAACTTCCGCCGGTGATCAGGACACGCTTCATGACAACCAGGGCCATTGCAAACCCAGGGCTTCCGCCGGCCTCATCACCAACCCATTGAGGGCACGGCCCAGCAAGAACTGGGGTTCATCCGGCCGGATCGGAATCACAGTGTGGGGCTGGCCAGCATCAGCAACTGAGCTGGAAACGATGCCGCGGCGGAGCAGTGAATTGGCTGCTTCCAAGCCGCACACATAGGCCCGTTCCTGGCACAGCCCCTTAGCGCCATGCTCACGATCTCCCATGCGCACCCAATCACCGGCACACACGATCGAGTCCACGGCGCTCTCCAGTGGAGGGCGCTTGGAAAAGCTTCCGGGCGAGAAATGGGACACCGAGCCTGGATAACGCCGTACCTCGACATCCAACACCGATGCAGTGCTGAAGCCTGGGTGGGCGACCGGCAACAGCTGCTGCATCAACAGTTCCACCAGCTCCTGATCGCTGCGCTGAGCCAGCGCCGAGGCGTTGTAGAAATCGCTGGCGATCACCGAGCCTTGCGGCGTCAGGCCGCCCCAGAGCTCCTTGAGAGAGTCCTGTTGAAGTTGATCGAGCATGAAGAAGGTGCCGCCGGCGCCTTCGAGGCCCTCAAAGCAGGAGAACACATTGGCGGGGTCGGCGACCGGAACCACGACATCAAGCCACAACCGCACCGACACCACATCAATCGCACCGAGTGAGCCAGCGGCAACCAGCTCCGGTGCGGCCTTGGCGCACTCCGCAGAAGCAGCCATCAGCGAGCGCATCCCCTTGGCGCCCACCGCTAGCACCACCGCATCCACATCATTGATCACCGACGTGGTGCCCGAACTGACGCAGCGGGTGTCCACGGTGTTGACCTGAGCGGAGTCGGCTCTGAGGTTGATTCCGGTGGCCAGGGTTCCGCCCATCACTCGGAGACCGTGCTCACTGATCAGTTGATCCGCCAAAGGAGCGATTAACAGCTCGGCAATGCTCCTGGACTTGATCCAGCGCACATCAAAGGAGTCTTGATGGGCCAGTGCGTAGTAATAGAGCAGCTCCATCGTCACGGCAGCCGAAAGCTCCTCCGGTGGCTTGAAAAGTCCTACCAGCAAAATTGGCCGCAGAAACTCGTTGATCATGCGCTCACTCACCTTGAGCTGCCGGAACAAGGTGAGCGCATCCATCACGTCGTACTGCCCATACACCGCATCGTTGCGATATAGATCTGCCATAGCGAGCAGCAGCCCGGCAATGCTCAGGCGATCGGCAACTGGGAGGCGGCGAAAGTTACTGAGGGTGGCAAACACCTGTCCCAAGGGGCTGGGCAACGGCAATGCCGCACCGAATACCGGTGCTGTCGCTTCCAATCCCTCCGGCGACCAGAACGCGCTGGTGGTGAAACTGGTGAAGACATCCGTGAGTCCAAGCTCAGCGGTCAGGGCATTGATGTTGGGGTAATCCTTCCAGAAGCCTCGGGTACCTGCTTCAAACGGTTTACCGCTGGAGGTGGTGAGGGGGGTCTTACCGGTGGGATCAGCCATGCCATCGATCAGGGTGACGGCAACCCCTGCTTGGCAGAGGGACTTGGCGGCACCCCAGCCGGCCCAACCAGCACCCACCACCACCACATGGGATGGACGAGCCGCTTGGGTGGCTGAATCCGGCATGGAGGGCAGGCAAGGAGTCGCCCATCTTCATGCAGATCGCTCCTCGCGCAGAGACTGGAGGCTGATGGGCTCAGTCGAGCAGAAACTCACTCCTCAATGACCTGGCGTCCTGAATCCTCTGGGCAACAGCAAGCTGACGCAAGCGGGTGTCAAGCCAGCTGCGCAACCGCATTGATGACACGGACTTGTTGAGCAGGGCATCGGTTGGCTCCGGCTCACCAAAGGGAATCGTCATCGGACCGAGAAGGTCCTCAACGTTAGAAAGTTCTGGCGTGGTCGACCGGACAGCGCTTGGGAGCAGCCGTCGAAGCTGCCAGGACCGTTGCCGTTGTCGTTGGCATGGCTGGCCGTGATCACCAGCGGAGCCTTCGGCTCATCCAGATGCTGTGGACCATCCAGGCATTTGGCCACAACACACAAGCTGCCTGTCCTGCAGAAGGCACGCCATTTCTACTTTTGATCGCTTCCAGCCTGGAGGCAATGGGCCTTTACACCGATTGCTTTTGTATCTCAGAACACCAAAACTGAGTCCATCGAGATCGGAGGAGCCCATGACGGTCGACACTCCACCTGAGCCAACAGCAGAAGCAGACTGACTTTTCTGGCCCCTGCTCCAACAGTTTCCACCTAGCCGTGAGGTTGGCCATTTGATAGGCATCAGCTTTGAGCCGGATCAATCGGCACTCCATTGCACCGATCCAGGTGCCCCGGAGCCACATCAACCCCACACCTGAACGTGATGGCCCCAGGCGCCACCAGCCAGACGCTTCCAGAAGCTCATCTGGGCACCTGCAGTGGACAGGTTTAAACCACAAAAGAGCACCGACCTGGTGCTGCGCAGATAGCGCGCAAGGCCGTCTCTCCACCGAGAGGCGGCCTTCCACTTCTGATCAGCCAATACGGCCTAGTCCACCAACAGCTGGTAAGCCGCCATCACCCGGCGGAACGTTTCCGCCGATCCGCCCAGATCAGGGTGATGCTTCTTCACCAAGCGGCGGTGCGCTTGTTTGATGGATTCAAGGCTCGCCCCCGGCTGAAGTCCGAGCATGGCAAGGGCTGCATCACGACCACTGGTCTGCTGGAATTTGGACTCGGGCCGGTCAGAACTTCGCTGATCTGTACGGGTACGGCGACCCTCGCGGTGGCGTTGCTGACCGGGATCACTACCAAGGTGTTGACGCTGCCGTAGAGCCGCCACCACCCGTTGGGGGGCCTCATCGAGCCATTCGCTGGCACGGACGCCATACAAGGCAAATGCTGCCAGCACAGCAGAGCGTTTTTTGCTGCTGTTACCTAACGCCAGCAGCAAATCCCGACCCAGGCCAGGCACCAACCGATCGAGGCGCTCTTGCAGGCTGTTGCTAGGGGGAAAGCTACTGCGGTTGACACGCTCAATCAGAGCATCAAGGCTTTGGCGGCGCAGTTCCTTCCAACCCTTCTGCTTCGCGAGCGCCTCACCCCAGCCCTGCACCTGAGCTTCACTGAAGCGCGGTGCTTCCACTTCGGGCTCCTGCCGACTAAAAGGCTGCTGGAAAGATGCAGAACGTGGACGGCGGCGAAGACGTTCAAGCTCCTGCCGCAACTGCGAAACCTCATGGCGTAGGGCCAGATTTTCGGCCAGCAGGGAATCGATGTTGCTGGTCACCCGCTGCTGCTGACCTGGCTGCGGAGCTCGACTTCGATCCCGTGGATCAAACCCCATATCAGGCCTCAGATGTGGGGAAAGGACCGCAATGGATGACCGGCGGAAAATGCAGAGAACTAGTCACCACGGCAGTACTGTGCCATTGGCATGCCAAAAGCTACCGCTGGTCTCGATGTTGAGAGCATCGATGCGGGCTAGCAACCCCTCAACCGCCTGGTGAGGGCTGATGCCATTGGGGTTGAAATTAATCATGCGGGTGCGCACCAAACCCGGATGCAGAATGGCCACGGCAATGCCACGGGGTGCTAGATCAATCGCCAATGACTTGCCGGCAATGTTGAGCGCGACCTTCGACATGCGGTAGCCGTAGGAGCCCCCTGAGCTGTTGTCCTCAATCGATCCCATCCGGCTGGTCATCAAGGCCAGCTTGGCGCCGCGCGGCATTTGATGGACCAGTGCCTGGGTGAGCAGCAACGGAGCCAGCGCATTCACCTCGAACTGACGGCGGATGCTGACTGGATCAAGGTCATCAAGATCCATCGGGTTTCGCATGCCCGCATTGAGGATCACACCATCAAGCCTGATCCCAGCCAAGCGCCTCACCAGCTCAGCGATGGTCTCAGAGTCAGTCAGTTCAACGCCAGATTCCACCCGTACCGACAAGGCCTGCAGCTCAGATGAGCTGTCGCGACAGACCGCGATGACCTCATCACCCCGAGCCTCGAGCTGTCTGCAGTACTCCAGCCCAATCCCACGATTGGAGCCGGTGACCAGATATCGCCCCATGTCGAACCACTCAACCCACGACCATCCTGCAGCCAGCTGGCTGATCCAGAACAATTCGATGGATAAGGCCACAGGTGAGATGTGAATCAGGCGAACGCGAGCAACGCCGTGATCAGCTTCTGGTTCAACGATTGCCGTCCATGGCAATGGTTTTGCAGAAGTAGTGCATTCGATGAAAAGGTACGCAAACGCTTCTATGGACTGACGGAGCAAGCCATCGCCGGTGAGTTGCAGAGCTGGGAAACAGAGCCATGCAGCGCCCTGGCCCTAGTGCTTGTACTGGATCAGTTCACCCGGCAGCTCTGGCGTGATCAGGCCCATGCCTATTCCGGTGATCCGCGCGCCTTGACGCTATGCAAGAGGGCCCTAGATCTTGGCTGGATCGCAGAGGAGCCGGAAAGACCCAGACGTCAGTTCTGGTTGATGCCCATGCTGCACAGCGAGGATCCTGAAGTGGTTGCAGCAGGAATTCCTTTAATGCTGAGGTGGGTCGATGGGGCGACTGCAGAAGTAGCCAGATCAAATCTGAACCAGCTCTCAAGGTTTGGTCGCTATCCAAGACGTAACCACGCCCTGGGGCGTACATCAACACTCGAAGAGCAGCGCTTTCTCAAAGGGGTTCCGTAATGGGTCCTACTGCTTTGAAATATTCAGCTGATGACGGCTGATCGGATGCGATGAGATCTTCCAAATCTTTTCAGCGTAATCATTGATCGAGCGATCACTACTGAAGAAACCGCAGCGCATTGTGTTG
Organism: uncultured Synechococcus sp.; assembly: GCA_913048995.1. Classification (GTDB taxonomy): domain Bacteria; phylum Cyanobacteriota; class Cyanobacteriia; order PCC-6307; family Cyanobiaceae; genus RCC307. Next base: position 1,440 of record CAJWXK010000072.1, on the reverse strand, counting down.
ATCATTGATGATTTCGCCCATTTCAGGGGATCGCGCCAGTGCTGATCCACGCTGTTATGCGCTCGGGTGTAATCCGCCGCATCAGCGATCACCTGGAAGGGATCATGGTGTTTCAGATTCTGCACTAATGGCCTGAACAACTCGCGATCACCTTCGCTGAAGTGACCCTTCTCGATCAGGTCGATGGCCTCAGTCAGCAAAGGATTACCCAGCAGCCATCGCTCTGGTTCATAACCCAGCTGAAGCAGTCGAGATACCTCAGCAGCATCATGACCAAAAAGGAAAAAGTGATCAGCACCCACTCGCTCACGGATCTCGATGTTGGCCCCATCAAAGGTGCCGATGGTGAGTGCACCATTGAGAGCCATCTTCATGTTGCCTGTGCCAGAGGCCTCTTTCCCAGCCAGGGAGATCTGCTCAGAAAGATCAACGGAGGGATACATCAATTGGCCTAGGCCCACATTGAAGTTGGGCATGAAAACGACCCGCAGACGTCCACGCATCTCGGGATCCATGTTCACCACATCGGCGACGCCGACAATCAGACGAATGATCAGCTTGGCCATGGCATAGCCGGGAGCGGCCTTGCCACCAAAGATCACGGTGCGGGGCGGAAGGTCCTCACCACGTCGAAGTCGCAGATAGCGCTGAATCACCTCAAGGGCACCGAGGTGCTGGCGCTTGTATTCGTGGATCCGCTTCACCTGCACGTCGAACATCCACGTCGGGTCCAGCTCGATGCCCGTCGTCGCGTGCACGTACTCGGCCAGGCGGGACTTGTTGGCGCGCTTGACATCCCGCCAGCGCTGCCGGAACGCCGGATCGTCGACGAACGACTCCAGGCCGCGCAGCCGGCCCAGATCGGTGATCCAGCCGGGCCCGATGGTGTCGTCGAGCAACTCGCGCAGGCCCGGGTTGGCCAGCGCCAGGAACCGTCGCGGCGTCACCCCGTTGGTGACGTTGCCGAAGCGTTCCGGCCACATCTCGTAGAAGTCCTTGAGCACGCTGGCTTTCAGCAGCTCCGAATGCAGCGCCGCCACCCCGTTGACCGTGTGGCTGCCCACCGTGGCCAGATGCGCCATCCGGACGCACTTGCCGTCGTCCTCGCCGATCAGCGACATCCGCCCCACCCGGTCCTCGTCACCGGCCTCAAGGCGTGGCACCTGCGGAAGGCGTCGGACTTCTTCCCGAAGTACAACTTCGAGGCGGCGCTCTCGGCCGTCCCCGACGGCGCCGCCGTCATCGACTTCGGCCAGGAGAACAGCGCCGAGTCGGCGGCGCTCGCCGAGCTGCGCGAGCGGCTGGGAGAGACGACGCAGGCGGGCAAGAAGAGCCGGATGGTGGGGATGCTCCGCGGCGCGATGGGCCAGACAGCCGCGGGCGGGCAGAAGGGCGGCAAGGGCGGCAAGGGCGAGCACGGCCACGAGAAGGCGTCGCACG
>CAJWXK010000071.1 GCA_913048995.1 uncultured Synechococcus sp. | reverse complement strand
CTGCCCTCAGCTCCACGATGACGGAGGGGAAGATCGTTGAGTGGCTCAAGCAGCCCGGTGACCGTGTCGAGCGTGGTGAATCCGTGCTCGTTGTTGAATCCGACAAGGCCGACATGGACGTGGAGTCCTTTGAGGCCGGTTTCCTTGGTGCGGTTCTGCTTCCTGCAGGTGGCACTGCGCCCGTGGGGGAAACCATCGGTCTTGTCGTTGAAACAGAAGCTGAGCTGGCCGAGCTCAAAGCCAACGGACCGGCTGCCAAGACAGCCCCCGCACCAGTGGCTCCTACCCCTGCACCTGCCGTCGAGGTCCCTGCGGTTCCTGCTGCTGTCCCCGCAGCCCCTGTGCCCGTTCCCTCTTCTGCGGTTGCAGGCTCTGGCAGCAGCAATGGCGGCCGCGTGGTGGCCAGTCCCCGGGCCAAGAAGTTGGCCCAGCAACTCGGCGTCCAGCTGGAGGGCATGGTGGGCAGCGGTCCCCATGGCCGTCTGATCGCTGCTGACATTGAGCGCGCCGCTGGTCGCACGCCATCTGCTCCGGCAGCGGTGCCTGCTGGAGCCGCGACTGCGCCAGCAGGCACCGCTGCCTCTCCGGCACCTCAACCGCTTCCCGCTGCGGTAGCTCCGCCTGTAGCTCCCGGGGAGACGCTGCCGTTCACCACACTGCAGCAAGCGGTGAACCGCAACATGGTGGCCAGCCTGGCGGTACCCACCTTCCGGGTGGGTTACACCATCACCACTGACAAGCTGGACGCGTTCTACAAGCAGGTCAAGCCCAAGGGTGTGACCATGACAGCCTTGCTGGCTAAGGCCGTCGCCAGTGCCCTGGCTCGCCACCCTCGCGTCAATGCTGCTTACAGCGATGCCGGCATCGTTTATCCCGCTGGCATCAATGTTGCTGTTGCAGTGGCTATGGAGGATGGCGGCCTGGTGACACCGGTGCTGGCCCAAGCTGATCGCAATGATCTCTACAGCCTCTCCCGCGGCTGGGCTGATTTGGTCGCACGAGCTCGTAGCAAGCAGCTCAAACCTGAGGAGTACAGCACCGGCACCTTCACCCTCTCCAACCTCGGGATGTTTGGCGTTGATCGCTTCGACGCCATTCTTCCGCCCGGCACCGGCGCGATCCTGGCGGTGGGTGCCTCCAGACCTGTTGTTGTAGCCAACGCCGATGGCTCTATCGCGGTCAAACGTCAGATGCAGGTGAACCTCACGGCCGATCACCGTGTGATCTATGGCGCTGATTCAGCCGGCTTCCTCAAAGAGCTGGCCCAAATCATCGAGACGCAGCCCGAAAGTCTGGCCCTCTGAGCCTTTCAGCAGGCTGCCATTTTTGATTGGCAGCCTCACTCTGAGGAGGTGGCTGAGGACGCTTGGTGCGACTGATCTCCCGATTGCTGGGGCGGCCTCTGGCCCGTGCCAGCGAGGCAAGCGAACGACTGCCTAATTTTCAGGCACTGCCGATCCTCTCCTCCGATGCGCTTTCCTCGGTGGCGTATGCCACTGAGGCCATGCTCGGGGTGCTGATCCTCGGCGGCAGCCGTGCGTTGGGGCTATCGCTCCCGATCACCGTGGCGATCATGGCGTTGATTGCCATCGTGGTTCTCTCCTATCGCCAGGCGATCGCGGCCTATCCCAACGGTGGCGGTTCTTATGTGGTGGCCAGGGACAATCTTGGCGCCGGAATCGGGCTGGTGGCTGCAGCCGCTTTGCTGATTGATTACACGCTTACTGCGGCGGTGAGCCTGATGGCTGGCACCCAGGCACTGACCTCGATGGTGCCGTCGCTTTTGCCTCACGCCGTTCCTTTTGCCTTGCTGTTGCTGGCTTTGGTGGGCTGGGCCAATTTGCGGGGCCTCAAGGAGGCGGGACGCCTGTTCGCTATTCCCACCTATGCCTTCGTGGGGATGGTTGTGCTGCTGACTCTGGCGGGCCTCAAGGATTTGGTTTTCGATCATGGCTTTGTGCCTGATGCGCCACCAGTGGTTCAGGCGGTGCAGCCCTTGGGCTGGTTTCTGATCCTGCGCGCCTTTAGCTCGGGATGTTCAGCCATGACCGGCATCGAAGCGATCGCCAATGGTGTCAAGGTTTTTCGTGAGCCCGCACAGCGCAATGCTCGGTTGACCTTGCTGGTTATGGGCGTGCTGCTGGCAGCGATGTTCCTCTCGATTAGCAGCCTGGGCTTCATGTATGGCATCGCGCCCGATACGCAGTTGACCGTCACGGCCCAGATTGGTCAGCGAGTCTTTGGCGAGGGCAGCGTGCTGCTCTGGGCTCTGCAGATCTCCACTCTGCTGATTCTGGTGCTGGCGGCCAATACTGCCTTCTCCGGGTTTCCTCGCCTGGCAGCGATGCTCGCTGATGACCGTTGCCTGCCCATCCAGATGCGCTGGCAGGGGGACCGGCTGGTTTATCAGAACGGCATCGGCGTCCTGTTGGCAATCACGGCCGTGATCATCGTGGTCTGCCAGGGGGATACCACTGTGGCGGTAAACCTTTACGCCCTCGGGGTGTTCACCGCCTTCAGCCTTTCGCAGTTGGGTTTGGTGCGCCGCTGGTGGCGTCTAAAGGGGCCTGGTTGGATCGGTCGGCTGACGATGAATGCCGTCGGTTCATTGGCCACCTTTGCTGTTCTGCTGGTAATCGTGATCAGCAAGTTCGATGAGGGTGCTTGGACGGTGATCATTGCCATCCCTCTTCTGGTGGGAGGGTTACTGAGGATCCGGCGGCGCTACCGCAATGTTTATCGCGCCATGGCTCCGCAACAGCAGCTCAAGCCTCTGGCTGTGCCGCAGCGGCAGCAGCCCATCGGCAACCACTGCATTGTTTACGTTCCTGCTATCGCGAACCCGCTGGTGGAAGCGGTTCGATACGCCTGCAGCATCGCTGATTCTGTTGATGTGGTCTGTGTGGTGGAGAACCCTGGTGATGGTGAGTCCCTTCAGCAGCAATGGCGGCAGTTGCTTGGAGGTGGCCCGCAGGTGCCTGAATTGGTGGTGCTGCCAAGCCCTTACAGCTCATTGATTGATCCGTTCTGCGATTACGTGATTGATCTGGAGACCCGTCATCCGGAGCGCAACACCACGGTGGTGATGCCCATGGTGATTCCTCGCGACAGGCTCGATGGACTCCTGCTGAATCAGCGGGCTATCAGCCTCTATCGGGAGCTGTCCAATGATCACAGCCGCGTGTTTTGTGTGGTGCGAAGTTTTATAAGGTAAATGCTCTTTAATTAGGAATTTAGCGTCAGCAATTGAGACCTTAAGTGCCTTTCAAGCCATGGAAATCGATCGTATTGGTGAACTATACTTGCTGGATTTCCCTGGCTATTCGTTATTTGACCTTGCTTGTTTATTGGGATTGATCTTTCATGGTGAATTGTCAGCCATGGGCCAGAATTATTGTCTGATATGTCATACTCTATTAAGCCCTCGTTTTCTTGGTAAATCAGTTGGTTTAGGCTCGCCTGATCTAATCCCCATTGGTACCCTCTAAGGAGTTCTTGCTTGGTTTTTATGGTGCTGTTCAAAGTTTCTAGTAGGCTTAAAATAGAGCATGTAGGTCCTCCAATCGTCCCACAGCAGAGAACTTTCTGTTCATTGATTTCACTGAGGGTTCTGGCTCCAAAAAAAGATCTAATCCATTTGCTGTTTGTTTGACAATCCTTGATTTTGACTGGTTCTGTGGCCAGTGTGATTCGGGTGGGAGCGGATTTGAGCAAGTAAAATGGGTCGCTCTGGAAAAATACGTCTCGGGAATCTGACAAAACAACAAAATCGGGTTGAATTTGCTGGAGGATGTTGCTGGAAATCTGAAAGCGATACCCCGCCATGTGCCTTGGATCTGGCAAGTCTTTGGTGGTGAAGATTGAAATTCGGGCCAGTCCAGACAAGGCGTTTATGATATCTTGATCAGATTTTTGTGTAATTAATGCAAGATTGTAAGATGTATTTTGAAGTGCTGAGTAAATAAAAGTTTCGACTTGGCTCAGTTTGTAGCCGGTTACTGCGGCAATTATAAGTGGGTGCATTTTTTGCCATTGATGACTTTAATACTTTAGTTGGGTGGAGAGAAGATACAAGTCTGGGCTGGTTTTATTTTGACGGGCCTAGTAAGGACGTATGTGACTGTCTCTTCTTTCTTGCTGATCAAGAATCAAGGTGTTGATGTCGAGCCTGATTTGCTGATTGACTGCAGTTGGTCGCTATTTGGTTTGTTTGGCTAACAAGCGTGATTCGCTGCTGAGCTCCTACGACTACTGCTTGCCGGAGACCTGTATTGCCCAACGGCCGGTTGAGCCCCGCCACGCCGCCAGGATGCTCATGGTGGAGCCTGGCGGCTGCACCGATGGTCGGGTCTGGGATCTGGTGGAGCAGTTGCAGCCCGGTGATTTGCTTGTGGTCAACGACACCCGGGTGTTGCGAGCCCGCCTGCAGGTGCGCCGCGCTGGAGGTGGTATCTGCGAACTGTTGGTGCTTGAACCTCGCGGAGCTGGTAGTTGGCTCTGCCTTGCGAGGCCGGCCAAACGCCTCCGCCCCGGTGATGAGGTGGAGTTGGTTGCCGCAGGACATCCCCCCTTGCTGCTTTCGGTCCTTGCGGTGGATGAGCCCAGCGGTGGCCGGCTGATTCAATTCCCCCCCGAGCTGGTTGATGCAGCCAGCATCGAACCGCTCTTGTTGCGCTACGGCGTCATGCCACTGCCTCCTTATATCCACCAGCAGGAGGCATCTGATAACGATCGCTACCAGACCTGTTTTGCTGCAAGGCCTGGGGCAGTGGCAGCCCCCACCGCAGGACTACACCTGAGCCGGGAATTGCTGCAGGCGTTGGAAACCAAGGGTGTGGAGCGGGCAACGGTCACCCTTCATGTCGGTCTGGGCACCTTTCGTCCGGTCGAAATAGAAGACCTCAGCCAGTTAGAGCTTCATGGTGAATGGGTCGAGGTCACGCCCGCATTGGTCAAGGCCGTGCAGGCCTGTCGTCAGCGCGGCGGGCGTGTGATTGCTGTGGGAACGACCTCCGTGCGGAGCCTTGAGGGGGTCGCTGCCCTCCATGACGGACAGTTGCAGCCCTTTCGCGGGGAGGTGAATCTGGTGATTCAGCCAGGATTTCGCTTTGCTGTGGTGCAGGGCTTGCTCACCAACTTCCATTTGCCCCGGAGCTCGCTGCTTCTGCTGGTGAGTGCCCTGATTGGCCGTGAGCGTTTGCTGGCGCTTTACCGCCATGCCATCACAGCCGGCTATCGCTTCTATTCCTATGGCGATGCGATGTGGATTGCGCCGGAGGCTGTTTAGCGGCTCTGGGCCAATTGACGATCAGCTCTTCTTCCCCAGCCATCAGGCACAATTTAGAAGTTGGGAATCGCCATGCTGTTGAGCGTCCTCACTGGCTTTGCTGCCGGTGCTGTTCACGTTGTGAGCGGGGCTGATCACTTGGTGGCAATGGCGCCATCCTCTGTGCACCAGCCAGGGCTGGCGTTGCGAAGAGGCCTGACCTGGGGACTGGGGCATTCAGCAGGTGTGGTGGTGCTGGCGCTGTTGGCGATCCTCATCAAGGACATCAATCACATTGAGAAGCTCTCCACCTGGGCCGAACTTTTGGTCGGTGCTTCCCTCCTAGTGGTTGGAGTTATGGCCATCCGAACCGCTCTGGGACTCGATATTCATACCCATCGCCATGCCCATCAAGGCGGTGAAACCCACGAACACCTGCATCTGCATTTGCGCGGCGGGCGACAGCACCGTTGGCACTCCCATACCGCCTCTGGGCTGGGATTGCTTCATGGCCTCGCTGGAGCCGGTCATCTGTTGGCTGTGATTCCTGCCCTGGCACTTCCTCCGTTGGGGGCGTTCAGTTATTTGGTGGCATATCTGATTGGCTCGCTCGGCGCTATGACAGCGGTGGTTTTGCTGATGGCTGCCGCCAGCGTGCGGCTAGGTCGACGCTGGCTGCCTGCCCTGATAGGCCTGGCTGGTGGACTCTCGATCGCCACGGGGCTCTATTGGTTGCGAAACATCAGCCTCGCCTGAGCCTGGAGCGCTCAGCCGGCGCTACTGCGGTCACCACGGCGAGGACGAGTTCGTCGGGCACGGCTCCGAAATGACGGCTGTCTGTGCTGGCGGCTAAGTTCTCGCCCAGCAGCCACCAGCCTGTTCCGCAGCGGTGCGATAGACGCTTAATTAAGAGCTGGTGATTGGATGGGTGGCGTGCCAGGACGATGTCACCTGGCTGCAGCTCTGGTCCAGGGCAAGGACGGGCAATCACCAGATCGCCGTTGCACAGATCTGGATACATGGAATCGCCGTCAACACGAGCGTGAAGACGGCGACCCAGAAGTACTAGAGCCAGTGAGCTGAGGCCCGCTGGCGGCAGTGGGAGGTGATCAGCTGGCAGTGACCCAGGCGTCGCTGCGGCCTTTGGAGGACCAGAACATGGTGTGGATCTTTTGCACGGCCTGCATCAGCTCTTCTGCTTTGGCTTGGTCGATGTTCACCTTGCAAGCGCTGCAGAGCTTGGCAGCCTTCCAGAAAGTGTCGTGCAGCTCGGGGAAGGTGGTGAGGTGCTCAGGCTTGAAGTAGTCAGTCCAAAGGATGAGTAGCTCTTCCTTGGTTTCTTGAGCTTGCTCCTCCTTGACTGCGACGTAGCGGGAAAAGGTGTTGTTGTAAGTGGCCCAGGCTGCTGCGTCATTGCCTTCAGGCGGAGCGAGGGCCAGAAGCTTTTTGGTCATCGAAAGCACCGCCTCGGCAGCTACACGGGCGGAGGCGGGGTCGTAGACGCCGCAGGGGCCGTCGCAGTGAGCAGCAGCTTGCGTTGCCGGGAGCTGATGAAGGATCCGCTGAACAACTGAACGCAGCATCTTTTGGTTGTGTAAAGCCTGGCCTCAGCCTAACCGTGGGCCGCTTTCCCACGGGGGAAGCGTGGGTTAACGACCCCCGACCTTGACCAGCTCGACTTCAAAAACAAGAGTTTCATTGGGACCGATCACTCCACCGGCGCCCCTCGAGCCATAGGCCAGATCGGGGGGGATCACGAGCTTGCGCTTGCCCCCTTCTTTCATGCCGACCACCCCTTCATCCCAACCTCGGATCACCCTGCCGCCACCGAGTGGGAACGTGAAGACCTGGTTGCGGCGATAGCTGCTGTCGAATTCACGGCCATTCATGAGGGTGCCGCGATAGTTCACGGAAACGGTGTCGCCTGTTTGGGCTTCGGTGCCGCTGCCGATGCTGAGGTCGGTGATCTTGAGACCGGAAGGAGTAATGCGCTCTTTCGAGGCGACAATCTCACCGCCGAGTAGATCTGCCGCGGACCCCTGGGCAATCAAGTCATCCTGATCGGGCGCCATCGCGAAGAGGCGGGGATTTGGATCGTTGGGGTCTAGCTCCGTGGCAGGTGCAGCGGGGTTGAGCGCAGCGCCGGTGCGCACCTCCGGTGGCGGCGGGGTGATGGTGCCGCTGGCCTCTGCAGGGGTGGGGGCGACGATCTGGCTCACCAGGGCCAGCATCAGACAGCCCAGGCAGACGCCGGCGCTGATCAGGATCTCGCGCATCTCGTTTGCAGCGGAATTGCGCGCATTCTCTCAGCGCAGCTCACCATCTTGGCGCTGCTGACGTAGCTGCTGCTCGAGGCGGTCGATTCGACCGCGTAGCTCATCCACTTCCCGCTGGCGGGCCAGACCCATGTCCTGCAGCAGCTGGCTGAGGTTGCGATCCAGTTGCCGTTCCGCTTGTTTCTCCGCCTCGGGGTTATCCCCCCGTAGGGCGCCGCTGACCTCATCAATCAAGGTGGCGGCCTGGCTGGCATCAATACGGCCGCTGCTGACCCAGCCCTGGATCACCAGCTTGAGTCGATCGGCCACCAGATTGGTGGTGCCTAGGCCGCGGACCAGCAGCTGTTGCAGCGGGTTGGCGGAATCCATCGAGGTCTGGTCAGGGTCTGCTGCGGTCTAGCGGGTTTGCATGGGCTTTACGACCAGATGACGGCCGGGTTCCATCACCAGCCAGCCCTCATCGCGAAGCTGTCCAATGAAGCGGGTCACTGTCACGCGGGTGGTGCCAAGGGCAGTGGCCAGTTCTTGGTGGGTGAGACGCACGCCAATGCGGATGCCGTTCTCGCAGGGCTGGCCGTAGTCGCGTGCCATTAATTCAAGAAATCCGCGCAGGCGCTCCTCCACACGACGGAGACCCATCAAGGCCAGCAGGGATTCGCACTGTCGGTAGCGCCGGACCATGGCAAGCAGCATGGCGCCAGTGAGGTCTGGTTTGCTGCTGAGTTCATCCCACCGGAGGCAGAGCAAATCGCTGTCAGTCAGTGTCACAGCCTGATAGGGCTGCACCTGGCTGAGAGGTTCGCCAAAGGGTTCGTTGGGACCTACGAGACCAAGCAGGGCTTCATCACCGCTCATATAAGAGGTGACAAGCTTGGTCATGCCACGCACCACCAACCAGACGTGATCCTTCAGTAGGGGGACCGGGCTGCCAGCAGCCATGGTGACCAGATTGCTGTTCTGGAAGCTGCTCTCAAGAAGATCACGCAATTCAAGTTGGTTGGGACTCGAGTCGCGCTGTGGGCTGGCAACCATGGCCGAGTGGATCGGACAACATGGCGAATGTATGAAGGATCACCAGCACCAGGGGCTAAGGGGTGGAGGTCATTCGCTTAAGGATTGGCTAACAATTCGGGGTCGACGTTTTTGGCTCCCACTTCTCGCTGGCGCTTTGGCAGGACTTGCTCTGCCACCGTTGGGTTGGCCCTGGCTGCTTTGGCTGGTTCTGGCGCCCCTCTGGGGCTGGGGGCCCAGTGCCGGCGCGCTTTGGGGGGCGGCCGCCGTGCTGGTCAGCCATCGCTGGCTCCTTGCGCTGCACCCCATGGACTGGCTGGGGGTGCCCCTGCCCTTGAGCTTGCCGCTGGCTGTCCTCCTGTTGGGGATCTGTGCTGCCGCAGGCGCTGCCCTTGTCGCCCTGTGGTGCGCTCTGGTGCAGCGGCTTGATCCGCGCCGGTTGTCCACTGCCGTGCTGGCGTCGTTGCTGTGGGGTCTGACAGAGCTTCTGCTGGCCAAGGGACCGATGTTCTGGATCGGTCTTAGTGCAGTTGTGCTGCCGGGTGACCGTCTACTAGCCGCTCTGACCCAGCTAGGTGGGCCATCGCTGCTCACTGCGCTGCAGCTTTTGATGGCTTGGTTGCTGTGGCGCCGCCGCTGGTGGGTGCTTTTGCTGCTGCTGTTGCTCAGTCATGGGCTTGGAGCGCTGTTGCTCAGCCAAACCTTGCCTGCCGCTGCAGTGCCGCAACCCCTGCAGCTGGTGACGGTTCAGCCGGCCTTGCCTACCCGTGAAAAGTTCGAACTTGCGCAGCAGCAGCGGCAGCAACGGCTGCTGCAGCAGGGCCTGGGGATTGGTGCTGCGCAGGCTGCCGACGCGGTAGTGCTGCCGGAAGGGGCGTTGCCGTTGGATCAGCGCCTTGAACCTCCTGCAGGGGTAGAGCTGCTCAGCGGTGGCTTTCGACGAGCTGGCCTTGAGGAGCGCAGCAGCGTGCTGTGGTTTGCGGCCGAGACCTCTAGACCCAGACGCTGGATTGATAAGCACCGACTTGTCCCGCTTGGGGAATGGGTGCCGGGGGGTGCCTGGACTGGTCTATCGGCTGTTGGAGGGGTGAACCCTGGCGAGCCCAGTCGTCTGTTAGCCCTGCCGCCGCCGCTGGGACCTCTTGCTGTTGCGA
>CAJWXK010000070.1 GCA_913048995.1 uncultured Synechococcus sp. | reverse complement strand
GAAACTCATTGCCGTTAGGAGTGCCGTCGGCGTTGTAGCGCTGGGCGTAGATGCCGTTTCCATTGCTGTCTTGGCCACTAGAGTGCCAGGAAATCAGAAAACCGCCATCAGCAAGTGAGCTAACGCTGGGGTGACTTTGGTTGTTAAGAGTGTAAGTATTGACTTGAAACTCATTGCCGTTAGGAGTGCCGTCGGCGTTGTAGCGCTGGGCGTAGATGCCATACCAGTCACCGTCCTGGTTATTCGACATCCAGGAGATGAGAAACCCACCATCAGCTATTGAGCTAACTACTGGTAAAGTTTGACTGTATAAACTATAAGTATTGACTTTAAATTCACCCCCATTGGTACTTCCATCAGGGTTATAACGCTGGGCGTAGATACCGTTGCTGTTGCCATCCTGGTGGTAAGAGGTCCAGGTGATGACGAAGCCTGCCTGGTTTCCAAACGAGGCTTCGGTTTGAACCCAATCCAGATCCAGCTTGATTAAGGGCCTGAGCTCCAGGGCACCCGGGCTGCCATTGAAATCAGCCCCAGGCTGAAAGCGCAGCAATGTGTCTGCAGCCAGCAACAGACCGGTTTCGTTGGAGACATCGGTGGGCAGCGAGGCCCATTTGACCCCATCGCTAACGCTGTATTGCCACTGTCCCTGCTCTGGCGTGCTGCTGTTGCCCGTCAGCGCAGCGCCGGTGAGATCGCTGTTGCCACCAAGAATTTCCGCCAGGCTGGCACTGCCGTCAGTGCCAAACAACTGTTGGTCTTCCTGCAGAGCGGGCAAGGCATACGAGCCAGCCATGTTGTAAGCCCGCAGAGCAAGAGATGACGCCAATCTTAGGCCTGATTCTCTACAGGGCCGGCATCAATTCAACAGCGAAATAGTAAACAATCTTGAAGCATCGCGCCCCTTCTAGGCAGCAAGATCTTGCCTCTAGAGATAGTGCCATCATTGGTTTTTTAGCCCTACCAGACCCTGACATCAGGCCATGATTGATGGCGCACAGATGCGGATTAGCCCAGCTCTTGCTGATGCAAATATCCAGTAATTGCAACTGAAACTTGCATTCCATAGGTTCTTTTTTGCCCGCTTGATTGAGGGTCATCCGCAGGCGCGGACCCAACCTAGCGCCAGCGCATAAGCCACATTAATGCCTAGAGCAATAAACATAATCCCGGCCAATCATGCTTGCTGTGACTTGGTTTGGCGCGGCTCATTCAACCGTGCCGTGGCGTCTTTGAGGTCTTCTTTGGTCACCCAGGTGCCATAGAACTTGTGATGCGTTTCTGGCGAGTGACCCATCAATGCAGCGGCATCACGAACACTCAGGCTGCGGACATAACCCTTGTGCGCACGCCACGCCCATGAGTGCCTCAATGAATACGGTGTGATCCCCTCATTTGCCCGGACCAAGATCCTCCAGGGGCGATAGCGGTCCAGCAGTTGGCGGAAAGCATCCCCGACTGGTTTGTAAGCGCCAATGCGCTCTGACGTTTTGATTGCTGTGGTGATGGCCAATGGCAACTTGACGTCCCCTGTTGACCATTGACGCACCAGTTCGAGGCCCAGCCCCTTTTTGCCGGGCAAGTCCAATGGCAGCACCATTCGACGCTTTTGGCGGGCCTGTTCTTGAGCCGATCGCCTGATGTCGACCGCGTTGCGCTTGACCTGTCCGCAATGGAGATCGCCGTCTTCTAGCGCCAGCACCGCCAGCTCAGCCGGGCGTAGGCCAAACAGCCCTACGAGGCCGACGGCGAGGTGCAGATCATCTCGAGCGTCATGCTTGAGCTGGTCTAAAAAAGCCGAAAAGTCGTCGTTTCTGATCGGGGGCGTCAGGCGAGCATCCCTGCCATCAGCCGCTCCGACCAGGCGCTGGAGCCGTTCACCCTGCAGCGGCAGCCATTGCTGCGGTAGGCCCAGCTGGATGACGCAGAACCTTAGGAATTTGGCGACCTCCTGCATCGACTTGACGCGACCAGTGCTGCCAGGTCTGAGATCTGCTGCATCGAGATGCAGCCTGACGAATCGAGCCATCAGCTCCGCACCATCTTTGGGCCGTGGCTTGGACTCCAGGCAACTCAAGAGCTTCTCAATCCGGGCGATGGTGTTGCGTTGCGTGCCGGGGCCCAAGTCCTTGCGACTGTCGAAATAGGTGTCTTTGGCATGGTTCCAGTCGAACCGCCCCTCGGGGTTGGAGACGCTGAGCTTGGTTCGGCTATGGGATTCCCTGAGACTGATCGCCTGATCGCGCATCCGTTCAACGTGGGTGCCGACAGCGATGAGCAGCTCTCGCTTGTTGCCGCTGGTGAAGGGGATGTCCAGCATCACGCTGGAGCGAGAGCCATCGGCGTAACGGCGCGTCAGCTTTGTTTTGCCCGACTGCGATGAGACGCTCCAGCCAGGGCCGTACTCATTTTTGATGTCCCAACGGATCCGCTGTTCCCATGTGTTTAAGGAAGGGGTCACGGTCAGATTCTGCGCTAAATCGCCAAGCGGCAAAACCACTGGCGCGGAGGGGGTTTAAGCCCTGGCCAGCCCTGGCGAGGTCCACCCCTGAAGTTAGCGCAGAAATTAGCGCATTTCTGGCCCATCTCGTCATCCCCAGGGGTGACGGATCAACCCATAGAAGCCGAAAAACCCTTGCAAACACTGAATTATCGCCCTGAAAGTAGCGCAGGACTCACTGCCCCAAATTCCTTCACACGGAAGGGGTCACTGGTTCGAATCCAGTATCGCCCATTATTTGTGTGGATTAAGCCCGCACATTTTCGAATCAAGTAATTACAAAGCGGCGCATACCGCAGCATGAATCAAGCCATTCAGCAGGGGCGTTGATAGAAACATGGCCCTTTATTTCAAGCCAACAGTCGAAAAGTCGGTCACAATCTGCCCGTAGTCTTTCGGCCCCGATGAGCGAGTCCCAGCCCGTTCCCTCTGCCGCAGATTCGCGCAACCCAGGCGCAGCGCTCATGCAGGCTCGCGAACGGCAGGGCCTAAGCCGAGCACAACTAGCCGAGCGCCTGCGCATGCGCGCTGATCAGATTGAGGCGCTCGAATGCAACCACCAGGAGCGCTGGCCTGAAGACGTCTTCACCATCGCCCAGGTGCGCCGACTCGCCGATGCTCTTGACGTCGAAGTCGAACCGTTGCTTGCGGCCTTTCGCCTCAGCCTCAAGCAACGGGCAGCGGGAACCAGCCCTGCAGCCCAGGCCGTCATGCAGGCCTCAGTGCAACGCAGTACCCCTGCCCCCTCAAGGGACGAGGGGCGTCGCGACTGGGTCAGCAGCAAGAGCACCGAGAAGAAGAACAACAGCGACAAAGGCGGGGCCAACTGGCTGCTTCCCGGCGTGCTGGTGCTGGCGGTGCTTGCCATTGGCGGCGCCGGACTGCATCGCCTGGCCAGCCAGGGCTCTCTCAAGCTGCCAGCACTAACCAATCTGCCGAAGCTGCCGTCCTTTTCACTGCCCGGTGGCCATTCGAGTGCAGAGTCAGCGGTATCCGAACCTGAGCCTGTGGCAGTTGCACCAGCCCCGGTGCCCAAGGCGCTCTCGGTGGCCATCAGCAACGACGAAAAAGTCTGGCTGACGGTCAAGCAGCTCAACGATCAAAAAGTTCTTTTTCAGGGTCTCTTTCAGGGCTCCCAGGACTTCCCTCTGGGTGATGGGCTGCAGGTGCGTGCTGGCCGCCCGGACTTAGTGCTCGTTGGACTCGGCGATCAGCCACCCAAGCTGCTGGGCACCATCGAGATCATTCAATGGGTCACCTTTAAGCCACCAGGGGCAAATCCTCAGGCTCAGTAAGAACACTGCAATTCAGCATCATTCCAGCTGCTTGCAGGATGGCCTGAGAGCAAGTCTGCAAGCTCCAGAGTTCCAAGCTCAGATCATCACTGGGGTCGATGGGCTTGAGTTGCAGCTTCAGTTCACCTTTGCTGCAACGGGCCCGCACGGACTCCACACCCCCTTGAGGTCGTCGGTCCATCGCCACCGCCAGGCGCAGCAATAACGACAAGCGTTCGACGACTCGCCGCTGATCTCGGTCCAGCAAGAGCCAACTCTCATGGCGCTTCTTGGGCAGACTGCGGCGGTGATAACGCGCCAGCGAAGCGATCACTAACTGCTCATCATGGTTGTAACCCAGCAGCTCCCCGTTATTGATCAAATACCAGGAGTGCTTGTGATAGCCGCTGGTGTTGATGTGCAACCCACAGCTATGCAACAAAGCTGCAGCCCAAAGCAATTGTCGAGCGGTCTTATCTTCTCTGTGGAAAGTACCGCTGGTCTGATCAAACAGGCTGGTGGCATAACCAGCGACGCGTTCAGCCCGCACAATCGGCACACCAAACTTATGGGCCTGATGCAGCACGGTGCGTCGCCGAATCTCGCTCTGATACGAGAAGCGATCAACGATCAGGCCCTGGCGCAGCATCCAGTCGATGATCAGCCCCTCGCGTAGGGCCCGCTCGCTGATCACAAAGGCATCGACCTGCAACAGCTCCATCGCGGTCTGCAGCACCAGCAGGCCCGGCACGATGATTTCGGCGCGGCGATCGTTGATCCCCGACAGCTGACGGCGCTGCTCCGGGCCCAGGGGCAGCACCTTCTTCACCAGCGCATCGAGCTCAGCTTTGCTGAACTGCATGCCATGCAGGCGGCCGCCGGAGCGGGGGTTCTCCGCACAGAGAAGGTTGGCTGCCGCCATGGCCGTGCCACTGGTGGCCACCAAGATGGGCTGCTCGCCGTCCTGCAGCCGCCGGCGCACCTTCTCCACAGAAGGCTCCATGGAACCCTGGATGAAGGTCTTGAGAAACTCGACGCGCTGCGGATCCAGCGGATCGCGGCGCACAAAATCGCGCTGCAACCGCACCGCGCCAACCCTTGAGCTGGTTAGGGCGCGGGCATCACGGGCATCCGCCAAGATCAGCTCCGTGGAGCCACCACCGATATCGAGAATCTGGTGGGGCTGCTCGCCAAACTCCATGCCGGAGAGCACACCGAGATAGATCAAGCGGGCTTCTTCTGCACCACTAATCACCTCAGCGCTGAGGCCAAGGTCCTTCTCCACCTCCGCGAGGAAGGCCATGCCATTGGGCGCCTCCCGCATGGCGCTGGTGGCCACACAGATGATGTCTTCAACGTTGTGGCTGCGAGCCAGATCCCTGCAATGGCGCAACGCCAAACGTGCGCGTTGCATGGCCTCATCAGTCAGATCGCCGCTATCAGGGTCACGTTCCCCCAGTCGGGTTGTGGATTTCTCAGCCAGCAACACCGAGAAGCTGCGCAGCTGTGGATCCACCGCCGCAATCAAGAGATGCGTGGAGTTCGTGCCCAGGTCAATCGCGGCGACCCGGCGCAGTCCTTGTCCCACCGCGGGCAACGGCGCCAGCTCCTCCAACTCAGGCTCCACCATTGCCATGCGCTCTGCGGTCACAGCCGCTTGTGGTATTGCCGTGGCACACTCTCGCATCGAATCTCTGGGATGTAGTGGCGATCACCTCCAGTCCCACGTATCGCTGGCCTGCTTGGCTTGAATTGCTGCGCTGGCACAAGCCGACCGGCCGGTTGATCCTGCTGCTACCAGCCGGCTGGAGCCTCTGGCTCGCCTCCGACAACCCATCCGGTGGCCTACTGGTCCTGATGGTGATCGGCGGTATGGCCGTCAGCGGTGCGGGCTGCATCGCAAACGACCTCTGGGATCACCGCATCGACGCAAAGGTGACCCGCACCAGCAGCCGGCCGCTAGCTCGAGGGGCCTTGAGCTTTGGCTTTGCCTGGACCCTGCTGATCCTGACGTTGCTGACCGCCCTGCTGGTGGTGCTGGAGTTGCCTGAGCAGGGGCGAGAACTCTCATTGCAGTTAGCAGTGCTCGCCCTGCCACCAATCTTGATTTACCCCTCAGCCAAGCGCTGGTTTGCGTTCCCTCAGGTCCTACTGGCGCTCTGCTGGGGATTTGCGGTGCTGATTCCCTGGGCGGCCAGCAACGGCAATCTGGCTGGTGGCTGGCCGCTTTGGGGTTGTTGGGCCGCAACGCTGTGCTGGACCTTCGGTTTTGACACGGTCTATGCCATGGCCGATCGCGAAGACGATGCACGGATTGGTGTGCGCAGTAGCGCCTTGAGCCTGGGGGCCTTAGCCGTTCCGGTGGTAGCCGGCTGCTACCTCGTGGCCTGGCTGCTGCTGAGCTCGGCTGCTCTGGCCGCCGGGATGGGTCTGGCTTATCTGCTTCCAGCCCTGGTGGTGCTGGGAGCTGGCTGGAGAGAAGTGAAGCTTCTGGCCGCTCAAGAGCAACAAGGGAAACCGCGCATCGGCCGCCACTTCCAGCGCCAGGTGCTGCTGGGAGCCCTGCTTTGGCTGGCCATGGTCCTGGGCCGCGCCGCGGCATGAAACCCCTGCACACCAAGGTGGTGGCCCCCAGTTCAGCCTTGGGGGGTCGTGAACGACTGCAGGCCGGGGTGGAACTGCTGAGCAGCTGGGGCCTGCAGATCGAGAGCGTCCCGGATCCAGCACGCCACTGGGGCTACTTCGCCGGCAGCGATCAAGAGCGCCTCGATGATTTCAACGGCAGTGCGGAGCTCTGGGCCTGCGCCCGTGGCGGCTGGGGGGCGGCCCGGTTGCTGGAGCAGGGCTGGCAGCCACCAGGGGGCTACTTACTGGGCTTTTCCGATGTCACAAGCCTGTTGTGGGCCCAGCAGGCCGCTGGCATCAACGGGGCGATCCATGGCCCCCTGGTCACGACCCTGGCCTTGGAGCCGGCCTGGAGCCAGCAGCGACTGCGCGGCTTACTCCAGGGGAACGCACCCGAGCCTTTGCAGGGGAGCGGATGGGGAGGCGGCCAAGCCTGTGGAACCTTGCTGGCCGGCAACCTGACGGTGGCCACCCATCTGCTGGGCAGCCAGCACTGTCCACCGCTCGAGGGGGCCATTTTGCTGATCGAAGACGTCGGTGAGGCCCCGTACCGGATTGATCGGCTGCTGACCCACTGGCGCCTCTGCGGAGCGCTGCACCAACTCGCTGGTATCGGCCTGGGCAGCTTCGAGGGCTGCGAGCAGGCCGCTGATGAAGAGCGGCCTGGCTTTTCACTCGAACAAGTCTTGCGTGAACGCACAAGCGATCTGGGCATCCCGGTGGTCGCAAATCTTCCCTTTGGCCATGGCGAGCAGAACGCCGCACTGCCTTTAGGGCTGCAGGTGGAACTGGACGGGGCCAGCGGCCGGCTCAGCGCCGCCTGAGCAGAGCTGCGGCCAGCTCAAGATCAAGCGGCGTGGTGATCTTGAGGTTGGCCCCAGAAGCCTCAAGCACCCGCACCGGCCAACCGAGCCGTTCGAAGAGGGCGGCGTCATCGGTCACTTCCCATCCCTCGTCCAGGGCACGCCGATGGGCCTGGCGCAACTGCTCGACGGGAAAGCCCTGGGGGGTCTGAGCCGCCCAGAGCGCAGCACGCGGCGGCGTGTGCACGATGCATTGCTGGCCATCCACTTGCTTGATCGTGTCCACCACCGGGGTGGCCGCGATCAGGGCTTCCCCCGTGCTGAGCAAAGACCGACTACAGCGATCAAACAGCTCAGGTTCGGCCAAACAGCGTGCACCGTCATGGATCAGCACATGCTCAGCTCGCACAGGCAGGGCCGTGAGTCCGTTGGCCACGGAAGCCTGGCGGCTATCGCCCCCTTGGACCCACTGCACGGGCTTAGGGGCCTTCAAAGACGCCACGATCGCTTCAATGTCCTGGCGGTCACGCTCCTGACCCACCAAACCAATCCACTCAATGCTGCGACTGGCGAGGGCCGCTTCCAACGTCCACGCCAGCAGCGGCCGCCCCTCAAGCGGCAACAGCAGCTTGTTGCGCTCAGAGCCCATGCGCCGGCCACTACCGGCGGCAACGATCAGCAGATGCAAGCCAACGGGATCACAATCCATACAATTCGACCACCCCGGGTGCCGGTCCGATGCGCGTTCTGTTGCTGAGCCCAGGCGGGCGTCTGGCGCAACTGCAGCGTTTGCCCATCGCCGGGCAGATGGCAAGCGCACTTGGGGCCCAGCTCCAGGTGGCTTGTCCGGCTTCTGAGGCAGCGCTGTGGAAGTTGATTCCAGCGGTGGAGAAAGTGCTCCCCTTTGCCTTTGACGACAGCGTCAACCTGGCGGACTGGGCCAACCTGCTGGGCAGTGTGAGGGAGCCCGACTTTGAGGTGTGCCTCAACTTCGCCAGTGGTTGGGCCATCAATCTGCTGATCAGCTTCAGCCGGATCCCGCGGCGAGTCGCCCGTGGCGGCTTCTCCTGCACCGATCCCATCGCCGCCGGCACAAGCGACAACGCTTTCTTGATGCCTTTGGGACTGGAGAGTGATGCGAAGAAGTTCCGACTCAGCCTGCCCGTAGCGGCACTCGAGCGAGCCAAAGCTCAACAACCTGCAGGAAGTGGTCCCTTGTTACTGCTGGCCCCCTCAGGCGATGAGAGCAACGACTGGCCATCCGATCAATGGCAAAAGCTGCAGCAAACAGTGCAGCAAAAGCTGAGTGATAGCCGCACCGAATGGCTGCGTGCTGGCAACCCACTGCAGCAGGCCGCCCAAGTCGCCAGCGCCGATGGCGTCGTGAGCAGCTCTGCCGTCGCCAGTGCCCTTGGCCACTACAGCGGCATCTCAGTGATTGAGCTGGACGCCCTGAGCGAAGGCAAAGGGATCAAGCAGCTGCCACTTCAACGCGTCCTGCAAGCCCTGGGGCTGAGCTGAATGGGCCGGCCCCTGCGCCGCCTGCGTGATCAGCTGCGCCCGCTGCGCAGTACGCCCCTATTTCCCTTGCTCAGCGTCTTTACCGGCGGAGCCATCGGCTACCGCCTCAGCGAAGGCTGGGACTGGGGCGACTGCTTCTGGGGGGTGCTCATCACTCTCACCACAGTCGGTTACGGCGATCAGGTCCCCAACTCCATGGCTGGTCGCTGGGTCACCGCTGCCATCCTTTTCGGTGGCCTTGTGGTGGTGCAGCAGACGCTGCAATGGCTGCTGGGGCTTCAAGAAACCGGCTACTTTCTGCGCAGGCGCCGGCGTCGACGGTTGAGCGACCTCCAGCAGATGCGAAACCACGTGATCGTCTGTGGCTATGGCCGCATCGGCCGCGAGATCGCCCAGCAGCTCAGCAGCGAAGGCGTGCCACTTCTCGTCATTGAGAATGATCCAGAAGGTGCTGATGCTGCTCGCCAGCGCCAGCTCGAGGTCCTCACCGCTGATGCCACCCTCGATGAAACCCTCGAGGAGGCCGGCATCCTGCGCTGCCGCGCTCTGGTAGCAGCACTGCCCAACAATGCGGCCAACCTTTATGTCGTATTGAGTGCCCGCAGCCTGTCGCCCCATTGCCGCCTGATTGCCAGGGCTGACAGCAATGAAGCCGAACGCAAGCTGCGCCAGGCCGGTGCCGACACCGTTGTGTCCCCGTACATCGCCGGCGGTCGGATCATGGCCGCCACCGCGCTAAGGCCGCTCGCCCTCAATTTCCTCGACCTGCTCGCCGGATCAAACTGCGAAGTCGAGGAGTTCCAACTGCAGCACAGTCCTACCGCTGCTGCACCAATCCACGGCAGCAGCCTGGTGGATCTGGACATCGGCCGCCGCACAAAAGGTGCATTGGTGCTGGCCATTCAGGGGGGCAACGGATTGATTGCCAACCCCAACGGCGAAACCGTGCTGCAGGCCGGTCAACGATTAATCGTGATGGGTTCCCCTCTGCAGCTTCAGGCCCTCGAACACCTGCTGGGAGATGCCCTGGAATCGGCCACAGTGATTCGCCCCTGAGCCGGACCCGTACGATCGCCGCCAGCTTCTGTCCCCTCCA
>CAJWXK010000069.1 GCA_913048995.1 uncultured Synechococcus sp. | reverse complement strand
GACAAGGCGGGGGTCAACGGAAGACGAGTTGGGAAAGCCAGCGAAAGAAACGATCGAGTGAGGCAATCGCTGCAGCCGACAGGGTCACCATGAGTAGAACCGCGAAGGATTCGCTGATGAGCTGCTGACGACTGGGCCACACCACCCTGCGCAACTCAGCCAGGGTGGATTCGATTGGTCCCCGCGGCTCAGGTGACCCTTTGGACTGAGCACTGGCGGAATCCGCCACAGCCCCGGGCTTGACCTCAGCATCCACCACGGTCCCTTCAGGCGCGCTGGGCTGTCCGGATTTGTTCGGCTGGCTGAAAACCACACTCCTCCGTCGCGGGGGATGATCCGCAAACAAACAGCCTACAGAACTGGGACAAATCTGAGGTTGCCCTCATCAAGCTGAACGGCCACTCCACTGGCATCGCTGAAGCGATCCTCCAGTAGTTCGGTGGCTAGTGGATTCTCCAGCCGCCGGCGCAGCAGCCGACGCAGAGGGCGCGCGCCATACTCCGGATCAAAGCTCTCGCGGGCCAGCCACTCCACTACCGCATCGTCCACCTGCAGCTGAAGGCCCTGCTCCTGTAAGAGCAGATCAAGATCGGCCAGCTGCAACCGCACGATCGGTGCCAAGTCCTCAGGCTGCAGCGGCCTGAAGCGGATCACCTCATCAATGCGGTTAAGGAACTCTGGACGGAACTGAGCCCCCAGCGCCCTGTCGACCTCGGCCTCAAGGGCTGCAACGTCACCATCTCGGGCGTGGCTCAGGATTGCTCGACTGGCCAAGTTGCTGGTCATCACCACCACAGTGTGGCGGAAATCAACGCTGCGCCCCTGGGAATCACTGAGGCGGCCGTCATCAAGCACCTGCAACAACAGGTTGAATACTTCCGGGTGCGCCTTCTCCACCTCATCGAGCAGGACCACTGCGTAAGGCCGGAGCCGCACCGCTTCTGTGAGCTGACCGCCTTCCTCGTAACCCACATACCCAGGCGGGGCCCCAATCAAGCGAGCCACAGCATTTCGCTCCATGAACTCGCTCATATCGAGCCGCACCAGAGCCTCTTCCTCATCAAAGAGATTGGCGGCGAGAGTGCGAGCCAGTTCGGTCTTGCCAACACCGGTGGGACCAAGGAACAAGAAAGAGCCCACTGGCCGTCGCGCATCCTTCATTCCTGCACGGGCGCGTCGAATCGCGGCCGCCACAGCCGTGACCGCATCAGGCTGACCCAACACCTTCTCCCCTAAGCGTTTCTCAAGCTCCAAGAGCTTCTGCCGTTCTCCCGCAAGCAATCGCTGCACTGGAATACCGGTGGTTCTGGCGACCACATCAGCAATGTCCTGAGCACTGACCAGATCCCGCAGTAGACGCCCGGGCTGCTGCAGCTCCTGCTCGAGTTCCTGCCGTCGGCGTTGAACATCATGTTCAAGCTCCACCTGCAGGCGTGCCATCTCCTCCCATTCAGTCAGCCGTTCTGCCTCAGCGATGGCATGGCGCAACTCCTCCTCGCGCTGCTGCAGCTCTCTCAAGTCCTGCAGCTGCTGCCGCTCCTGCTGCCAACGGTCCTGAAGATTCTCCAGGAGGTCCAGTGCCTCACTGCGACGCTGCTGATGCTGCACCCGTTCTTCCATGGGCGCCTGCTCAGCCGCAAGCAGGCTGCGTTCGATGCGTCGCAGTTCAGCTTCAGCGACCTCAACCACCGCCGGCTTGGACGTGGCCTCCATCTTCAACTCAGCGGCCGCCTCGTCAATCAGATCAATGGCCTTGTCCGGAAGGCAGCGATCACTGATGTAGCGATCAGCCAAACGCACCGCCGCTTCAAGGGCGTCATCACCAATGCTGACGCCATGGTGAAGCTCATAGCGCTCGCTCACTCCGCGCAAAATCTCCAAAGAAACATCCAGAGGTGGTTCCTTGATCAGCAGCTGCTGGAAGCGACGGTTCAGCACCGGATCCTTCTCGAGCGTGCGCCTGTACTCCTCAACCGTGGTGGCCCCGATGCATCGCAACTCCCCACGGGCCAGGGCTGGCTTGAGCACGCTCCCCGCATCAGCACCGGCACGATCACCGTTAACCAGGGTGTGAATCTCATCGATGAACAGCACGACCCCCTCATCGCCTTCATCACAGGAGGCGATCTCCTCAAGCACTCGTCGCAGGCGCTCCTCGAACTGACCTCGGTACTTAGCTCCGGCGATCAGCGCACCGAGATCAAGGGAAATGAGCCGGCGCCCCTTAAGAGAATCGGGCACCTCACCAGCCACCATCCGCTGCGCCAATAACTCGGCCACCGCGGTCTTGCCCACACCCGCCTCACCAATCAGGACTGGGTTGTTCTTGCTGCGGCGGGAAAGCACTTGGATCAGCCGACGAATATCAGCGTCACGGCCGATCACCGGGTCGAGCTCTCCATCGCGGGCCAAGCCTGTGAGATCACGGCCGTACTGAGCCAAAGCACCGGGCTCAGCAGCCTCCGAAGCAGCGGCAGGCCCAACGTTGAGGGACGTTGCGGCTGGAGCAGATGGGGTGCTGGTGCTCTGCCGAACCCGAGGGGCGGCATCACTCTGCAGCGCCTGAACCGGGGGCACCGCCGCAGGACGGGGTTGCAACAGACTTTCAAGCTGCCGGGTATCTAGACCCTGACGGCGGAGCAACGCGGCCCCAAGCCTTTCGTCTTGGGCCAGAGCCAGCAGCAAATGGGCGGGCTCAATGCTTCCGACCGCAGCACGAAGACGCTCCTGTTCGGCCTGGTCAAGCAGCAGTTCCAGGTCTTCACCGACATAGAGCGTTGTGCTCGAGCGAGTTGGCTGGCGGGCGCAGAAATCCTCGAGGTCATCTCGGAGATCATCCCCACTGAGCCGCAACTCCTCCAGCAGAGGCCTTAGGCGTGCTTCCTGAATCAGCGCCAGCACCAGGTGCTCGACATCAAGATCACCGTGGCGCCAGCGCTTGGCTTCATCCTGTGCGCCGAGCAGCAGCTCCCAGGCCAGTTCACTAAACCGCTCTGGATCAGTGGTGAGGCTGAAGCTGGAATCAGGCAGCCGCATCGGCCCGGGAGCTCATCTGGATCAGTTCCACCTTGTAGCCATCAGGGTCTTGCACGAAAGCAATCACGGTGGAGCCGTGCTTCATCGGACCCGGTTCTCGTACCACCTTGCCGCCCTGGCCGTTAATCCGCTCACAGGTGGCATAGATGTCATCCACACCAAGGGCAATGTGACCGTAGGCGTCACCGATCTCGTAACTGCTGGTATCCCAGTTGTGAGTCAGCTCCAGCACTGAGTGATCCTGCTCGGAGCCGTAGCCCACAAAAGCGAGTGTGAAGCGGCCTCCGGGGTAATCCTTGCGGCGCAGCAGCGTCATTCCCATCACCTGGGTGTAAAACGCGAGCGACCGCTCCAGATCTCCCACCCGGAGCATGGTGTGCAGCAGACGCATGGATTGGCGGTGGCGGGCACTGCGGTCATTGTGATGCCCAGATCTGCATAATGCCCCCGTTCGCAGAACCCCGACGTGTTCGATTCCCTGGACCTCGTGATCGACACCGTGGTGGCCCGGGAGGTGCTCGATTCCCGCGGCACCCCCACAGTTGAGGCCGAGGTTTTGCTCGAAGGTGGTGCCAGCGGCCGCGCCATCGTCCCCAGCGGCGCCAGCACAGGCGCCCATGAAGCCCACGAATTGCGGGACGGTGACAGCCAGCGTTATTTCGGCAAAGGCGTCAGCAAGGCAGTTAGCAATATTGAGGAGCGTCTCGCACCTGCCCTGTGCGGTCTGAGCTCCCTTGACCAGGGCGCTGTCGACGCGGCAATGAATGAACTCGATGGCAGCGACAACAAGTCAGCCATCGGGGCCAACTCAATCCTGGCTGTGAGCATGGCGGTGGCACGCGCAGCCGCCAACGGCGTCGGCTTGCCGCTCTACCGCTATCTAGGCGGCCCCAGCGCCACCGTGCTGCCCGTGCCCCTGATGAATGTCATCAATGGCGGTGCCCATGCCACCAACAACCTGGACTTCCAGGAGTTCATGGTCGTGCCCCACGGCGCCGACAGCTTCCGCGAAGCCCTGCGCTGGGGAGCCGAGGTGTTCCACACCCTGAAGGGCCTACTCAAAGAAAGTGGCTTGTCCACTGCGGTGGGCGATGAGGGCGGATTCGCTCCCAACCTCGATGGCAATGACGCCGCTGGTGACCTTTTGGTTAAAGCCATTGAAAAGGCGGGATACAAGCCAGGCACTCAGATCTCACTAGCACTTGATGTCGCCAGCACCGAGTTTTTCCAAGACGGCCGCTACGCCTTTGGCGGCGGCAGCTATACCAGTGCCGAGATGGTGGAGCAACTGGCCCAACTGGTCGGTCGCTATCCCATCGTCTCGATCGAAGACGGCCTGGCAGAAGACGACTGGGCGGGCTGGAAGCTCTTGACCGAGCGCCTCGGTGGTGACGTCCAACTGGTGGGTGATGACCTCTTCGTCACCAACAGTGCTCGTTTACAGCGAGGGATTGATCAAGGGATTGCCAATTCAATCCTCATCAAGGTGAACCAGATCGGTTCACTCTCCGAGACGCTGCAGGCCATTGACCTGGCTGGCCGCAGCAGCTACACCAGCGTGATTAGCCACCGCAGCGGCGAGACTGAAGACACCACAATCGCTGACCTGTCAGTGGCCACTCGTGCTGGACAGATCAAAACCGGCTCTCTGAGTCGCTCGGAAAGGGTGGCCAAATACAACCAGCTGCTGCGGATTGAAGACGAGCTTGGTGCTCAGGCCATCTATGCAGGAGCCACAGGCAGGGGGCCCCGCGGCAGGCGCTAAACCCTCTCAACTCTGGCTGCCAGGCAACTGCTCCAGGCGAGCATCGCGCTTGAGCTTGACCTGCAGCCTCAGCCAGCCCAGGCCAACTGGTACACCAGCTGCCAGAGGGAGCACGGCCCAGATGGGCCTTGGGCTGGCACCAAGCAATGCTGCGGAAAGTGCCAGCGCTCCTAACAGCACCGACTGTGCGATCGACTGCTGAGCCACCGCCATTCGGCGGAACTGACGGTCTGATTCACCTAGGCGGATCTGCAGCTGCAGATCGCCCTGCTCCAAACGCTCGAGGCTTTCATCGAGCCGGCGGGGCAATCCCACAGCACGGCTGCTGATCGCACCAACCTGCCGGCCGAGTTCGTTGATTAAATCGTTCGGGCCGGCTCCGCTAGAGGTCATCAGGGGCAGAAGCTTCGGTTTGGCGATCGCTACCAAGCTAAAGCCGGGATCGAGGGCGCGCCCCACACCCTCGAAGGTGGACAGCGCACGCATCACAAAGATGAGCTCTACCGGCAGCTGAAACGGCTGGCCGTAAACCAGTGCATAGAGATCACCGGAGAGGCGCTCGAGGACGTTGCTTGGGAACGGCGGAGTCAGGGCTTCGTTGAGCATCACCCGCACCAGCCGTCGCACCGGGCCTGGATCAATTCCATGACTGATCACTCCTGCGGCCTGTAACTCCTGCACCAAGGCGTTGGCATCACGGGCCGCAGCAGCGGTCACCATCACCCCAAAGCGACTGCGCAGACGAGATGAAATTTGACCCATCATCCCGAAGTCGTAGTAAATCAGCGCGCCGTCTTCAGCGACAGCCAGATTCCCTGGATGGGGGTCAGCATGGAAAAAACCGAAGCGAACCAACTGCTGCAGATAGCTAGCTGCACCCTTTTCAGCCACTTCAGAGGGATCAATACCCTTAGCAATCAAGGCCTCGCGATCATTGATCTTGATGCCAGGCAAGTAGTCAAGGCACAACACCCGACGACTGGTGAGCTCCCAGACCACCGCAGGAATGCGGATACCAGGATCATCGAGAAACTGTTGGCGGAAGCGAGCGGCATGCTCTGCCTCAATTCGAAAATCCAGCTCCCGCAACAGCACACGGCGGCATTCCCTGGCTAATGCCACCCAGTCACGACCCCGCCCCCAACTGGGATGGCGCTGCACTGCCGCCGCCACCTGCTCCATCACCTTCAGATCCAGACGGAAGAGACGCTCAAGCCCAGGACGCTGGAGTTTGAGCACCACATCCCTGCCACTCCGCAACTGGGCGCGGTGCACCTGAGCCAGGCTGGCGGAACCCAAAGGGATCGGATCGATCTCTACGACTTCCTGGCAACGGGGACCCAATTCAGCCTCAAGCAGGGCTTCTGCCTGAGCAAAAGGGAACGCCGGCACCCGATCCTGCAGCTGCGCAAGCTGATCAACCCACACGGCCGGGAGCAGATCAGGCCGAGCTGAAAGCAGTTGGCCCAGCTTGATGAAAGCCGACCCCAGCGCTAGTAGCTCACGCACGAACCAGGCCGCCAGCCGTTGCTGACGCCGCTCACGGCGCTCAGGACTCATACCGCCGGCATAGCTCCAGGGCCTGGCATCCCACCAAAGACGCCCCACCAGCACCAGCACAGCTCGCCAGATGCGCAGGGAGCGCAGCAGGCTGACCATCAGCGCGTCTCCTCAAGGCGCCGACTGAAGTCAGCCACCTGGGCCCGCAACGCGTCGAGCTGCTGCTGCAGATCCGCCGGAGCATCAACATCGCTGCCGGGGGCAGCAGCAGCAGCAGTGCCGTCGTGCTCCATGCGCTCAGCTTCCTGCTGCACCTCCTGCCAGAAGAGCTCAAGCTCCTGTTGAACCCGCTGAGGAGCGTCCTGCGCCAGCAGGCTCAATTGAGCGGCAGCATCCATAGCAGTGCTGCCAAGACGTGCCGCGAGCCGGTTGAGGGCGGCCTGGACCAATGTTTCAGGACTGCTCATCGCCGAGGCGGAGGCGGAGCACCGACTGTGGCAGATGGGAACGGAGGCTGTGGTGCCGCGGGCAACGCCGGCTGGGGTTGTTCTGTGATGACCAGCGGCACAGACGGCTCTGCAAACTCAGCCTGTTCTGGAATCACCACAGGCTCAAATGACTCTGCTGACTCAACTGCCGGCGTGAGCGGCAAAGGCAGCAGTCCCTCCAGCGGATCAATTAAGGGCAGCTCCTGCAGTTCCGCTGCGCTGGGCTGAGTGGATTCAGCAGCCGCATTGAGTGACTCACTGTCTGGGTCACGTTTGAGCTCAGGCTGAGGCGCTGGAGCCAGCAGATCCACCCGCTCAGCGCCAAAGCGCATGCGCAGGCTCTCAAGAGTGGTGCCAGGTACTGCCTTGGGTTCAAACCGATGCCCCAGTTTCACCAATCCACCCAGACGTCCTTCAAGCAGGCGACCCGTCACGGCGTAAGCCAAACCAAAGCAGAGTCCCACCAGCAGGGGTGCCAAAGGATTCCATGGATTGGCGCGTCTTGGCTTTTTGCGTCGCCCCGCAGAGCGGGACCTCTTACTGGCAGCGGGCACAGAAGCAGAGAGCCGGCGTGATCCCATCATTGCCCTGTCGACAATCCATGAAGCAGCTGATCAGCCACGCGACGGTTTCCCGCCGGATTCAAGTGAATGTCATGGGTGAAGTAAAAAGCCTGCGGTTGTCTCAACAGTGGTTCAGAGACAGGGATAAATGGAACACCAAGCTGTTCAGCAAGCTGCCTGTAGCAGGCCACCACGGTGGGGCCCTTCCTCGGATCGGTGGGTATAGCGCTCAGCACATAGCGTCCGCCGCTGGCAGCCACACGATCACGGATCCTGCCCAGAGCAGCAGCTGAGGCCTCTAGCATCTTGGGGTCCAGCCGACATGGCGGAGGTGGGCCGCCAGGATTGGCTGCAGCAAATGGTTTTGATCCATTGGGCTGTCGATTCAGTTCTGAGGCTGTGAGCTGGGCGCGCCTCAGCAATCTGGCCAGGTAAGAGCTCCGGGCCAGGCGAACAAGGGGCGTTAGCTCATCCTCTGCAGAAACCACCAGCTCGCCAGCATCGTTCAAGCCCAATTGGTCGGCATAGCCCTGATCACCAACATGATCGTTGTCGTAGAGCACATGCAGGACTGTGCCGCCTTGGAGCAGGGCAGGCCCTTGAGGGTGCTGCTGCAGGAATTCGCGCAGCTGAATATCGGAGAGCACCGGCGAATAACTGCTCACCCCCAGGTTGTGGACTTTGGTGCCACCACCGCAAAATGCTTGTTGAAGCTGACCGGTGATGGAATCCTGGTTTCGCACCTGAAAGCCTTCGATAAAGGAATCTCCCAGGACCACCAGATGATCACTTGGGCCGGAGGGTGGGAAACGACAGAGGCCGTCCAGTGAGCGGTTGCCATAGCGATCGGTGCGGATGCTGAACCCCTCCCACTCGTTCTGAAGTGAATAAGCCGAAAAGCGGTAGTGAGCTGGATGCTCATGGTGGCGGCTGGCACTGGGATTGAGTGGGGCGTTGTTGTAACCAAGGCGCAACACACGCAGCACGGCTTCCGCGGCGAGAAGAGAACCCAGTAGGGAGATACCCACCGCAAGGAGATTGGAGCGCCAGCCTGACTTCAACGCCTTACTGAATTGAGCTCGCGGATGGAGATTGAAGTCACCTCAGGGCAAAGTTCAATCATGTCGGCGACATTGGCATCACGCACACCTCGGCAAGTGCAGTGCTCCAGTACACCGGCGGCATCGATGTACTCCTCAGCCTCTCCGGCGGTCTCCACAGTGCCAATAATGCAGGCAAACATGGCAGCTTCCGAAGGCGACATCGGCTGAGCCTGGACAACAGCCGTCAGCATCGGCACAAGGACAGCAAAAAGGAGCAAGGGCACACCCATGGCATCGCCCCCAGGGCTCAGGTGGCATCAGGGTACCCTTGCCAGAGCAGGCTTGAAGCCAGTGATCAGCCAAGATCCGCCGAGCCACCAACAGATCCTGGCTGCCTCGGCTGGCTGGGTTGCTGTGGTCCTCAACCTGTTGCCTGGCCTGGGAACGGGATATCTCTACCAGCGCCGCTGGCGGGCGTACTGGATCACATCGGTGGCCTCCACCCTGTGGTTTGTTCTTGGTGCCTCACTGGCCGGTCAGGCTGACCCTCTTGATCCACTCGCCGAACAGCAAAACCAAATCACCGGATTGATCGGCCTGATTGTTATCGCTGTCATCAGTTCCATGGAAGCGGGTTTAGCCGTTCGCAACGTCCGCAGCGGTGAATGAGGAACTTCAATTTGTGGCGCTGCTGCTGGTGGTGATGATTACTCCTATTGCTGTGCTGTTCACACTGTGGATTCGCATGCTGCGCTGGTGATGTCATGACTGAAATCCCGGCCCAGGAGCGCCAGAGCAAATGGTTCAAAAGTCACTTGCTGGGCTATGAAATCGAGCTGCAGGATCTCTACGAACTGGAACAGAGCGAACTTGATTTGTTGATGGCTGAAACAGCCGAAATCCGCTCTGATGTGGAGAACCGCAGTCGCAGCCATGGCCGCTGGTGCACGGCCGGTTACTTTCTCGAGCTGGCACGGATCATTGACCAGCGCCGCCAGCAGCAGGACTGATCAGTCATCCATTGATGGACGTCGTTGGCGCTGCTGCTTGATCTGACCTCTCTGCTTTTTGCTGTCCAACCGTCGGCGGGTAGAACTGCGTGTTGGTTTTGTTGTCCGCCGCGCTTTCGGCGGTGGCTTGAGCCCTTCTCGTAGGAGTTCACCCAGTCGCATCAGGGCCAGCTGACGGTTCTGCCATTGCGAGCGGTGCTCCGCCACCGCCACGCGCAGACAACCATTCACCAGCTGTGGCCCTAGACGCTCCAACAGCCTCTGACGCCGGAACTCGCCCAGCACAGCGGAACGATTCAGATCGAACTGCAGCTCTACCGCCGTTTCCACTTTGTTGACGTTCTGGCCGCCTGGGCCGGAGGAGCGAGAGAAGCGCCAGTTCAGTTCTGCAGCGGGGATTACCAAGCGCTGAGTGATGACCAGATCACGCTCCACGCCATTGCTTGCGATGGAT
>CAJWXK010000068.1 GCA_913048995.1 uncultured Synechococcus sp. | reverse complement strand
ACAAGAGCACCTATCAGATGGATCCGGCAAACGGCCGGGAGGCCCTGACCGAGGCGCTGCTGGATGAGCAGGAAGGCGCCGACATCATGATGGTCAAGCCAGGGCTGGCCTACCTCGACATTATTCATCGCTTACGCGGTGAGACGGAGCTCCCTATCGCGGCCTACAACGTCAGTGGTGAGTACGCCATGGTCAAAGCAGCCGCAGAACGAGGTTGGATTGATGAGCGGGCCGTGGTCCTCGAGACCCTGCTGAGCTTTAAGAGGGCCGGTGCTGACTTAATCCTCACCTATCACGCCTGCGATGCTGCTGGCTGGCTGCGGCAGGGTTAATCAATCGACCAGCAGGTGGCGCTCCACCAGTGCCTCACCGGTGCACGCCATCAGTTCATCCCAGTTGGCCTTGCATTCCAGGGGCAGGACCTTGCTGACTTTGCAGTTCAACTGTTTGAGGGTTTTGGATATCTCGCGAACCGCTTCTGCAGCTGCAGCCGATTCGCCTAGGGCCACAAGTTTGTTGAGTGTCTGCTGCGGCGAGACCAACTCGCCTTGGTGCAACTGCTGCAATTGCTTGTCAAGCAGAGCATGAAGATCCTGCTTCTGCCGCCTGGTGATATTGAGTGCGTCAATCAGATTCCCCTCGTTCTCCAGAGCCTTGCAAAAACGCTCCAAGGCATAACTTGAGAGCTGGTGGTACAAGCCTTCGAGAGCCTCACCCGATTGCTTCACCGTGGCGTTTTTGCAGGCTTTGCTGATCAATTTAGATTCGTGCTTTGTTTCTACTTTTGCCATAACTAGTTAATTCCACCCCGCATTCATAGACCTCATTCATCCTCATCAATGATCTGGTTTTTGTCCAAGTCTGAAATGACAGCAAAGTTGTAATGCGATGAGAATCTGCTGAATAGGCCGCATGTTCGCCAGCCACAAGGGGCACGTCAGTCCTGCCGCCTGGGCGGTGAGAATGGCCATCCATGCAATGGGGTCATGGCTGTGGATCGGCTTGGCCATGTGGCCATCCAAGTGGCCGATATGGATCGAGCCAAGGCGTTTTATCTCGGACTTGGAATGAGGCTGGTGTGGGATGCCCAGGACTGGGCTTACCTGAGTGCCGGCGCTGACGGGCTGGCCCTACTGGGGCCTGATTACAAAGCCGCTGGTCCCCACTTCGCGTTCCACTTCAAGACCCGTGAGGAGGTGGTGGCGGTGCATGCCCAACTCAAATCCGAGGGCGTTGCAGTGGGAGGCGTGCACGATCACCGCGACGGTACCGCCTCGTTCTACTTGCGTGATCCGGAAGGCAACTGGCTTGAGATGCTCTACGAACCTCCCGGCGGCATTCCCAGCAACCAGGGCAGTGATGGAGATCCAGGCTGAAACCCTGGCGCTGCTGGAATGGGCGCGCCTTGGAGAGCACCTCAGCGGTTTTGCCGGCAGCCCTCTGGGCCAGGCTCTCTGCCGCAGGCTTCCTCTAGCACCAAGCGCGGCGGAAGCCAGCCGCCGCCTCGAGGAAACCGCCGAGCTGCTGGCCCTCGATGGCCTCACTGATGGCGGCCTCAGCTTCCAGGGAGTGGTGGATCTGGAGGAAACCGTTCAGCTCTGCGCTAAGGGGGGCTGCGCTGGTGGTGAACCATTGCTGCAGTTGGCAGAGACTCTCGCAGCCGCAAGGCGTCTGCGCCGCCAGATCGATGAACCTGAACTGCGGCCGGTCACCACAGCACTGCTGGACGGCCTGCGAACCCTGCCGGATCTTGAGCAGCAGCTTCGCTTTGCCCTGGAAGAGGGGGGTCGGGTGGCTGATCGAGCCAGCCCGCCACTGGAAGGCCTGCGACGGCAACTTCAAGGCCAGCGGCAGGAGCGCCAGAGCCGACTGCAGGAACTCATGCGTCGCTGGTCCAACCAGCTGCAGGACTCTGTGATTGCCCAGCGCCATGGGCGACCGGTACTGGCGGTGAAGGCGGGAGCAGCGAGCCAGCTACCCGGTCAGGTTCATGACAGCTCCGCCTCAGGCAACACGCTGTTCATTGAGCCCCAGGCCGTGGTGGGGCTAGGAAACCGCATTGCCGAACTGGAGGGCCAAGAACGGGCCGAAGAGCGTCGGGTGCTGATGCAACTCAGCCGGTCTGTTGGGGAAGAGGCCGAAAGCCTTGAAGCCCTGCAGGTGGTCCTGGCGCAACTGGACCTAGCTCTCGCCCGAGCTCGCTACAGCTCGTGGATCGGCGCGGTCAAACCGGAACTGGGCGGAGAGCACTGGGAACTGCGCGACCTCCGCCATCCGCTGCTGGTGTGGCAGGAGCGGCGCGAACAGGGCAGCCCCGTGGTGCCAGTGAGTTTGAAGATCAGCCCGCCGCTGC
Source organism: uncultured Synechococcus sp. (assembly GCA_913048995.1). Classification (GTDB taxonomy): domain Bacteria; phylum Cyanobacteriota; class Cyanobacteriia; order PCC-6307; family Cyanobiaceae; genus RCC307. Next base: position 7,528 of record CAJWXK010000068.1, on the reverse strand, counting down.
GAGTGGTGGCCATTACCGGGCCCAACACCGGTGGCAAAACCGTGACGCTCAAGAGCGTGGGACTAGCCACATTGATGGTGCGAGCCGGTTTGTTCCTGCCCTGCAGCGGCACCCCAAAACTGCCCTGGTGCGCAGCGGTGCTGGCTGATATCGGCGATGAACAGTCCCTGCAGCAAAACCTCTCCACCTTCAGCGGCCACGTGCGCCGAATTGCACGAATCCTTGGCGCACTGGAGGCTATGGGCCCCACCCCGGTACCGGCCCTGGTTCTCCTTGATGAGGTTGGTGCCGGCACTGATCCCAGCGAGGGTTCGGCCCTGGCGACTGCCCTGTTGAAGGAGCTGGCCGAACGGGTGCTACTCAGCGTGGCCACCACCCATTTCGGGGAGCTCAAGGCCCTGAAGTACAGCGATGAGCGCTTTGAAAATGCCTCAGTGGAGTTTGACGAGGTGAGCCTGCGGCCCACTTACCGGCTGTTGTGGGGGATTCCCGGACGCAGTAATGCCCTCTCAGTCGCTCGCCGACTTGGCCTGGCTGAATCAGTGCTTGAAGGAGCCGCCGGCTTGCTGGAAGAACAGGGCACCAGCTCGGTGAACAGCGTCATCAGCGGTCTTGAAGAGCAGCGCCAGCGCCAACAGGAGGCGGCGGAGGAGGCAGCGGCCCTGCTCATGCGGGCTGAATTACTGCACGAGGAGCTGCAGGCACGCTGGCAGCAAGAGCAACAGCAGCGTGCTGAACGGCAGGGGGAAGCCCGCCACCAATTGGTGGGCTCCATCCGTGAGGGACGCAAGGAAGTGCGCCAGCTGATCAGGCGCCTGCGCAAACCCGATGCCGATGGCGAGGCGGCCCGTCAGGTGGGGCAGCGCCTGCTCAGCCTGGAGGAGGAGCACCGGCCGCAGCGTCAACGCCAGCAGCATGAGGGCTGGAGTCCAGCGGTGGGGGATCGGGTGCGAGTACTGAGCCTGGGCAAGGCGGCCGAGGTCCAAAGCGTCAGTGACGATGGGCTGGAATTAAGCGTGCGCTGCGGTGTCATGCGACTCAATGTCCCGCTAGATGGCATCGAAAGCCTGCAAGGAGAAAAGCCAGCCAAACCAGAACCAGAACCTGTGCGGGTCCAAGGGAAAGGCCGCTTGAGCCAGGCCGCCGTTCGCACAAGCCGCAACAGCATTGATGTGCGCGGCCTGCGAGTGCATGAAGCCGAGGCAGCGGTCGAGGATCAGCTGCGCCAAGCCAGGGGGGCGGTATGGGTGATCCATGGCATCGGCACCGGCCGGCTGAAACGGGGGCTAAGGGAGTGGCTTGCAGGGCTGGCCTATGTGGAGCGCTTCGCTGATGCCGAACCCGGCGATGGAGGTCCGGGCTGCACCGTGATCTGGCCTCGTGGCTGAAGCGTTTCAGCGCTGAGTTCAGGCGGGCAAGCTGGGCAGATGGGGAGAGGCCTGGGCTGGTTCAGCAGGCCTGAGCGCATCACCGTCCTCACCAAAAAGGGTCCAGCCTTGGGACTCGAGCTCGAGATGGCAACGCTGCTCAGGCTGGAGCAGCAGGTCCGCACGAGTGCGGACCTGCACTACCTGGTCGAACTCCTGCAAACGGCAGCGAACAAGCAGTTCATGGCCCAAAGCTTCCACCTGCACCACCTCGGCTGGCAGGTTGCGATTGGTGGCCGGTGCAATCCGCAGGCGCTCCGGCCGCAGGCCGAGCATGAGTTGCTTGCCGATATATGCATTCAGGACAGGAGCCAAGGCGGGATCAGCTACCACACGCTTACCCGCCAGCAGGACCTGCTCAGGGGAGACCACCTCCACAGGCAGGAGGTTCATCGGAGGTGATCCGATGAACTGGGCCACAAAGAGGTTGGCGGGGTGGTCGTAGAGCTCCATCGGTGTGCCCAGCTGCTGCAACCGGCCGCCATTAAGCACAGCAATGCGGTGCCCCATCGTCATCGCTTCCACCTGATCGTGGGTGACATACAAGGTCGTCACCCCAAGTTGGCGCTGGAGCTCGACGATCTGACGGCGGGTATCGCCGCGCAGCTTGGCGTCGAGGTTGCTCAGCGGTTCATCCATCAAGAACACCGCCGGCTCGCGGGCTATGGCCCGGCCTAGGGCAACCCGCTGCTTCTGACCGCCGGAGAGCTCCTTCGGCAGCCGGTCGAGCAGGTGAGCCAGATCGAGCATGGCGGCAACCTGCTGCACCCGTTCAGCGATGCGCTGCTCTCGTGGAGACTGCACAAACGGCAGTGTGCGTGCCAGCCAGTCGTGCAGCTGCTGACGCGGGCGACGCGCGGCGCTGCGTCGCAACCCGAAAGCGATGTTGCCCGCCACAGTCAGATGGGGATAAAGCGCGTAGCTCTGAAACACCATTGCCACATCACGCCTAGAGGGTGGCAGGGACGTCACATCACGCCCTCCCACATGCACCTGTCCCTGACTAGGGGCCTCCAACCCTGCAAGCAGTCGCAGCAGGGTGCTCTTACCGCAACCCGATGGACCAACGAGCACCAGAAATTCACCGTCTTGCACCTCCAGGTCAATGCCCTTGAGCACTTCCACAGGCGCGCTACCCCGTCGGGGCGGGTACTGCTTGCGCAATTGGCGGAAGGCGACCTCGGCCACGCAGTCAGTGCAGGAGGGCTCTGACTTTAGGGAGCTCAAGCCGTGATGCCCGGCGCGGAAGAATGGGGGATTGCCACCTGGGACTGTGCAGTTCATCGATCAGGCCAGGATCGCCGTGCGAGCCGGCCGGGGCGGCGATGGCATCAGCGCCTTCCGGCGCGAAAAATATGTCCCTGCCGGTGGCCCCTCCGGCGGAGATGGCGGCAGGGGGGGAGATGTGGTGCTGGAGGCTGACGGCAACCTGCAAACCCTGCTGGATTTCAAGTACAAGCGTTTATTCCAGGCCGATGACGGCCGTCGGGGCGGCCCCAACAAAGCCACTGGCGCCAGCGCCAATGACCTACTGATCAAGGTGCCCTGTGGCACTGAGGTGCGTGATCTGGGCAGCGGCCTGCTGCTGGGCGATCTGATCGACAAAGGGGAACAACTCGTCATTGCCAAAGGCGGCAAGGGAGGACTGGGCAATGCCCACTACCTCAGCAACCGCAACCGGGCCCCGGAGAAATTCACCGAGGGCAAAGAAGGAGAAGAGTGCGAGCTCGAACTGCAGCTCAAGCTGCTGGCCGAGGTTGGGCTGGTGGGGCTGCCCAACGCCGGCAAAAGCACCTTGATCAGCGTGCTCTCAGCGGCCCGGCCCAAGATTGCTGATTACCCCTTCACCACCCTTGTGCCCAACCTGGGGGTCGTGCGGCGTCCCAGCGGCGATGGCACCGTCTTTGCCGATATCCCCGGACTCATCGCCGGCGCTGCAGCCGGAGCGGGGCTGGGCCATGACTTCCTTCGCCATATCGAGCGCACCCGACTGCTCATCCATCTGGTCGATGGCAGCAGCGAAGACCCCCTGGCAGATGCCCAGGTCCTACTTGGCGAGTTGGAAGCCTATGGCCATGGGCTGATGGAGCGACCAAGGCTGCTGGTGATGAGCAAGTGCGAACTACTGGATCCGGAGTTGGTCCATGAACGGTGCCAGCAGCTCAGCACGGCCCTCGATCAGCAGGTCTTGCCAATCTCCGCTGTCACAAACAGTGGGCTGGAGGCTCTACTGAGTCAGACCTGGGAGGTACTGGGAATCAGTGAGTAAGGAGCGCCTGACCCCAGGGCAGAAAGCGCTGAAATTCAGCTTCGTTGCATGCAGCCAAAAGCGGGTAGCTCGCTTCACCAAGAGGAGCACCGGGCTGCAAAGGGTATGGATCATCCGCCAGCGGGCGGATCACACAGCCGAGCTCCTCAAGCATCAGCCAAACCCCCGCCAGATCCCAGATCTTGGGGGTGGCCTCCAGGGCCGCCAGCATTGTGCCCAAGCCCACACCAAGCAGATTCAAGCTGGCCACACCGAGCATCCGTGTCTTGGCAGGGAAGCGCTGAGGCAGCTTCTGGATGACCGGTAGCGAACGCGTACAGAGGCTGGCGCAACTGCAGCCATGTCGAGGGCCTCCAGGAGGACTAAGGCGCTCACCGTTACGCCAGACACCCTGACCACGCACCGCCACATAGCGCTGGCGCAAGGGAGGCACATCGATCACAGCCTCAATCGGACGGCCGGCTTCAAAGCGGGCCAGGGAGATGGCCCAGATCGGCAATCCCACCGAAAAATTGGTGGTGCCATCGAGGGGATCAACCACCCAGCAGCACTCGCTCTGGGGAACCGCAGTGCTGCCTTCCTCGCTGAGCAGACCGTCCGCCGGATAGATCTGCTCAAGGCCGTCAGCGAAGGTGGCGTCACTCCAGCGGTCACAGTCGGTGACCAAACTGCCATCGGGCTTGAGTGAACTGGCGATATGGCCAAAGTCCGCCCGCTGTCGCTCAGCCACCTGATCCACCAGGCCATGAAGGGCCTGCCACTGGGGATCACTGGAAAGAGGAGACATCAATCGATCTCAAAGGCCACCAGATCGCCCAGGGCCCGCTGCACCCGCTGTTGAAACAGAGCCGTATCGACCCGCAGCAGCAGCACACCGGCCAGGAGCAACCCCACAGCCTGAACTAGGAACACGCTGGCATAGGCCGTAAAACCATTGGGAGTTCCGCTGAGACTGCCGAACAGGCTCAGAAGCGCCCCACCACTGATGGTGGCCAGCCCTCGGGCATAGGCCTGGGCCAGGCCCCAAACACCGATGAACGTTCCCGCCATCATCGGCGAGGTGAGCCCGAGCATCAGGGTCAAGCAGGCATTGGTGCTCACCCCCGCTGCGTAGCCAAACAGCCCCAGTGCCAAACGAAACAGGGGCTCAGAGCTGATGGCACCGGCCACCACCATGAAGACGACAAAGACAGCGGAGAGCATGCCCCCCAGGAGGGCCGTGCGCTGGGACCCCAACCGCGGCACCAGCAGCACACCGGTGGTGGCAATCCCTAACAGGGTGCCGACGCCCCAGATCGCGTTGAGACGGGTGGTGGCACAGACATCCATGCCGAAGACCGCCCCGCCATAGGGCTCGAGCACCGCCTCCTGAAGGAATAGCGAGAAGGTGAACAACGAGAGCACCGCGAAGAAATAACCCACCTGGGGAGAGGAGCGCAGCACCCGCCAGGCGTGGCCCAGGGAGATTTCTCCGCCTGCCTTACTGCTATCAAGGGGGTCAGCAGCAGCAGGCAGGGGACGCTCCACGCCCACCACTGACACCAGCACTAGAACAAAGATCAACACCGGGGCTGTAACGATCAGGCGCTCGACACCAGCAATCAGCAGATCGAGATCTGCTGAGGCGCAGGAACTACCAAGGAAGCGGCTTAAAGAGATGCCTCCAGCCACGATGCCAACCATCAGCATCGACCAGACGATTGACACCAGGGTGGGGCGTTGCCTTTCGCTGCTGATATCGACCAACAAGGCTGCAAACGGGGTGGAGCTAGCTGAAATCGCCAAACCGAAGGCCAACATCACCACGGTCAGCACCAACCCACGTAAAAGCACTCCAGGGCCATCTCCGGCAATGGAAGCTGCCGCCAACCAGAGCACGGTGCGCCCAGCAATCCACAGCAACAAGCAAAATGCTGCCGCACCACCAAGGATGAAGGGGGTTCGGCGCAAGCCGCGCCAGCGGCAGTTATCAGAGCGCTGGCCAAACCAGATACGCGTGAATGCCACCATCTGCTGAGCTCCAAGAGCTAGAGCCGTCAGTGCCGCAGGCACAGCAAACTCATCGATCAGCAGACGGTTGAAAATGCCCAGGGTGAGGACTGAAATCGCCCCCAGGCAGGCCTGAAACAACCCCAGCCGGAAAGCCAGGGCGATGAAACGCAATGACCCCAAATGGATCAGTCGGCAGGGGGCTCAACCGTAGCGGCCGACACCTGACAGGGACTGTTGAGTGGAGTGGAGAGCACAGGCACATCGGTAAGCGCGCTCTTAGGCGGAGGATCGGCTGGCAAGTCAGGTGGCAAACAGCGAGCTACCTGATCAAGACCGGTTCGCCGGCGCAGCTGGGCCAATGCACGGTTGTAGTCACCAACCGAGCGGGCATAGTCAACCTCCGCCTGCGTGACATCACGTTGGTTGTCGATCACATTGCGCTGGGTGCCGACACCGGCCTGATAACGCAAAACCGACAGGCGGTAGGCCTCCCGGGAAGAAAGAACCTCGCGGGATTGAGTAATCAGGTTTCTCGTCTCTGCTTGGAGCTTGAAGAACGCCTCCTCAACGTTCTTGCGGATCTGGTTTCGCTCATTAGCAAAGCGATAGGTCTGCTGTTTGGCCACCTGCTTTTGTTGGCGTGACTGGGCAGCAGCGGCGCCCCCGTCAAAGAGCGTCCAAGTCAATCCCATGAACACCTGTTGATCAGTGTTCTCACGAACCATGCCTAAGTTGACATCATGGGAATGACTGCGAGATCCGCTTTCACCAAATTGCTTGGACCAGGTTGAAGTGCCATTAATGGTCAGCGATGGCTGAATCCCTGCCAGAGCGCTGTTGGCTTGAGAATTAGCAATAGAGATATCAAGAATCAAATTATTCAGTTCCTCTCGAAAGGAATAGGCCGCAACGATGCTCTCTTGAAGCGAAGGCTGCCAGACACCGAGCACCTGACTGGTATCAGCAGCGGTAGGTGTCACATCCTGGGGAAGATTCAACAGACGGGCCAGCTCGCGCTGATTGGTCTGCTGTTCAGCAAGAAAATTCGTCAGGCGGTATTGCTCCCGCGACAACTGGGTTTCAGCCTCTAGCACGTCCAGCTTGGTGGCCACACCAGCCTGAAGACGGGCACGAGAGTCGCGAAGATTCACGGTGGCAGCCTGAACAGAGGTCTTGCCAACCTCGACTTGAGCATCGACCACTTGGAGAGAAAAATACGACTGCGCAGTCTGCAGCCGCAGGTCACGCAGAGTGATCAGGTACTGGTTCTTGGCTTTTTCGTATTGATCCCGCGCAGCCGCAATGTTCGGCACACGGCGAGGGTTAATGAGGGTCCAGCTCAGGTTCAGAGAGGCATCAGCGCCATAGGTTTGGGTGGTCCCCCACCACTCGCCATAGCGATCAAGCTGGGTGTTATTTGCAGTGCCGTTCTCAAGATTATCCTGCTGTTCCTGCTGCTTTTGAGCGTTCTTATTAGCCGTTGATTCTGATGCAACGGAGCGGCCAAAGTTCTGATAATTCGTGCCCCAGTTGCGACCAGGGAAGGCCCGCGTGCTGAGGTTGATCGTGGGGTACCACAGCGCAATCTGGGCCCTCAGATTGCTTTTCGCCTCCTCCACTTGCATGGCAATGGCCTTGAGAAAGGGGTTATTCACCTCCATGATCTCAACCGACTGAGTGAGTGTCAGAGGACGCAAGTCATCAATACGGACCTGACGGGTTTGATTTGGCAAGGCCAGGGATTCTGGAGCTTCGAGGCGATCAACATTTGGGGAGAGGTTGGTCGCAGCAGGAGCGACGTTTGTTGAATCTGACTTGGGCCGACTGCCCTTCAACTCAA
>CAJWXK010000067.1 GCA_913048995.1 uncultured Synechococcus sp. | reverse complement strand
GTCTCCGGCGGGGCCAAAAGCCGCACATGGTCGTTCAGTTGGAACGCTTTGCCTTTTGCATCCACTGCCTTGACACCGACGCCCTTGTTCTCCGCATCTCGCTTCGCTTTCGCCTTCTCCGCATCTCGCTTCGCTTTCGCCTGCTCCTTACTTGTAGACTTGTTCATAAGGGCGGGCAGAAACTCGTCGAACTTCGCCCGCACACCGGCGTCGGCGTGACGGAGGAGCGGAGGGAGTTGCTCGCACAACACCACGCCGTGTGTGCTCGCCTGAAGCATGCGCGCCTCGCCGTCGTTGACGACGAGGTGGATGCGCGTGGCGGTGGCCGGTGACTCGCTGTAGTCGGCGTACGTGGTGTGGTAGTCGCCCGAGAGGCCGGTCATGTCCATGTCGTTGGTGACGCCGTTGGCATCGGGAACATCAAAATAGGCTGCTTTGGCGATGCGATCAGTGTTAGCGGCTGTAACGGCTCCGTTGCTATCCACCGTGGGCAGTGGCGTGAACGTGTCGCCATTAATGAAGTCGCTTGTGGCAACCAGCCCATCGATGTCACCGCTGGCGCTGGTGTCGATATTGGCGCTGAGGTAGGGGAAGCTGGGTCCGATGTTTTCGAGGTCACCGCTTCGGCCCACGGCGTAGGCCAGCAGATCAGCGAATTCGTCCGGGCCGTTATCCAGTTCGTGGTTACCGAGCGCTGAGGCGTCAAAGCCAATGGCGCTCATGATCGCCATGTCAATCGACCCCTGAAGACCTTCAAGGGTGCTGTACGAGAGCCCGGTGGGCAGCGGAGCGTTGTTGTAAATCGTCGCTACAGCACTGCGGAGGGCGCCATAGGTGCCGCTATCGAGTGCCGCGCTCAAAAACGGACCGGGGATGATGTTGTCACCAGCTGACAGCACCAAAGTCTGGCCATCGCGAAGTTCATCAACTGCGCCGGCAAACAGGACTGCGCGTTCAAGCGCAGACGCATCACCACCTTCCAGGTCGGAGGAGAACAGCAGCTGAAGGTCGTAAGACGACGTCATGGCCAAAAATTGGACAGCGTCGAAATGCTAAGTACAAAGCGCTGACGCGTGAGTTAAGACAACGACCACAACCCTGTCATCAGCGATACCGACTGCCACCACTTCGATCTCGGCTCTTAAGAAGCCCCAGAAGTCCTTCTATGATCAAGACAAGGCAAACATCAAGCTAAGCCTTAATTAATAGAGAGCGCTTCCCGGCCACAAGCAATTTGCTGCAGATCACGGCAACTTGTCTTTCTGATCACACTCTAGATTAAGACCCCTAATGTCAAGGTAAAGCCGCAAAACGCCTGCCAACAGCCGGATATCAATGGCGCAAAAGTCCATCAACTTAAGGAAAGATCATTGCCGAATTAAGCGAACACCAACATGCCTTTATGGCACCAGGCGCTGCTGCCATGCCCCGTTAACGGGCCCTTCATCCCCTGCTGATGAACCCCTTGGCCCTGCTGGCGAGGCCCGCAACCTGGATCGGCAAGGCCGCGGGCCCCTTGCCAAGCGGCAACGCTGCTCAGCTCAGGGCAGCGATGCGCTGCTGGATCTGCTCCGCCACCCAGGTCTGTTGCTCACCGCTGAGATCCCCCACCTCATGGCCACCCAGCAGCGGTGAATCGGTGCCAATGGCTTTTGGCAGCAGGTCCGCACCGCGGATGCCCATCAGGGAACGCACCATCAACAGCCCATCGCCCAGGGCTGTGGTCTGGCCATCACCATCAAAATCAAGCCAGCCGGCCTGCTCCCCGCGGCTGATCCAAGCACTCACCGCCTCAGGCGTTTGACGTTCACCCTGACCGCCCAACCGTTTGAGCAGGGCATCACCACGGATGCCCAAGAGATGCCGCACGAGCATCAGGCCATCGGACAGCGCTTTGACCTGCCCGTCACCATCGAAGTCCAGCGACCACTGATCCACCAGCTCTAGTTGGGGAGCAAAGGTCGCAAAAGGAACAGGATCAGGGATGCCCTTGGGGGAGAGCTGCACGCCCAGCAGCAGATCCCTCTCCAGCACATCCTCACGCACGTGAAAGCGCAGCTCCCCCAACGGGCGCGCCAGGGCTGCCCCATCAGGGGCTGCTCCCAGCAGGGGCTGCGTACCGGCCAGGTCGATGCAACCTTCCGCCACGCTGCTCGACTCCAAGGCCAAAGCAACATCCGCAGCTGGATGCCAGCCAAGGAATTCCATGGCCTCTTCGGGGTAATGAATCCGGAACCCGGGTTGCTCAAAGGCCTGGAGTGCGTTGTAGGTCAACGGCATGCGCCATGCCTTACCCGGCACCAACAACTGCTGCAGGGGTGATGTCCCCAACGGTTGAAGGGCCTGCGGCAAATCATTGTCCAGCAGCAGCACCTCCACCGCCTGAGCTGATACCTGCACCTCAAGCGGTGGCAGGCGATCGGCAGCCCCCATCCCCTCCACACCAGCAATCACCAACTGGGCTTGCTCGCGGCCTTCGTAGGAGAAGTCATCAATGGTGATCCACTCCAACTTGAGGTTGGACTCACCCGCTGGCAGCTGCACCGTCCACTGCTGGGAGGCCTGAGGCGGCAAAAGATCGGTGCTGGGGTCCAACATCACCCCACCACTGGAGCGCCATTGGAGCTGAACAGCCAAGGGGTCAGAACGATCACCCTGGCGATCCAGGGCGATCGTGAGAGGCTCACCTTCCACCACGACCAGCGGGTTGTCCGGCACCTGCAACGCCACCTGTGTGGTGATGGGCGTAAACAACTGCGAGACCGGCCAGGTGCCATCGCTGAACTGCAATTGCTCAATACCGGTGAGTCGATCGCTGCCATCAAAATCCACCGTGCTGGGATCCCGTTGATCCACGACGGCATCACCAACAAAGCGGTAATCACGCCGCTTGCCGCGATAGATCGCGGTATCCCAACCGCCCCCTCCGATCAGGCGGTCATCACCACCACCGGCTTCAAACCATTCATCAGCACTGCTGCCAATCAGCACATCGGCGCCGCCACCGGCCTGCACGCGCTCAATGCCTTCAAGCCGGCCGATGCCTGGGGCCAAACCCTGCTCCAGGTCCACCAGCACTGGCCCGGACGCTGCGGCAACGCGGAGGGTATCGACACCTGGGCCTCCATCCACCAGGCCCTCAAAAGAGCTCGATGGCGTCAGGCTTATGGCATCATCTCCACTGCTCAGGCGGATGGTCTGGACACTCTCAGGTAGTGCCAAACCATCCAGTTGCAAGCGGCCATCGGCGGCGACGTCGAGCTGGTTGCGGATCGCGAAAGGCTCCAGCACCGCCTCATCAAGCCTGCCGTAGAGCAGCTGTTGCACCTTCTCACTGACGGCGTCACCGACGCGTTGACCCAGCTCAAGGCCGTGGCGGTTGCCATCATCAAAATGAATGCCGCCGTAGAGGCGTGAGATGCCAGCCGATTCGGCCGCCTGCGCCAAGGTGTCCCACTGAACGGTGGTGGCAACCTCTGGCACCACACCCGGCTCAAAGCGGGAGCTGCCAGGAGCAAACTCCAAACGCAGTCCCAGCGCATCACTGCCAAAGAAGTCCTCGAGGTATGTGGCTGCTGCAGCACTGAAGCTGGAATGGCCCGAGACGTACTCGGCAAAGGGCGGCGAGGCGTTGCTGCCAGGCAGCTGATAGGTCTGCCAGCTGCTGAGCTCCTCCCCCTGCAGCAGTCCCAGCGCCTGCAGATCGCGAATCACCCGCACCGGACGGGCGTAGTTGAAATGCCACTTGGCGTCCCAGGCGGCAATCCCGGCATCGCCGACCGCCTGCCCCACCCCAAAGAACAGCTTGATCTCCTCGCTGAGGCTCAAGTGCTGCTGGTCCGCCATGAAGCTGGCAATGGCGATCCAATCACCGGGAGGAAACGCTGTGCCACTGCCGCTCTCCCAGAACTCAGCAATCAGCTTTTGCTCATCGGTGAGATTGCGCTGAATCTCCACCACATCCTGGGCCTGCTGGATGAACGCTGGATTGATGATCTCCCCCACCAACCAGTCATGGTCAGCAACGCCGTAGCCCCCCGCTGGATAGGTGGTGCCGTCAGCAGCAAGCCAGTCCTGCTCCAACTGCAGCTCGGCCACGGCCAGATCCAGGCTGGCCACCGCCTCATCCACCAGCAGAAACGGTTCCGGGCCGAGGGGACGCCAGGCCGTGACGTCATCGCTGGCAAAGGCTGGAATGGCACCCCAGTAGGGGGTCAGAAAAGATTCCCGGGCGGCACTGGGATCATCGATGGGCACATGCTCCGGCATCCAGGCATCGATGCGCCGTTCAGCCGGGTCAAACGGCGGGGCAGCAGGGCCCGCCTCAGGCCCAGGATCCAGCGCCGGCAGGCTCAGCAGCTGCTGCTTGAGGACGGCTTCAATTTGGGCAACATGCTCTTTGCTGGCGTAGGCGACCCTGGCGACGGTGGCCAGTTCGCGGTTGATCTGCTCCGATGACTCGGGAAACCACTGGCGCAACACCTGAGCTGCCAGACGATGCAGCGCCGGCTCGAGCTGACCGGCCTGGAGTGGAATGCTTGGGGCGCCGTAGACGGTCTGGGCTTGCGGATCGAGGGCAGCCCAGAGGTCATACAGGGCGGTGTTGAACAGGGCATAAGCCCTTGACGCACGGGTTGGGCCGACGGCTTGTTGAGCGATCAGATCGCTGAGCAGCTGATTCCAGTGCTGAACCGGCGATGGCTTAGCCGATTCGAGCTGCAGTGCAAATGTGACGGGATCGAGGCGAACCGTCACCCAACATCCTCATGGAATCCACCCCAAACGGTATCGGAGGAAATCGCGCAAACAGGGGGTATTCCAGCTGTCTTGGCACCCTCAATGCAGGAATCGCATCGATGCAGAGGCGACTTAAAGCAGCGGCATCTGCATCACCGTGACCCTCAAGATTCCCTCAAGCACCACCAGTGCCAGGACAATCCAGCTGGTCCAACGGATGGCCCGCAGGCGACGGCGTTGGGCCATCGGTAGGCGCAACTGATCGCCCACCTGTCGCTGCAACTGACGAAAACGTTTTTGGGCCAGCTCAGCGCGAAGCAGGTTCACCACCGCCACCAGCACAGCAGAGAGGGTGATCAACACCCTTGGCCAGATGCTCATGCCCACCAGCTTCCATAACGGCAGCAGGGCGGCCATCACACCACCCAATCCAATGACAACGGCACCGGGGGCAAACACCACCATGGCGGCACACGGTGCAGCGATCAGCGCGAGCAACAGGGAGCCAAGCTGGGATGCTGTGGACACCGGCTCGGCCAAACGGGAGAGCTTCAAGCCAGCAACGCCTGGTTCACCGGCCTGAGCGCTGCGCAGCAGCACCACGGCATCACTGGGTTGTAGAGAAGGCTGCAGCGGCTCCAACGCCACACCGAGGGACTGGAGCTGCTCAGGGTCCTGCTGGAGCAGGGCATTGAGGCTGGAGCGGTCGCACACCAGCTGCTCAAACGGTGTGCGCTGCAGCATTGCTGCGGCGCGGAAGGTGACTTCACCCATCGGGAAGCACTGCAGCGGACCATCACAAGGAACGATCTCCACAAACCCTGCGGTCAGCACCGCGCGCCAGCGGGACTGCAACCCCAGTCCCTGCAATTCCTGCTCAAGCCAACGCAAGGCACTACGCACTGCAGCGAACGCGTGCCGTTCCGGCTGCTCGACGGTCACTGGGGCATTGAAATAGCACTGCAGCTGCAGCGGGTGCGCGCTGTCAGCGGGCAGCACCAGGCCACCTTGATCCTCCAAGCGGCTGCGGATCTGCTGCTGCAGCGCCGGCAGCTCGCGCTGCGAAAGCTGCTCAAGCGCCACCGAGCCAAAGCTGAGCTGGGGTTCAAGTTCCAGCATCACCAAGGCGACAGGACGGATCTCACCGGCAGAGAGGTGATTGCCGCAACGGCTGCAGAGATTGGGATTTTGGATGCTGCGCCGGATGCCCATCGCCCGCGCAGGCCAAGCAAGAGGACCCGCCAGGGGCACCTGGCAGGCCAGGCATTGGGAGGTCAGTTTCGGGGTGCGCAGCATGGCAATGCCAGCGAACGGCAGCAGGGAGGAATCCTTTTCAGGCGCTCTGCAAATTCAGCAGAGACTGCAACCCTAGGCCGTGACAACTGGATTGCCATTGTTCTCTGGCACACCGGCGCAACAACGCACTGAGTTCCTGGTGCAGAGGCTCCGTGACCAGGTGGGGCAAGCTCACCAGGAGCAGTGGATCCATCAACGGCGAGATGGCTGTCAGGGGCTGCAATGGTGGCTGCCCATCGTTTCCCGCCAGAGCGTAAATCTGTTGAGGCGAGCCGCAGACCACCGTCTCCGGCTGCTGCTGCAAGCGCTCAAACCAGGGGGCTCCAGTGGCACCGGGTTCCTCGGACAGGGGCGACAAGCGCAGCCCCGCTGGCAGGGAGGGGAGTTCTGGCAGGGTTTCGGTGCACAGCAGCGAAAAGTGATGATCCCATTGCGCCACAGGACGCTGCTGCAGGGGATGGTCCAATCGCGTGAAGAAGTGGCGCGGCCAGGGGGCGATGGCACTGGCCACAAACGGCGCCACAGGGACATACAAATCAGCGCGGCGCAGCTGAGCCGGCCAGGGCAGGCGTTCGCGAACCGCTGCAGCAGGGAGCACCACCAGATCAATCAGCCCCTGCTCGAGGTAGTCCAACGACAGGGAGGGGTCGCTCCAACGGCAGGGCAGCTCCCGCAGCAGGCTGGCCTGCTTGAGCGGCAGCGTGCTGGGTAGCAGCCCGGTGCTGCCCAGCAGGCGCAACTGACCGTTTTCCCGGGCGCGCAGCCGCTGATTGAGGCGCCGCAGGTCCCGCTGGACATCCTGATTGCGCTCAATCCGATACGTGCCCGCCGCGCGGTCCTTGCGCAGGCCGAGGTTCAGCAATTTGGAGCAGGCGTTGGCGCCGCGAAACACATTGCTTTGCGCCACACCGCAGATTTCTGCAACGGCATAACTGCTGCCGTAGAGCTCAAGTAAGTCGAGGTAGAGAAGCCCTTCCGAGAAAATATCGCGCATTCAGCAGCTCAACAGCAACGGTGAATGCAAGTAAGATGCGACCCAGAAGCTAGTTCAGGCTTCAACGATGGTCAATGCAGATTTGGCGTCCGAGGGCGTCAGCTCCAGCTCATCGCAAGGGTTGTTCCATCGCTTTAGCCGCTGGTTGCGGGGGGATGCTCGGCCATCGCTGCAGGTTGAATTCAGCGCTCTTGACCAGCTCTGCCCGTTCCACCTCCTGCTCAATGGCGAGGGGAAAGTGCTGCGTTGCGGAGCGTCGTTGCAGAAATTGCTGCAAGCCAGCCCGATCACGGGCCAACCCTTCACCGCTGTGCTGCAGGCCTGGCAGAGCCCTGACGCTGAGCCCACGGCGCTGCCAAGCTCCATCCCCGCAGAGCTCAGCGATCAATTGCTGCAGTTGATGCTGCCTGATACGCCGGAGTTGGAGCTCTCGGGCCAGATGGTGATGCTGCAGGACGAACCGATTCAGCGCTGGCTTCTGGAGCTGCGGCCAGCACTGGAGAGCCTCGATGAGCTCAGTGCCACCCCACTCACCCTGCAGGATCTTTCCCTGCTCGATCCGCTGCGGACCGGGATGCTCAACCGTTTGATGGAGGTCTCCCTGCGGCAGGAACTGCTGGGGGTACTGCAGGAGCAGCAGCGCTCAGAGCTTCTCGAGTGAATCCCAGAAGGGGAGCACCTGCTCGGTGAAGATGGCGATCACAGGCCTCTGACGGAGGCTGATGTTGGCCGTCACGGACATACCAGAAACAAGGTTGAGTTTTTTGCCCTTGTAGTCGAGGAAGTTACGCTTGAGATCAACAGTGACCGGAAAACGGAAAAAGTTGTAGGTCTGATCAGGAGCCAGGACATCAGAGCCAATTTTTGCGATTGTGCCTTTAACGTCACCGAATTCATTGTAAGGAAAAGCATCGACACGCACTTGGACTTTCTGACCTTTGCGAATGAAGCCGATGTCCTGATTGGTGATAAAGATACGCGCGACAAGAAAATCAGTGGGGACGATCCTGAGCACAGACTCAGGCACATTGCCGCTGATGACATAGCCAGGGGAACTGGGCTTGAGATCAAAGACCACGCCTTTCACCGGTGCCTTAATGCGCTGATAGCGCAAGGTGAGGCGCGTTTCACTGAGCTGATTCTCCAGTTCCGCCAGTTTCTTCTGCCCCTCCTCCTCCTTGGTGCTGAAATCAATCTGCGTCAGCGCTTTGGTATTCAACAGCTTCTGACGAGCCTCCTCGAGGACAGCTTCAAGGCGACGCAAGCTGGCGCGTTGATTTTTCACCTCCCCCTCAAGGGTGATCTTCTCCTGCTTTTCTTTGAGGTACTGCGAGCGGGCCATGGCGCCCTCTTTCACCAGCGGTTCGATGTCAGCCAACATCCCCTCACGGATGCGTAGGGCCTGGGTACTGGCTTCCAACTGGGCTTTGGCGCCATCAATGGCTTGCTGGGCCTGAACCACACCTTTTTCTGAAGCCTCGATCCGGCTGCGGTATTCCGCTTCCAATGCCTTGAGCTTGTTGCGTTGGTTGGCATTGAGTTGATCGAGCTGAGGCGATTCACCCAGCTGCACCCTGCTGAGGGCAAGGTCTGCTGCCACCCGATCACGCACCGCCTCAAGGGCCTTGAGCTTGGCCTTAGCGGCGTCGGTATCTAGAATCAGCAGGGTCTGGCCCTTCTCCACCAACTCACCGTCCTTAACCAGAATTTCGCTGATGACACCACCAAGAGGTGCTTTGACCTCTTTGGTGGCCCCTTTGGGCTCCAGCTTGCCGGTGGCCTGCACCGTCTCATCAATGCGCGCAAATGAGGCCCAGACGATGCCAAAACCAGCCAGACCCACCAAGGTCCAGATGATGCGGCGGCTCCAATTGTTGGAGGGCTCCAGCGCCGTCCAGTGCTGACGGGACGGATCGGCCGTCATCCGATTGATCAGCTGGGCGGAGTGTTTCTGAAACGACGGCAGACCCTTGGTCTGCAGCCACAGCCAAGGCTGGAAACCCTTCTGGCTCATGGTTGGGGCAGCTGAGATTGGGCGACGACCGACCAGAGCCTCAGGGCCTTACCGCCGTTCTGGCGCGGTGCTTCGCCGCGATAGATCGCAGCGCGGCCGTTGGCAGCCTGCTTGACCAGGCCAATCGGATAGCCGTGGCGAGCACCGAAATTCAGCAGGCTGGCGGGTGAACGCAGCCCCAGAGCCAGGGCCGCCTTGGCGGTGGGAAAGGACTCCTGAAGGGAGAGGGCCTGCAACTGCTCGGTGCTGAGCACAAGCACAGAGGCGCGGGAATTGGCAGGCAAAAGCGGCACCGCCACGGCCGATGCCAGGCTGCGTTCTTCCAGCACCTCCAGCCGCTGCAGGATTTGCTGCAACACCCCCTGCAATCCCGGCTCCGCTGCTGAAGGCGCTTCAACAGGCCGAGCTGGCGGGACCTGCTCGGGGACCGGCGGCAGGGGGCGGCGGAACATCATCATCGTGAGCTGCCCCACGGGATAAACACCGACGAATTCCCAACCCTCAGCCCCGAGCTTGTTCATAAAGCTCTGCAGCTGAGTGGCAGGGTGCTGAGGCTTCGGTGGGGTTGGTGGCTGTGGCTTTCTGACTTCACCAGCCTCGTTGTAATGGTTAGGGAACTCCTCCTTGAGGTAGGCGTCGGAAAAAATGGGTTTCTGAGGGTCCGAAGGCGGCTCAGGCTGCTGGGCCTGAGGCTTGGCATCAGCAGTGGGCTTGTTGTTGAGATTAAGGTGAATCACCCTGGTTTCCCAGCGCTGCTGCGGCGTCTCCATCCCTGCACCTAAACGAAGTCAACCAGGACCACAATTTAGGCAAACCTGGACGGTTGGCTTGCGTAGAACAGAAGACAAAAAGAGGAGATGCGGAAGGTTAGCCGCCTTC
>CAJWXK010000066.1 GCA_913048995.1 uncultured Synechococcus sp. | reverse complement strand
TTTCTTCGAAGCCGCTTGGCTTGTTGCGTGGGCCAATGTCGCGGAATGCTGGCATTGGGCTACGGCAGACCGGGCAGCGAAACTTGCTTGGATCCAGGCTCAGGAAGGGAGTTTCCGGAGTGATGTTGTACTTACGGATACCCTCGCTTGGGTCATATACGAAGCCGCAGCTGCGGCATTCAAAACGGTGGGTGTCTGGATTCTCAATGACCTGCTCTGAGTCGGCGCTGTCCTCCTCCGTCAGCTGTTCAATGACCTGCTCGGTCGGCTGCGGATCCTGGTCCATCCTTCGAATCCCGTTGCGGCGCCGGCACTCTATCCAGATCAGTGTGCAGTCAGTGCCAGAATGCTCCAAGCTTGTTGAGAGGATAGAGCTCCCAGATGTTCGTTCTTCCCGGGTATGACGCCTTCCTGGGCTTTCTGCTGATCGCAGCTGCAGTCCCAGTACTGGCTTTGGTTACCAATGCTTTGGTGGCTCCACGCTCCCGGCAAGGAGAGCGCCGGCTGACCTATGAGTCCGGCATGGAGCCTGTCGGTGGTGCCTGGATTCAATTCAATATCCGCTATTACATGTTCGCCCTGGTCTTCGTCATCTTTGATGTTGAGACAGTCTTTCTCTATCCCTGGGCCGTCGCCTTTCATCGCTTAGGGCTGCTTGCCTTCATCGAGGCACTCGTGTTCATCGCGATCCTGGTGGTGGCTCTGGCCTATGCCTGGCGTAAAGGCGCACTTGAGTGGAGCTGAATCCGATGAGTTTGCCCCCATCTACTGATTCTTCGATCGACGCCTTGAGGGATCTTCGTGCAGCCAGTTGCGGACCCACTGGTGCCCCTGAGATCACGAGCGGGCTATCGGAGAATGTAATTCTCACCAGTCTTGATGATCTGCATAACTGGGCCCGCCTCAGCAGCCTGTGGCCGCTGCTCTACGGCACCGCTTGTTGCTTTATTGAGTTTGCTGCCCTGATTGGGTCGCGTTTTGATTTCGATCGCTTTGGCTTGGTGCCCCGATCCAGCCCGCGCCAGGCGGATCTACTCATCGTGGCTGGGACCGTCACTATGAAGATGGCCCCTGCTCTGGTTCGCCTCTACGAGCAGATGCCCGAGCCCAAATATGTGATCGCCATGGGTGCCTGCACCATCACCGGTGGCATGTTTTCCGCTGATTCGACTACTGCCGTTCGCGGTGTCGATAAGTTGATACCTGTTGATCTTTATCTTCCCGGCTGTCCTCCCCGGCCAGAGGCGATCTTTGATGCAGTGATCAAGCTGCGTAAGAAAGTCGGTGACGAGAGCATCGCTGAGCGCGCTAAGCAGCAGCAGACCCACCGATACTTCACGGTTGAGCACCGAATGATTACCGTCGAACCTCTTGTCGACGGACGCTATCTGCGAGCAGAGACGCAGCAGCAGGCTCTTGCCGCGGCAGAAGCTGTTTCACCTCTCAACCTTTCTCCGGCCAAGCAAACTGAGTCGCTGAAGTCATGACCGAGACACCAGTCAGCAATGTTCCTGATCTGCCTCAGGCGGGGCCGCTCTCCCAGTGGCTTGATTCCCAGGGCTTTGATCACTTGGTTTTGCCGCCCGACCATCTTGGTATTGAACGCATTGCGGTGGAGCCTCTGGCATTACCTGTCATCGCCACAGCACTGAAGTCTCAGGGATTTGACTACTTGCAAGTGCAGGGGGGCTACGACAACGGACCGGGTCAGCCTTTGGTGAGCTTCTATCACTTACTCAAAATGGGGAGCAGCGATGGCAGGTCCACCTCAGAGGTACGCATTGAGGTTTCATTGCCCCGCGACGGTGATCTGACCGTTCCATCGCTGTACCCACTCTTTCGAGGAGCTGATTGGCAGGAGCGAGAAACATTTGATCTCTTCGGAATCAAGTTCAGCGGACATCCTCATCCCAAACGACTTCTGATGCCTGAGGACTGGGTGGGTTATCCGCTCCGTAAAGACTACGTCCAACCAGATTTCTACGAACTCCAGGACGCCTATTGATTAGAACCGGCACGACGTTGTGCTGCTTTGTAAAAACGCATTACCGCTAGAGAAAGGCTGCGGGGATCATGGCGAAGGGTTCCTTTGCTAGAGCGGCCTTCACTCCTTTGTTGGGTGCCTTGCATCGAGGCCAGCATGACCTGATAACCCTCGTTGCCAAGACCATTGAGATCACAGCTCACCGGATCAGCACCGCGGGCCCTGTAGTACTCAAGTTCAGGTCCTTCAGGGAGGGCGTCTTGTGCCAGTACGGCTGGGAAAAGTCTTTCTCCCACGCCAAGACTGGCTAACTGGGCTTCGATGGCCCGTAAATGTCCACGGACATCAAGACCATCGGTTTCCCCAGGTTGGGTCATTAAATTGCAGATGTAGAGCCGTGGTGCGCTTGAGCGACCGATGGCTTCCACAATTTCCGGGACTAGCAGGTTTGGCAGCAGTGAGGTGTAAAGGCTGCCTGGACCCAGCACTATCAGATCAGCATGGGAAATGGCGTCTAACGCACGGGGCAGTGCGGCGGGACGTGCAGGAGTACAGCCCAGCCTCACGATCGGACTGTCGGCATGGCCGATGCAAGATTCACCCTCTATACGGCGGCCATCCTCCAGTTCGGCCCAGAGTCGCACATCAGCACTTGTCGCAGGAACAACCTGTCCCTGGACTGCCAGAACTTTGCTGCTGGCGGTGATGGCTGTCTCCAGGTTGCCAGTAATAGCTGTGAGAGCAGAGAGGAAGAGATTCCCGAAGCTGTGGCCTTCCAGTCCGCCACCGGCTGTAAATCGGTACTGGAACAACTTGGTCAGCAACGGTTCCTCACGCGCCAGTGCTGCCAGACAGTTGCGGATGTCACCAGGTGGTTGCACCCCCAGCTCGCGACGCAGTACACCACTGCTGCCACCGTCATCGGCAACGGTAACGATGGCGGTGAGGTTGCCGCTGTAACGCTTTAAGCCGCTAAGCAAGGTTGAGAGGCCAGTGCCTCCACCAATCGCGACGATGTTGGGTCCGCGGTTGAGCCTGCGCTGGGCCAGGAGAGCATCGACAAGAGCTGTGTCCTTTTGTGGTGCTAGTGCCTTCTGGATCGACCCAAAACTGCGACTTTGGCCCAGCAGTACCAGTACCGCTCCGACCAAGAGCACCAAGGGACCAGTGAATTCGCGACCCACACCCGCTAAGAGCCTTAGTAGATCCTCAATCGTGGTGAGGGTCCAGTAGATCGGCTTGAGATCAGCCCAGATCGCAGCTCCAAGAAGGGCCAGTACAAAACCCAGGGCGGAGGTCAGCACCCACCGCTTGACGACCAGACCAGGCTGCAGCCATTGCACTGCACGACGTGAGCGTTGGACCAGTTCCTCACGGCGAGATTGTTCAGCAAAGCGCTGACGCATCGTGCTGGCCTAGGCAGCATCAGAACGGCACTGTAAGGAGATGAACAAGGACTGTCCCCCCTCATCCCCTGTGGTGGAGTTGCGCAACCTGACTCTTAAGCGAGGTCGGCGCACGATTCTCGATGGAATTGATTTGAGCCTGGAGGCGGGCCAGAGCCTTGCGATTGTGGGGCCTTCCGGCGCTGGCAAGACCACGATTCTGCGCCTGCTGGCGGGATTGGAGCTGCCTAGTTCGGGGGAACTGTTCTTGTTTGGTCAGCGTCAGGACTACCTGCGGCTGGACCAGTGGCGGCCTCCAGATGTCCGCTTGGTTTCCCAAAACCCTGCGCTATTGGGGTCGTTATCGGTTTTGCAGAACGTGGGATTTTTGCTCTTCCGTCACAGCTTGTTGCCTGAGCCAGAGATCCGCTTGCGAGTAGCCCGTTGCCTGGAGGCGGTTGGGCTGGCTGGTACGGAGAACCTCATGCCATCCGAGCTTTCAGGCGGGATGCAAAAGCGTGTCAGCTTTGCCCGAGCCATGATCGACAACCCTGAAACCGAATCAGAGACCCCACTGCTGCTGTTTGATGAGCCAACGGCGGGTTTGGATCCAGTGGCCTCAACACGGATTGAGGACCTGATGGTTACCACCACTCATCTCAGCCGAGGCAGCTCGGTAGTGGTCAGCCATGTTCTCAGCACCATTGAGCGCTCTGCCAAGCAGGTGGCTCTCCTCTATGACGGCAAGCTGCGCTGGCAGGGCTCGGTGGACTCGTTCCGCAGTGCCGACAATCCTTATGTCGTTCAGTTCAGAACGGCTAGCCTCACTGGACCAATGCAGCCTCAGGAGCTGTGATCAGCTGATGCGCCGGAGCGTTCGAGAGGCAACAATCGGATTTTCTTTGCTGGCTGCACTTGTGGCTGGACTGGGTCTCTGGTTTTGGCTGAGCGGTGTGGTTTTTGGTCAGAAAACCTGGTCCTTCCGCCTGCGCTTTCGAGATGCCGCCGGTCTTGCCCCCCAGAGCGTTGTCACCTATCAGGGTGTTCCTGTTGGGTCTGTTGATACCGTCACCCCCGAAGCGGGGTTTGTGAACGTGACCGCTCAGATCAACAACACGCGTCTGAAGCTTTACCGCCCCATCTCGGCCCAAATTCGTAGCGGCTCATTGCTCGGTGGTAACCCGCAGGTGGCACTCGAGACCACTACAGCCATCCCCACCAGTAGTTCTGAACCAGGCCCTCTCAATGCAGCCTGCAATCCAACGCGATTGATCTGCAAAGGTGGTTTGGTCGAGGGCGATCCCACGCCCAGCCTCACCACTGTGATGGGGTTGATGGAAAGCTTGCTGCTTCAAGCCGAGCAGGACAAGGTCATCAGCAAGGGTGCTACCACTCTCACGGCATTGACCAAGACATCGGAAGACTTTTCAGCACTGGCTGAGCGGGCTGAGGAATTGATCGTGGAGCTTCAAGAGGCGATTCAAGATGCCACTCCAATGATCGATAACCTCAATGCTGCAACAGCGGAAGCTCGTTCCACCTTCGCTCATGCCTCCAATATCGTTGGCACGTTGGATAATCCAAAAAGCCTCAATGAATTACGCAATACGGTCTCAAACGCCGAACAACTGACCCGTCGGCTGGATGCCATCAGCGGCGACGTTGAGCAGCTCAGCGGTGATCCAAATTTCATGAATGGCCTGCGCAGTGTCACCGTGGGCCTTGGGATGTTCTTTGATGAGCTCTATCCCTCAATCAGGAAAGAACCACCTGAGGATGCGGAGTCATCCTCAGGTGCCACCTGATCAACCATTTAGGGCTTCCAGGGCAATGGCAGCAATGGCCTGATCACTGGCTTTGGGTAGCTGTACATAGCGCCCTGCAGCCGCCTGAGCCAGTTCTTTCCCCATGCCACTGCCAATGAATTTACGCTCGGTGTCGATCACTAGCAGTTGCAGGCCCAGTTGTTGGTAGCGGCTGGCTACATCTTTGAGTTCCTGTTTGAGGTCCACGGGGTCTTCGCCTTCCAGCTGGGGTTGACCGAGCGAGCGGCCCAGGGGCACGTTGCCTCTGCCATCGGTGATCGCCACAACGACCACCTGTGAAAGTTCGCCAGTCTGCAGAGCATTGGCGCCAACCCGTGCAGCCTGTGCCAACCCATGGGCTAGAGGACTGCCACCGCCGCAGGCCATGGTCTCCAGTCGACGCTTGGCAGCAGTGATGGAGCGTGTGGGTGGTAATAGCACCTCAGCCTGCTCACCACGGAAGGGGATCAGTGACACTTCGTCGCGGTTCTCGTAAGCCTCGGTAAGCAACCTGAGTACGGCGCCTTTGGCGCTCTGCATCCGGTTGAGGGCCATTGAGCCGCTGGCATCAACCAGGAAGATCACAAGAGCACCAGCCTTCCGCTGCAGTTGCTTAGCCCGCAGGTCCCCGTCCTGCACGATCACTTTGCGGTGCGGTTCGCGCTCACGGCGGGCCCGCTGGTATGGCGCTGCAGCGCGCAAGGTTGCATCCACTGCGATGCGGCGAACGGGACCGCGGGGAATAATCGGACGCACATAACGGCCTCGGCTGTCGCTGAGCACCACTCCGCGCGAACCACTACTGGCCGCTCGCGATTTAGCGCTTTGAAACTGCAGCAGCTCCGGATCAATGGCGGTGGCTTCTGCATCGAGCATGAATTCCTCCGGCACGCTTGGTGGCGAATCGGTTTCGGGGTCGTCGGGCTCGTCTGGTTCGTCCTCTTCTGAGTTCTCTTCTTCACTGTCTGGTGGATCCGGCTCTTCCTCGTTATCCCCAGGGGGTGGCGGTGGTGGCGGCTGTTGTTGCTGATCGTCTGGTGGTGGCTGCAGTTTGGCCCGCGGTGCGATCACCAGACGGACGGCCAGCTGCAGGTCTTCGGCTTCCACCTGATCGCGTCCCTGCAGGGCGGCGTGAGCTTTTGCGACCCGTACGGCATAAAGCTCGGCTCGATGCCCCTCCACACCGCCGCGCAGGGCTTCTGTGACCAGATACGTGATCTGTTCACGGCTGATTTGAACATCGGGTAGCCATTGCCGTGCCAGGAGTAGCTGGGTGGCCAGGGCATCGGTCTCCTCCTGCCACTTTTCCCGGAAGCTTTCACTGTTTTCCGCGTAGGCAATTGCATCAGCGGTGATGCCGACCCGGTCGCTGCTGCTGACGATTTGATCGGCTGAAAGTGCCATCGCAAAGCGATCCAGGAGATGGTCGCGGACTGCACCTTCTTCAGGGTTGTAGGTGGCCATCAGCAAGGGTTGGCAGGCATGCGCAACGCTGAGCCCCTCGCGCTCCACCTGGTTCACCCCAGAGCTGACCGCCGCCAAGATCAGATTGAGTGCGCTTGCATCGAGCAGGTTGATCTCATCGATATAGAGAACACCACGGTGCGCTTCTGCCAGCAAGCCCGGCTGAAACACCGTTCTGCCTTCCGCAAGCGAGCGAGTCACATCCACCGAACCCACCAGCCGGTCTTCGGTGACTCCCAGCGGTACCTGCACAAAGGGGGCAGGGATCACCCGTGTGGGTGATAACCCATCGGGTTTTGTATTCCAGCTGCCTTCAATGATCTCGATTGCCGGCAGCAGTGCATGTAACCCCCTTGCCAGCACTGATTTGCCAGTGCCGCGCCCACCGGCGATCACCACACCTCCCAAGGCCGGATCAATGGCGGCCAGCAGCAGGGCCAGTTTCAAGGTGGGGTGTCCGGTTACGGCTGCCAGCGGAAACACCGCAGGCGCCGTGGCTGGAGCTGATGAAACGGCAGTCATGGGGGCCAGCATCGCAGCCGATCAGCCCGTTGTAGGAGGGAAGCAGCAGTACGGAATGACTCTGAAGCAGCAGTCGGCACGTCAGGCTGATCTCAGCGCGGTGGCATTGGGCAGCAACCTCGGTGATTCAGTCGCATTGATGGTGGGTGCGGCACAGGCCTTGCAGCAGCTGGCTGTGCCTGGAAGTTTTCGCTGCTCGACTCTGTTTCGTACTGCTCCAGTGGGTGGTCCCTCCGGACAGCCAGCTTTTTTGAATGCTGTGGCGCTGCTGCAATGGCCTGATTCCCCTGAGGCTTTGCTGCAGCTGTTGCAACAACTGGAGCGTGGTGCTGGTCGGCAGCGACTGGTGCATTGGGGGCCCCGCAGCCTGGATCTCGATCTTCTTTGGAGTGGGAAAGAACGCCGCAGCAGTGAGCAGTTGCAGCTGCCTCACCCCCGGCTTTGGGGTCGCCGCTTTGTGATTGAGCCCTTGGCTCAGCTGGATCCTGATCTGATTCCACCGGGGCAGAGCATCTCCGTGGCAATGCGATTGCAGCAGCTGATTGCTCTGGCGGATGAGCTGCCGCCTCAGCAGCTCGCGCCGCCCCACAACTGGCCCTGCTGAGTCGGCAGACTGGCTTTCTTCGTCAGCGATGTTGTGGCCCCTCTGTCCCCTCCTGAGCCGCCGGAACTGCTGGACACGGTGGCCAGCCTTGCAGTGCGCAAGCTGCGGATGGAGATTCAACGTCTCCGTTTGCCGCAAGGGGTGGAGGGCACGTATGGCTGTATCCGCCACCCTGGCGCTTCGCTGGCTGTACCAGTGCTCGATGACGGACGCATTGTGGTTTTGCGGCAGTACCGCTTTGCGGTGCAGCGGCGAATCCTTGAGTTCCCTGCCGGCACTCTTGAGCCCGGCGAGCAGCCTCAGCCGGCGATGGAGCGAGAGTTGCAGGAGGAGGCGGGCTACAGCGCCAGTCAGTGGGATTCCCTGGGGCTGTTGTTGCCTTGTCCGGGTTATTCCGATGAAGTGATCCATCTGTTCCTGGCCCGTCAGCTGCAGCCGGTGTCCATTCCGGTGGCTGGAGATGAGGACGAGGACATTGAGGTGCTGTTGATGCAGCCCAATGAGTTGGATGCAGCACTGGCTGGCGGTGATGAGGCCCTCGATGGCAAATCGGTGACGGCTTGGTACAGAGCCCGTCAGCTGCTTTCTGGTCAATGAGCAGCGCTGAGCACCGCTGGCTGTTTTGGCATCGCCGTGATCTGCGTTTGGCTGACAACCTCGGCCTGGCTGCAGTGGCCTCACTAACGCCCGCGGTGACAGGGGTGTTTGTGCTTGATCCTGCTGAACTGCACCACCCATCGATGGCTCCGGCCCGGCGTTGGTTTCTGTTCGAGAGCCTGAGGGAGCTGCAGCAACGCTGGCGCGAGGCCGGCAGTCGTTTGCTGCTCCTGCAGGGGGACCCACTTCAGTTGTTGCCAAGGCTCGCTGTGCGTCTCAGGGCTACTGCTGTGGCTTGGAATCGTGACGTGGAGCCGCTTGTGCGGCAGCGCGACCAGAAGTTGGCTCAAGCTCTGCAATCGCAGGGTTTGCGCGTTGCAGCGGACTGGGATCAGCTGCTGGTGCCTCCCGAACAACTGCGCACCGGAGGCGGTGACCCGTATCGGGTCTATGGCCCTTACTGGCGTAGCTGGGCCCGTTACCCCAAGGCAGCACCTGTCGCTGCTCCAACTGGCCTGCAGGATGCTTCTGCCGCTGGGCTGGAAGCGCTGGCCGGGTCTGATCCACCCCTTCCGCTTGTGGATGAGGTTCCTCGGGAGAGGTGGGATGGAGCCACCATCTGCCCCTGCTGGCCAGGGGAATCAGCTGCCGTTGAGCAGCTGCGTCAGTTCAGTGCTCAAGCCTTAGAGCGCTACCAAGAGGGTCGCAATCTTCCAGGCGAGGAGGGCACCTCATTCCTAAGCGCGGCCTTGCGGGCTGGCACGCTCAGCCCTCGCACTGCCTGGGCGTCCAGCCTTGAGGTTCTCGAGCAGTGCCGCAGTGATGAGCAGCGGCAGTCAGTCACTGTTTGGCAGCAGGAGTTGGCCTGGCGTGAGTTCTACCAGCAGGCCCTCTTCCATTTCCCAGAGCTTGCAGATGGTCCCTATCGGGTCCAGTGGCGCCATTTCCCTTGGGAGGATCAGCCTGAGCGTCTACAGGCGTGGCAGCAGGGGCTTACAGGTGTGCCGATTGTGGACGCCGCGATGCGTCAGCTCGTGCAGAGCGGTTTCATGCACAACCGCTGCCGCATGATCGTCGCCTCGTTTCTGGTCAAGGATCTGATTTGTGACTGGCGTCATGGTGAGGCCTTCTTCATGGCTCATGAGGTGGATGGGGATCTGGCGGCCAATAACGGTGGCTGGCAGTGGAGCGCCAGTAGCGGCATGGATCCCAAGCCGCTGCGGATCTTCAATCCCTTCACCCAGGCGGGCAAGTTCGACCCTGAGGCCAGCTACATCCGCCGTTGGCTGCCGGAACTGGCTCATGTCAACAGCAACGATCTGATCAGTGGCGATATCGGCGCGCTGGAGCGCCGGGGCTACCCCGAGCCGATCGTCAATCACAAGCAACAGCAGGCACGCTTTAAGGCGCTCTATGCCGCACTGCCCAAGCCTGGACGCTGAAGCTCGGCTTCAGGACTCGGGCAGGTTGCAGCAGTTGAAGCCGTCGTGGCAGATCTTTCCGTTCGCAAGAGCCCAATTGACCAAAGCCACCCGATTGCGGGAGCCGGTCTTGGTGAAAATGTTGCTGACGTGGTTATCGACGGTGCGTTTACTGATCGACAGGCGAAGTGCGATTTCCTGATTGGTGAGTTCAGCAGCCACCAGCTCGATGATTTCCACCTCGCGTTCAGAAAGGTGGATTCCAGCCTGATACCTTCCGCTGTCCCGAGGGCCCGGAAGGACCATGG
>CAJWXK010000065.1 GCA_913048995.1 uncultured Synechococcus sp. | reverse complement strand
TCGAGGCAGAACTGCATGAGCATCGTCTCCAACTCGATCATCAACGCGGATGCCGAGGCCCGCTATCTCAGCCCCGGTGAGCTGGACCAAATAAAGGCATTTGCGTCAGGCGGCCAGCGCCGCCTCCGCGTTGCCCAGGTCCTCGCCGAGGGGCGAGAGCGAATCGTGAAGCAAGCCGGTGGCGCCTTATTCCAGCGTCGTCCGGATGTCGTCTCCCCTGGCGGAAACGCCTATGGCGACGAGATGACCGCCACCTGTCTTCGTGACATGGACTACTACCTTCGCCTTGTCACTTATGGCGTTGTGGCTGGTGATGTCACCCCGATCGAGGAGATCGGCGTAATTGGCGCCAAGGAGCTCTACCGCTCCCTGGGGACAAATCTCGAGGCCATGGCTCTTTCCGTTCGGGAAATGAAAAACGTGGCTATGGGCCTGCTCACCGGCGAAGACGCCGAGGAAGCAAGCTTCTATTTCGACTACGTGATCGGCGCCCTCTCCTGAGGCCCGAACGCTTTCATCACCAACACCTCAGGATTCCATGCAAGACGCGATTACCAACGTCATCAATCAGTCCGACGTTCAAGGGCTGTATCTGGACACAGGCTCGATGGGCCGTCTCGAGCAGTACTTCGCCAGCGGTGAACTGCGCGTGCGTGCAGCTGCCACCATCAGCGCCAATGCTTCAGCCATCATTCGTGATGCTGTTGCAAAGGCTCTGCTCTACAGCGACATCACCCGCCCAGGCGGCAACATGTACACCACACGTCGCTATGCGGCATGTATCCGTGACATGGATTACTACCTGCGGTACTCCACCTACGCCATGTTGGCCGGAGACACCTCCATCCTCGATGAGCGTGTTCTCAATGGACTGAAAGAGACTTACAACTCTCTTGGTGTTCCCATCGGAGCAACAGTCCAGGCAATTCAGGCCATGAAAGAAGTCACAGCAGCTCTGGTCGGTGCAGATGCAGGACGTGAGATGGCTGTTTACTTCGATTACATCTGCTCAGGTCTAGGCAACTGAGCACTCAGCTCCTCGACATCCAAGGAGCACTATGCGTCTCTTTAAAGTCACTGCTTGCATCCCCAGCCCGGAAAAAGTCCGGACCCAAAGGGAGATTCAGAACACCTACTTCACCAAGTGGGTTCCCTACGACAGCTGGTTCGCTGAGCAGCAGCGGATCATGAAACAAGGTGGAAAGATCATCAAGGTGGAATTGGCCACCGGTCGCCTACAAACCAATGTGGGCAACTGATCGCAACTGTTGAATCCTGAGGCCCGGCGCAAGCCGGGCTTTTTTTTGTCCCTCAATCCATGCAGTAGGTCCAAGCAGGCGGCTGAATAGACCATTGGACATTGATCTGCCATGCCAAGGTCCAGCAGCCAGCCCCGCCAGGGACTTCTGCCGCTGCACCTCAACCTCTGGCCCGCGGAAACGCGTCTTCTGTTGGGTCTAGTGATCACCTGGAGCCTGTTTGGACTTCTGGTACTCGCATCAGCGAGCTGGTGGATTTCAGAACGCGAACTAGGCGATGCCTTTTACACCATCAAACGCCAGGTGATCTGGATGATTGCCGGCTGGGCGCTATTCCTGGTGGTAATCCGAGCGCCGATGCGGCGGTGGCTTCGCCTCGCTGCCCCCGCCCTGCTTATTGGCACCGGATTGGTAGCCCTGACATTAGTCATGGGCACCACCGTCA
Organism: uncultured Synechococcus sp.; assembly: GCA_913048995.1. GTDB lineage: Bacteria > Cyanobacteriota > Cyanobacteriia > PCC-6307 > Cyanobiaceae > RCC307. The sequence goes on along the minus strand of CAJWXK010000065.1, from coordinate 8,795 downwards.
ATGGAGCCAGTCGTTGGCTGGTCATGGGCCCCATTCAGCTGCAACCCACAGAACTGATCAAACCCTTTGTGGTGTTGCAGGGGGCAATGCTCTTCTCCCACTGGCGACGACTTGGGCTGGAGCAAAGGGTGCTGTGGCTAGCCATATTCGCGGGATTAATTCTGCTAATCCTCAAACAGCCCAACCTCAGCACCGCAGCCCTTACCGGCTTGCTGCTTTGGCTCACGGCTCTGGCCTCCGGCCTGCCGCTGCATTGGTTAGTTGGCACAGCGGGACTTGGTCTGAGCGCCGGCACTGTGAGCATCCTCGTTAACACCTATCAGCGAATGCGTGTCACCTCCTTCCTCGATCCCTGGCAGGACCCCCAGGGGCATGGCTATCAACTCGTCCAGAGCTTGCTGGCCATTGGCTCCGGTGGGATCACAGGGAGCGGCTACGGGCTGAGCACCCAGAAACTCATGTACCTGCCGATTCAAACGACGGATTTCATCTTTGCTGTTTACGCAGAAGAGTTCGGCTTTATCGGATCAGTGATGCTGCTGCTGTTCCTGGTCGTCTTTGCTCTCCTGGGCCTGCGTGTGGCTCTGCGGGCCCGGGGAAATCAGTTGCGTCTTGTCGCCATTGGATGCACCACCTTGCTGGTGGGCCAGTCGATACTGAACATCGCTGTTGCCAGCGGCGCCATGCCCACCACCGGGCTGCCTCTTCCTTTGGTCAGCTATGGAGGCAACTCACTCCTGGCCAGCCTCTTCACTGCCGGATTGCTCGTTCGATGTTCTCTAGAAACCACCGAACCCCTGTCGCTGTCCTCGCAGCCGTCGCCCTCTTGAGCGCCTGCGGCGCCGCCCAGCCACCCTCCGTCTCCATCCAGAAGCAGCAACAGAGCCCAGCCGATTCGACAAGCACGGTTGCCTCACTACCCAATCCAAGTGGTGTCCCCGCCCCAAACGGCCGTCGCTACCCACTGGTTCCCAACAGAGCGACTGCCCTTGGTGAGCAGCTTCAGCAGGTGGAGAGCGCACTGGAGACGATGGCTCCAGGCAATCCTGACTTTCCTGCATTGGCTCATCGGCAACAGGTCCTGTATCGCCACTGGTCACACCACAGCGATTGGGATGCGACTGTGCTCCAACAACTAAGCCCGCAGCAGCGCCGGGTGGCTGAACGTCAGGTACAGGCCCGGCGTGAGTTCCTGGCCATGCACCGCAACCGTCCCGCACCTGCCCAGCTGCCGGCCTGGCGCATCGTCACTCCGATGCCTGCCGAAGAGCTGCTCAATCATTACAAGGAGGCCCAGCGCCAGACCGGAATTGACTGGGCAACCTTGGCTGCGATCAACCTGGTGGAAACAGGAATGGGACGTCTGCAAGGACTCTCAGTGGCAGGAGCACGCGGCCCAATGCAGTTTCTACCCACCACCTGGGCTGAACCAGGCATCGGCGCTGGATCAATCGATGACCCGGCCGATGCCATTGCTGCAGCAGGTCGCTATCTCGTTCGCCGCGGAGGCCCTGAAAACATGCCCCAGGCGATCTGGGGGTACAACAACAGCTGGAATTACGTACGTGCAGTGCAGATTTACGCCGATCTGATGAGGGAAGACCCCCGCCGCCTCAACGCGTTTCACCAGTGGCAGATCCATTACGCCTCTCCGCAGGGAGACCTCTGGCTTCCGGAGGGGTATGAGCGCCAGACACCAGTGCCGGTGGCTACCCACCTCAAAGAAGCCCCATGGAGTGCCCCGCCCGCTCGATAGGCTGCAGCGGTGATGGTTTCGATCTCGCTCGCCGACCTGGCCCAGGCCAGTGAGCAACTGCTACGCAACGGGTTGGAGCATCCCACCCCGCTGACTCTGCTGTTGGTCTTCACAGGGGGACTACTCACGAGTCTGGGACCCTGCAGCCTCTCGATCCTGCCAGTGAGCCTGGCTTATCTCGCAGGCTTTGGCGAAGGGGTGGCATGGCGGCGCAGCGCCAGCTTTTGCAGCGGTGTGGTCAGCGCCCTCGTTTTGCTGGGAAGCGCCAGTGCCCTATTCGGCCGGCTCTATGGCCAGACGCCGGAAGGATTCTCTTTGGCTGTCTCGATCCTGGCAGTGCTGATGGGTCTGAATTTGCTTGGGCTAATGCCCCTGCGATTGCCTGCCGGTCCCGACCCCGAGCGCTGGCGCAAATTGGCTCCTGCCGGTCTTGGCCCAGTTGCTGCTGGCTTGGCCTTTGGGCTGGCCGCCTCCCCATGCACCACACCTGTGCTGGCTGTGCTTCTGGCCTGGATCGCATCAAGCGGTCAGCCCCTGCTTGGTGTGATCTTCCTGGCCTGTTTCGGGGCGGGTCAGGTGCTTCCCTTAATGCTGGCCGGCAGCCTTGCGGCTGCTCTGCCAAGACTTCTGGCGTTGCGCTCGATCAGCCGGTGGATTCCTCCGATCAGCGGTGCGGTGCTGGTCGGTGTGGGAGGTCTGAGCTTGCTAGCCCGACTGCCATGAAAGTGATTCTGCTGAAAGTGGCCGCATGGTTGTCCGACCTGCGGGTCGCAATCGTCCTGCTACTTGTTATCGCTACCTGCAGTGGCATTGGTACTGCTATTCCCCAGGGAGAACCGGCCAGCTTTTATCTGGAGCGTTATGACACCTCCCCCTGGCTGGGGGTTGTGGATGGCCGAAGCGTGCTTCGCCTACAGCTCGATCACCTTTACACAAGCCAGTGGTTTCTGCTGCTGTTGGCCTGGTTGGGCCTGGCACTTCTGTTGTGCAGCATCCGCCGGCAGTGGCCCTCTCTACAAGCAGGCCTGCGCTGGATTGATTACCGCCAGCCACGCCAGCTCAGCAAGCTGGCAGTGGCGACCAGCCTGAGCTGCACAGAGCCAGAGCAGGCTCTCAACCACCTCGATCACCAGCTGAGACAACAGGGCTGGGCGGTTCAACGTCAAAAGGGACGACTCGCTGCTCGCCGCGGCCTAATCGGCAAGGTGGGTCCGCTGCTCGTCCATACAGGGCTGATTGTTTTCATGGTCGGCGCTGTGATCGGTGCCTATGGCGGGCAGCGACTGGAGCGCTTTCTCGCCCCGGGGAGATCGCTTGAGCTACTAGATCCCCAGGGCACGACCCAGTTGGAGCTTCAGCTTGAGCGCTTCCGCATTGATCGCGATCCAGCTGGGCGACCAGAACAGTTCGCCTCTCATTTGCTGCTGCGCGATGGCGGTAAGGCTGAACCCCAGTTTGCTGATGTCAGCGTCAACCACCCCCTCCGACACCGCGGCGTCACGGTATATCAGGCGGACTGGTCCCTTGCAGCAGTGACCCTGCAGTTCGGCCAGAGCCCCTTGCTGCAGCTCCCCTTACAGAGCTTCCCTGAGCTGGGCGATCAGGTCTGGGGCCTGGTTCTTCCCACTCGCCCAGATGGAACGGCACCGGTGCTGCTTGCACTGCAAAGTGAGCAGGGACCGGTGCAAGTCTTTGGACCTGACAGCACTCTGTTGGGGCTTCTGCCGGTGGGAGGTGAAGCCGTCGAGGTCCAGGGTTTACCGCTACGGGTTGAGGAGGTGCTGCCAGCGAGCGGACTGCTGATCAAGCGTGATCCTGGGGTGCCACTGGTCTATGCAGGATTTGCGATCACTCTCCTGGGGGGCGGACTGAGCTTGGTCGCCACGCGACAGCTGTGGGCCATCGCTGCGGAAGATCGCCTGCACCTGGCAGGTCTTTGCAACCGCAACCTTGTGGCCTTTGCCGATGAATTACCTCAACTCGGAAAGATTGCCACCGCGGACGGGGCGAGTTAACTCCGCTCACCGTGCCTGACGGTGATCACAGTATGCACATTGCCGCGAGGGTTGAAATTAGCCACGAGCTGCATCCAGCTCGGGCACGCAGCCGCCACCAGATCATCAAGAATGCGATTGACCACTTCCTCATGGGAGATGGCCTGATCGCGCCAGCTATTTATGTAGAGCTTGAGCGCCTTGAGCTCAAGCACTTTGGGCCCAGGCTGATAAGTGAGCTCCAGCTTGGCGAAATCGGGATAACCCGAGAAAGGGCACTTGCATGTGAATTCAGGCAGGCTGATGGCCACCTCATAGGGGCGTCCCTGACGGGGATTCTCAAAGCAGATCAGCTCTGCTTCTTCGATGGCACGCTGGCCATAGGACGGACGCTGCGTGCTGCTTTCGGCCGCAGAACCAGGAGCTGGGAATGTCAATTGAGCGGAATGTCGACGAGTAGCAGGATCGGTAACGAGTGTTACGTGATCTCCACAGGTGGATGCCTGAAATAGGACGGAGCCATAATCCTTGCAAAGCGGCCCAGCCCATGAAGAAAGTCGAGGCGATCATTCGTCCTTTCAAACTGGACGATGTAAAAATGGCACTGGTCAATGCGGGCATTGTCGGCATGACCGTGACTGAAGTTCGTGGCTTTGGTCGTCAAAAAGGCCAAGTCGAGCGTTACCGCGGTTCGGAGTACACCGTGGAGTTCCTCCAGAAGCTCAAGCTTGAAATTGTTGTTGAGGAAGCCAAAGTTGACACCGTGGTGAATGCGGTTCAAGAAGCCGCGCGCACCGGTGAGATCGGCGACGGGAAAATATTTGTTTCCCCTGTCGACGCTGTTGTCCGCATCCGTACTGGCGATCGCGACGGCACAGCGATTTGAACCTCACGCGTTGGTGCGGCGCACCACCTCCTGCACAAGATCAGGCCATACCGCAGGCTCAAGACCTGGCACCGGGCCGAGCCAGAGCAAATACTCGTGATTTCCAGCAGCACCGGTGATTGGTGACCCCACCAACCCCCGCGGATGCCAGTTGAGGGCCTGAGCGGCTGCCGCAACTGCGCTGATTGCGTCGGCATGGGCTCGTGGATCGCGCACGACACCGCCCTTGCCGACCCGTTCTCGCCCCACTTCAAACTGAGGCTTAACCAGGAGCACGGCCTCTGCATCGCATCCACCAGCGAGCAGCCGCTGCAATGCGGGCAGCACCAGAGCAAGAGAAATAAAAGACAGATCAGCCACAGCAAGGTCAGGCCAAGGATCATCTGAGCTGTAGAGGTCCTCTGGCTGGAGATGACGCAGGTTTGTCCGCTCCCGCAACACCAAGCGCGGATCCTGTCGCAGACTCCAGGCGGTCTGACCGTAACCAACGTCGACGCCATAAATGCGACTGGCGCCTCGTTGAAGCAAACAGTCACTGAAGCCACCGGTCGAGATCCCTGCATCCAGGCAGGAGCGCCCCGCCACATCGACCGACAACTGATCGAGAGCTGCCGCCAACTTCTCTCCTCCTCTCGAGACAAAGCGCGGCGGCAAGGTGACCTGCGGCAACGCCTCAAGGGCGATCTCATGGCCAGGTTTATCCAGCACCGCATCACCCAGGCGGACCTTGCCGGCACGGATAAGTTGCTGGGCCTGCTGCCGGCTGCTCACCAGTCCCAGTTCCACAAGGCGCAGATCCAGTCGTTGACGCTTGGCCATAAGGCAAACACCCCCTGAATGCAGGGGTTCAATTGCATTCCATCACAGAAGTCGCCCGCAAATCCGAGGAAATCCGAACGGACTTCTCAAAGAAGGAAAAACCCCGCGAAGATCTATTGACCGCTTCTGGGTCGATGGCAGAAACGATCCGACAGCATGAAACGCCAGGGAAGGTTGTTGCCTTCCCTCAGCGTTTGGTGCCTGGAAGCTTCGTCAAACTGCAACACCATCCCAGCGACATGCCCGCCTTCGAGCTGATCCGCTGTGAGGGCCGTCGCTGCTGGGTTCGACAGCAGGCCTGGGGACCTGCTGTCCAGTGGGAAGTTGCTCGCCGCAATCTCAACCCAGGGTAATTTGGTCGATTGGCTGAACGGAAACCTTGATTGAGCGTTACACCCTGCCGGAGATGGGCGGGATCTGGACGGAAGACGCCAAGTTCCAGAGCTGGCTGGATGTCGAGGTCGCGGTCTGTCAAGCCCAGGCTGAAATGGGGCGCGTGCCAACTGAGGCCCTAGAGACAATCAAGCAGAAGGCTTCCTTCAGCCGAGAGCGGATCCTCGAGATAGAAGCGGAGGTTCGCCATGACGTGATCGCCTTCCTCACCAACGTCAACGAGCATGTGGGCGATGCCGGTCGCTACATCCACGTCGGCATGACCAGTTCTGATGTGCTGGACACCGGCCTGGCGCTGCAGCTGAAGCAATCGATTGCACTCCTGCGCGATGAACTAGACAAGCTGGCCGAAGCCATCCGCGTGCAGGCACGGGCCCACAAGCACACGGTGATGATCGGTCGCTCTCATGCCATCCATGGCGAGCCGATCACCTTTGGTTTCAAACTGGCTGGCTGGCTGGCTGAGACCGAACGCAATCGAAAACGACTGGCACGACTGCAGAAGGCGGTAAGTGTCGGACAGATCAGCGGCGCAATGGGCAATTACGCCAACACTGAACCCCGCGTAGAGGAGCGAGCCTGCGAACTGCTGGGCCTCCGCCCCGATCCGGCCAGCACCCAGGTCATTAGCCGCGACCGCCACGCCGACTATGTGCAGACCCTGGCCCTGGTGGGCACTGCACTAGAGCGCTTCTCCACCGAAATCCGAAACTTGCAGCGCAGCGATGTTCTTGAGGTAGAAGAAGCCTTCGCCAAAGGGCAGAAGGGCAGCTCAGCTATGCCCCACAAACGCAATCCAATCCGCAGTGAACGCATCAGCGGCCTGGCGCGCGTACTGCGCAGCTACACCGTGGCGGCCCTGGAGAATGTGGCCCTCTGGCATGAGCGCGACATCAGCCACAGCTCTGTAGAGCGGATGATGCTGCCTGATGTGAGCGTCACCCTGCATTTCATGCTGCGGGAGATGACGAAAGTGGTGAGCGGTCTGCAGGTCTACCCCGACACAATGCAGCGCAACATGAACCGCTATGGCGGTGTGGTGTTCAGCCAGACCGTCCTGCTTGCACTTGTTGAAAGCGGCATGAGCCGAGAGCAGGCCTACCGCCTTGTACAGGGCCATGCCCATGCCGCATGGAACGTCGATGGGGGCAATTTCCGAGGCGCCCTTGAGGACGATCCCGCGGTAACCGAGCGCATCAGCGCAGAGCAGCTCGCCGACTGCTTCAGCACTGAGCGGCACCAGGCCCAGCTCGATGTCATCTACGAGCGTCTAGCGATCTGATCAATCGCCACCGACCCGCTGGGTGGCTGGATTCAGAGAATCATCCACCACCCCCTCAACCACCGCTTCCTTCACTGGGAAGCGATTAATCATCTGCAGAGCCCGGCGGCCATTGCGGCGCAGTTCCTCGCTTACAGCCGTGCAGTATGGAAGCTGTGCAAGGAGATCGACGGTGCGCCGCAGGAGCCGCACGACATCCCCTTCATCGAGGGAGGTGTTGGCGATCAAATCACTCCAGCTCTCGCCTTCGGCCCAGGCCTTGACTAGCCCCATCAGCTCCGGCTCCCACCAAACCGGGAACACAACGTTGTGGCGCTCCTGCTGGCGCAGCAGCTCACGTCGTAGACCGCGCATGTCATGCAGCACTTCCTCAGCCTGTGGCGGCGGTGGGTAAGCAGTCCACAAATCAGGTCGGCTCACTTCCGTAGAGATGGCCTCCAGCACTGCAGCCAGATCACCGGGCGTTAACTCATCGCAGTGGCCACTCATCAGTGAAAGACCAAGCCAGAGCTCGTTATCACCACGCAGCGCCGCCACAGTGCGGCCAATCTCAGTGGGTTCCAGCTCATTGAGACAGCCAAAGTGTTGCAGGATCTCGATCAGCGACAGGAACGTCTCCCAGTGGCGGTTCGCACGCTGATGCAGCACTCGCTGACGCTCGGCGATCTCTAGCTCCAGATCCTCCATTCGTCGGCGCTGCTTCTTGAGCTGCTTGCGATCACCCCAACGATGAGCCGGATGCAGTTCCAGCTCCTCCTCTAGGGCCCGCACCAGCTCAGCTTGATCGCGCACCTCTCCCGCCAGGTCGTACTGCGGAGTGTGCATGTCATGGCGCCGAGCCATGGCGGCTACAGCCAGGGCCAAACCACCACTGGTCTGGTCGCCATGACGCAGCTCACCAGGACGCTCCATCATCGGTGTACTGATCTCACCCACCTGCAGACAGCTGAGTTCGGCATGCAGGCCTACAACGGCATTGCATGGCACAACGATCCAGATATTGTCCTCTGTCAGGCACTGGAGCAGCGGAAACTGACCAGGCCCATCGAGCTTGTCGACGATGACTGCTGCGGCAACGGCTCCCTTGAGCTGAGGAGCCTTGAGGCTGACCAAAGTGCCGGGGCTGGCGAACTGGAGTGCCAGAGTCAGCTCATGGGCCAGGGTTTCCTCCGCCTGCTGCTGCAGGATTCGCAACAGCCTCCTCTCCTCCCGTAACCGGCCGCGCTGCTTCTCGTAGTCCTCGAAATCTTCCCAAGGCACATCAGGCACCGATTCCCCCAGCAGCTCGAGCTGCTGGCGTAGTTCCGCGATACGCGCCTGATCCTCAGCTAAATCCAAGGTGGCCAAATAACGCCCGAAGCTTCGTTCCACCAGCTCCTTGGCCTTGGCGAGGTCGTAACGCTGCAGCAAGTTGAGCACCATGCCGTAGCTGGGGGTGAACTGGCTCACCAGCGGATCGGGGGGACTGGTAGCCAGCTGACCGGCTTCCCTGACCCCCTCGAAGCGGCTTTGCATCGTTACGACGTAGCCCTGAGTGTCGAGTCCGCGGCGGCCGGCGCGGCCGGCCATCTGCAGAAATTCACTAGCCATCAACGGCCGATGACCGTTCTCAGTGCGCTTGGAAAGCGCCGAGATCACCGTGGTGCGGGCCGGCATGTTGATGCC
>CAJWXK010000064.1 GCA_913048995.1 uncultured Synechococcus sp. | reverse complement strand
CGATACGGTTTATCCCAACATCGGCATGAATGCCCTGCAGCGGGCCCCGGGAACATGGGGAGAACTTGGCATCACCGCCATCGACGATTCCTGGCAGTGGTTTGGTGCTAACAACAGGCCTGATGATTGTAGTCAAGGCAATTTCTTCAGCGTTTGCGCCGATGGACTCATGCAAAACAACATCCAGCTGTGGAGCTCACCCGCCTTCAGTGCAGAACTAAATTGGACGATTCACAGCTTGAGTGGAGAAGGATCACCCTTCACATTTACCGTTGGGGATAACGTGTTCGGCGAAGGCGATAGTGGAACCAAATTCGGCGAAGGCCAGAGCCTCGGCTTTCGAATCGCAAAAAATTTCGGCAAAACGTTTGGTATTAGTATTGGCGGCAATCGCCTCTTGCACTTCGACGATACAACTGATCTTAGTAAACCCGTTTATATCAGAGGCACTAAGATCTTTCGTCTAAGTGACACCCTGGAGCCGCCGATTGTTTCCTTGACTCTCGGACTAATGACTGATGTCTACAACCCCGACACTGTGATTGGTACAGTTCAATATCCAGACTGGCTTCTTGGCGGAAAGTATCCATCACTTTTTGCCGAGAGATATGATGGTAAAAACAAACGCGGAGGCTCACGAGCTTTTTATCCTAATGTTGCCGGCACCTCCTCAGCCTTTGTCTGCGCGGAGGAGACGATTTTCTCCGGAAAACAACCCACTGACAAAAACAAGGACTGCATCAAACAGGTGTTTGTCGCACCCGTGGGTTCCGTTGGCTTTGCTCCCTGGCCCTGGCTTGGTTTCTACGCCAACTTCACCCGAAACCTGAATCTAGGAATTTCATTAAAGCCCTTCAAAGAAATCAACTGGAACATATCTGCCCATCTGGTTTCCCCAATCATCGGCTTGAACAGTCGTCAAGACCTTTCGATCAAACGCAACCGCTGTCCGGACGACTCCAGCTTTTCTGCCTGCCGGACACGCATTGGCCTTTTTACCGAGCTGTCCTTTTAAACATTCTCTGCTGTGGGCAAGCTCTTCCTCCACATCGGGCTGCACAAAACGGCGAGTTCATCGTTCCAGCACACTTGCGCCGCCAATCACAGAAGTCTCCTGAGACAGGATTTGCATTACCCATTATTTGATTGTCCTGAAGCGAGTCAGAAAAACATCAACAACCATTCCATCCCCCTCTTTTCCCTTTATACAACCAAACCCGAAAGCTATCCCGTTCATCTTCGCTGGGGAATCCAAGAAATACAAGCTGTCAATGAGGCCTACCAACAGCAACTCGAGCAAGCCATTGATCAGAAGAATCATCTGTTGCTGTCTGGGGAAGATGTGGCATCGCTAGAATCAGAAGAACTCCAGAGATTACTGAGCGATCTACGCAGCAACGGTCGCGAGCTGGTGGTTTTTGCTTGTGTACGCAGTCCTTACGCCTTTCATTGCTCTCAGATTCAGCAGCAAGTGAAAGATGGCGTCGCCATGAACCCTGAGGGCCTTTGTCCCCAGCGCCATCGCATCCGCAAACTCAAGCAGGTCTTCGGGGAGTCATTGCATTGGATTCCCTTCTCAGAAGCCTGCCGTCACCCACAAGGACCAGTCGGCCATTTCCTCGAGTTCTGCGGCGTTGATACATCAACATTGTCGATCCACAACAGCAATCAAGGCCGCAGCGCCGAACTGGTGCGTATCCAGAACCTGCTCAACCATCAGCAGCCCCGCATTCTTAAGGATATCCTCAACCCAAAGCACATCCGTCTACAGCCTTTTCAAGGCAGCCGCTTTCTCCTTCAACCCGAGGAATTAGCCGAGGTCAACGATCACCTCAACACCGAAAATACTGCACTTGAAGAACTCCTCGGCCCGGGCTTTGGTGACACTGAACGACCAACAAGCCGCATCAGCTTTGGGAACACTTTCCCTGCTCTATCCTACAGCCTTACGGCATTAATAGGACTGCTTATGCAGCATCATAGACAACCAATTCGGACCCATTTGGCGCTGCATGACGTTCATAATTTTCTGCTCAATGATTGTGATGAAGCACATCTTCGTCAAGCACTAGTACACGAGCGTGATGAACTGATTCAGCCAATCCTTGAATACAAGAGCACAACCAGCGACGCCTTTCCAGATGCTCTGATACCACTAGCTCAGCAATTCATTAAACGCCTGTAAAGCTGAGCGTGTCCTCGCTCAGAGTCAGACCTCTTGCTGATGGAGCGCTTAACACCTTGCTGCAATACAGCCAAGAACCCAGGCTGATCAGCCAGCCGCCGCAGGGCACCCGCCATGGCCATGGCAGATCCCGGTTCCACCAACACACCGGTCTGGCCATCACTGATCTTCTCTGCCATCCCGCCCAAGCGTGGTGCAACAACAGGTCGTCCGTGCAGAAAGGCTTCCTGAATCACCATCGGAGAGTTTTCGTACCAGCTGGACGCCATTGCCACCACATCCACTCGTGCCAAACGCTCCGCAAGCTGATGCGGTTCGTAGCTGCCATTGAACTGCACGCCAGGATTGGCTTCATCGTCCGGCTGGTCCGCCCCGTTGACTTCCAACTGCACCACCACACCAAGGTCCTGGACCAAACGCACCGCATCGATCAACAGCTCCAGGCCCTTCCAGGGATTGACTTGACCAAAAAATCCCACCACCAAAGCTTTCCTTAGTGCTGGCTGGGCGGGTAAGAGCATCGAATCCTCCAGCGCCGGCAGGTTCTCAATCACGCTTATGCCTCTTGGATCAGCACCCCATTCGAGATAACGCTGCTTAAGAAAAAAACTTGGGCAGAGCAGGTGATCGATCAAGGCAAACATCCGCTGAAGCCTCAGCGATCGAATCGCTAGTTCGCCGCGACGCCCCCCCCCCAGGCATTGATCACAGCTCACTGGATCACCGCCACTGCACAACTCTCCCGAGGCGCGCAGCAGCCGGCCTTCAAAAACGCAAGGCCCCCAATAATCGTGCAGAGTTAACAACAGCTTCGCCTGGGGAAACCAGCGCTTCAGAGCAAACACCAGATCAATGCCCACATGCAGATAGTGATGTAGATGGATGATCTGAAATCTCCGGCCGATCAGGGCCTGATGCAGCTGTGACCCTTCGCTGAGATCAATCGCCGTGTCGTGGGTGATGGGGCTAGTCGACCGCTTGATGAGCCACTCGTCCGGCCCCAATCCCAACAATTCAGATCCTGCCGTCAACTGATCAGGTGATGACGCTGCCGCCAGAAAGCCACTGCCTTCAAAACCTGGCTTGCTGCGAAACGCCTCGAACAGCCGCCAGGCCGCCAGCTCGCCGCCGCCTTTGGCGAAGGCAGGATGGCCATGGCTCACGTACAACACAGTCATGCCAATTCAGGGCAGTGCTGTTTGACCTGCCAGGCATTCAGCACACCCCGCCATTGGGTCAGCGGGTCCTGTTGATGGGTGATGCTCTGACGCTCCAGGTGGGTCAGGCGAGCACCCGGCACCAACTGCAGCCGGCCACCGGACCGCCGCCAACGCAGGGAGAAGTCCAAATCTTCGAAGTCGCCGCGGCCAAACACCGGATCGAAGCCCTCCAATTCCAGGAACCGCTGCCGCTCGAACATCAGTGCAGCCCCGCTCAAAAACTCCACGTCGTAAGGCAAGCCATCGGGGCTGAACACCGTCAGTTGTGCAGGATCCAGACCCTTCAGGCTGTGAACACAGGCCCGCAGCTCACCGATGCCCAGCGGTTGAACCACCATCCCCGCGTGCTGGATCCGGCCCTCATCCGTGAGTAACAGCGGCGCCACCATGGCCTCCGGCAGCATCAGCCGGGTGCGGAACAACGGCTGCAGCCAGCCCGGCTCGATCGGCAACACATCGGAGTTGAGCAGGCACACCTCCGGCGTTTCCGCCGCCAGCACCCCGCAATTGCAGGCAAGGGCAAAGCCACTGTTGCGCTGCAGGGTGATCACCGTCACATCCAGCAGCTCATCACTGAGCTGACCGCGGCACCACCCCATCACCTCCGTGCTGATCGACGGGTCATCGATCACATAGAGCAACCGCACCCGCTGCTCAACAAACCAGGGGTCCTGGCAGAAGCCGGCCACATGGCCGAGGATGAAATCCCAGCGACGGTAAAGAGGGATCACCACCGTGATCTCCGCCTCGGGCGCCGGACGGCCGAAGCGTTCACGCCGTTCGATCAGGCCCTGCCAGTGCTGCTGATCGTTCAGCGGAGCGGCCAACTGCTGCAGGGCCTCGCCAATTCCCGCTTCAAACAAGGCTGGGGCGCGCTCCACTGGCGTGACCAAGGGCTGGCACAGCTGCAACAGCTGATCCACGACGCCCAGAAAGGGCAAACCACGAAGATCGCGAACCTCCAGCTGTTGTTGATGACCCTGCAGCCAGAGCCCCGTGAGGCTTTCGCCTGGCTCCAGGCTCAGGCTGGCCAGGAAGCCGGCATCAGCGAAGGCCGGCAGCTGCAGCTGTTCAGCCACATCCGGCCGGCCAAGGTTGGGAGCGCTCGACTCAACCTGCAGCCAACGACCGGTGTTGGTCTGCCCGATCAGCACCGCCGGCGACCCGGAAGCCCGCCAACCAAAGGCCAGAACCAGCGTGCTACTGACCCGCACCAACTGATCAAGATGGGCCGCCGTTCGCAAACCGCGCAGACCATCCACCAACGCATCGAGGCCCTCGGATGGATCAAAACGCTGATGAACCTCCAGCAAAGGCAGCAACCAGGACGTCAGCTGCTGACGGTCCACCGATGCCAGCAGGGGGTACCAATCCTGCGGTGCGTAGGCATTCCCTTGCAGCAGAAGCGGTGTCAAGAGCTCCGCAGCCTCCACGAGCTGTCTCCGCAGCAACGCCAATTCGAGGGAGGCGAAGTGGCTGTAGATCGCCAGCATCTCCTCTGCAGCGGATCTCAACTCGATGCTGTGACTCGGCGAAACCAGTTCTCGCCAGACAGCACAGGCTTCTGGCAGTTGATGCAGATGAACGAGCGCTCGAGCCCGGTTGTCCTGCAGCCAGGGATTGGAGAAGCCTGACGACAGAGCCCATTCCATCAACTCCAGCGAGAACGCAGACGCTCCAGCCTCGCGAGAGGCAATGGCCTCCTTCAACAGAGACAACTCGGCAACCTCTCGGCCTTGCTGACCCTTTTCAAGGTGACGTGCATCCCAACCATGGGCCTCCGCCAGAGTCAGAGCAGGAGTGAGGTCAACGCAGTCGAACCGGTCAGGATCCCAGCGGGACCGGCCTCGAGCGATATCAAACGGATTGCGCCACGCCACCGTGCCTTCCGGCCAGTCGCTCAGCATCGGTGTGTAGTGCTGACACTCCTCAAAGAAATAGTGGGTGACCTGGCTCCAGCGGGAACAGCCCAGGTTCTCCACTGCGGCACCACCATGGATCAGGTTGGCGCTCCAGATCAGCGCCTGGCCCAATCGCGGCGTGAACCGCTCCCGCTCAAACCCGCCCTGAGCCACCGCCGCCTGCCAGTAGTCGTAAAAAATCGTCTGATCCGGGGTGACACCGGCCCGTTGAAGCACCCCCACATCAGCCGCCTGCAGATAGGGCAAGCGCTGGCTGCCAGGCACATATTCCAGGGGTCCTGATTCGGGGTGGATGTCTTCAAGAGCCACCCATACGCCGCACATGAACCCCGGTGGTTCGCTGTGAAAGTGCACAGCATCACTGTGCAGATGCTGCTGCGTTCCCACCGGAAAATTCAACGTCTGGAACGCGAACGGTTCCCGACCCCAGCACGACTGCAACACCGCCTTGACCTCCGGCAGCAAAGCCAGCTCCTTCACCGCTGCGCTCTGTTGCCAAGCATCCTGAACACGCAGACCACCAACACCGCCCTGCTCGCGCCAGGCATCCAGGTCAAAGGCGGACTCGAGATCACTGCGAATGCGCGAGGCCAAGGCCTGCATCCGCTCACGCCCCAGATCCAACACGGCATAACCCCGTTGATTCAACTGCTGAGCAACATCAGCAAACGCACCAAACAGGCCCTGCTGCAGATGATCGGCGAACAGTGGGGAATCGATCAGCGGGATGCCGTTCAGTGGCGCCGTGTTCTCTGATCCGTCGTCGGCTGTCGCCAGGAAGCCCCCCCGGTGTTCCGACCAGCGGTAGCCAAATCCAGGCATCGCCCGAGCATCCCCAGGCAGTTCATCGATGCGCAGCCCCTGCTGCCGGCTCAGAACACCGATCCACCGCTCCAGGGCATGGGCCAGGGTTCCGTCGGTCTGCCGCGCCTCCGCTTCGAAGTCGTCGAGTTCGAGCGCCAACGCCACAAGGGGCTCCAGCACGGACACCCGGCCGGCAAACATGCTTCCGGCGGCGAAATCAGATGCCAGCACGGTCATCCCCGGCAGGCCGGTGCGCCGTTGCAGCGCCTTGAGGTGCTCACCGTTGTTCTGCAACTGCAAACTGATCGGCACCTTGGTGCCCGCCGGTGCCAACAGACCCAACGCAGGATCCGCCTGCAACCGCTGGTTCAGCCCCTGCAGCAGAGATGGTTCCAGCAGGGAGTGCAGCAGGTGATCCCCCCAGTCCTCTCCATCGGAGAGATGCGGTGAGGCCTTGGTGTGCAGCTTCACGAAGCTGCGATGGCCCGCGGCCAGCACCGCCGGCAGCAGCTGCAGCACAAATGGGGCGATGTCCCGGCCACGGTTGGCCACGCCGAACAAGCGCACCGAGGCAAAACCGCAGCAGCGCAGGCGGGTGCTGACTGCAGACCAGCGCTGCAGGGGTGCGCTCACGTACAGATCAATCTGCGAACGCAAAGCATTCGGAACCTGCGCCAGCAGAGCCGTCAACCCATCGAGGTAGTAGCCATGCACCATCAGGGCCAGGCGCTCGCAGCACGGTTCCCCCCAGGCGATCTGCCGTGTTTCGCCAGCCTCCGCGGCGGACACGGCAGCTGCCGAGCCCCCAGGTTGCTGCTGAGGAGGGTCTTCTGGCCACCAGGCCTGATGCCCCGCCCAGCTGTCGATCAACACCGGAGCCCGGGGATCTCCGTGATCGAACAGTTCGCTCCAACGGCTCACCAACGTCAACCAGTCGCGGTAATGGCCAGGGCGAGCATTTTCAAAGCAATGCTGCTGCGCCGGGGGGAGTCCCCGCACGGAAGGGATGCAACGGCGTTGGGGAGCATCACGCCAGTGGGCCCGCTGCAGAAACAGCTCGTAATTGAGCCGGTGGGTTCCGGTTTGCCAACGGGGGGGCGGCATCCACTCGCAGCCGGCATCAAAACCAGCCGGAGGCTCATGGCTGCCATTGATCAGCCACGGCAGCCGATCCCCCGCCCTCGCCAGACAGCGTCGCAATCGCTGGGCGCTGTGCTCGGGTTGCGCCAGATGCTGAGTCCCCTTCAGCAACAACACAGGCCGCTGCTCCAGCAGAAGGGCCCGTGTTGACTGCAACAGCGGCGCCAGTTGGCGGATGACCCTCTGCTCCTCCGCCAGGCTGCAGGGCTCGCGAATCGTCCACTCCACCAGCAGCGGCAAGCCGCCGTCCAACCCGTACACCTCCCGCAAGGCGTCCAGGCCGGCATCCAGCTCCGTTCCTGACTGCAGCGGCAGCACCCAGGCGCCGATTCCCAACCGTCGGGCCTGATCCGTCGCACTCCGGGCCGCGTCGAGCCCATCGGCATCCAACCGACACAGCCACAGCGCCAAGGCCACCTCCCGACCGGATTGATGATGGCATCACCACCCGGCGATGCCATGCCCGTTTGGAGCTCACCCTTTCCCTGCGAACCGATTGCTGCTGGGGAGCAAGTGGACTACCCAGGCCCAGCGGGCTCGATCGTGATCTACGACAGTCCCGATCGTGTGTTGCTGCGCTGGCGAACCGAGGGGCAGAACCCAAGCGAGAGCCTGGATCAACTGCACAGGGGCTACGACAGCCTGCTCGCTCTGAGCGAAGCCGGATCACACCAGCTTCTGGCCCGTTGGGAGCTCCCTGCGCTGGGCGACCAGCCTGCCGATCCCCCACCGCCAGCCGATCGCATCACCGCCGCCCTGCTGCTGCTCTGGCTGCAGGCCTCCCCCCATCAACTCGACGCTTATCTGCAGCTCGACCCCGGCTACCTGCAGCGCCTGATCCAGGCCCAGGCCCAACCGCAACAGCTGCTGCTGCAGTGGCTGGCCCCGGCCCAGAGCGCTGCCCAACGCAACGAACCGACGCAACTGCAGCAGGAGCTGGACGCCAGCCAGGCGGAACTGGATCGGCTGCAGCAGAGTCAACGCCAGATGGATGCGCTGATGGACCAGGTGAAGGATCAGCAACGCCGCACGCGGCGGTTGCTCGCCGTGCTGCTGAACAAGCCTCAGGAGGGCAGCAGCTGACGCTCCACCTCCAGCAGCACCTGCTCGAACAGCTCCACCGCCAGTTCCTGCCGCTGCATCCAGGGCGACAACGTCGACCAGCCCTGATCCTGCCGTTGGCGCAACTGGTCCAATCGCTCCAGGAGAGCCTGCTCACAGTCGGCGCTGTCGGGAAAGGTCAACAGACCGCGGGCCAGATGTTCCGCACTCTCCTGATCGGCAAGGTCGGCGGCCTGCGCCAACAACGCTTGCTCCCGCTGTCGCAGCTGCTCCTGCCGCTCCTGCTGCTGACAGGTCTGCAACATCTCCTCGGCCGCCTGGCGAGCAGCGGCTTCGCTGGACGAATCACGGATCAAGCGCCAGACCGAACAGGCGTCGATCACCTGATCCAGGGCCAGCAGGGCTCTGGCCTGGTTGTCGTTGAGCCAGGGGGAGCGAAAGCCTGCGGCCTGGGCCCACTCCATCAATGCCAGTGACATCTCCGGCGCACCGCTCTCCCGCGACAGAACCGCCTCCTCCAGCAGGGCAAATTCAAAATCCGCCGCATCCCTCAGATCGGCGTTGAGTCGCAGCAGGGTCCAGGAGAACCGCTGCGCCAGATCCTGCACCTGCTGCCAGAACAGCTCAACGCGATCCTGCAGATCCAGATAATGCAGGTTCTGACTGGCCACAGTGCGCAGAGTCAGGTCTTCCCCCGCCTCCAACCCCTGCCAGAGGTCCCGCGCCTCCTCGAGCCGATCGAGCTTCACCAGAGCGCGGGCACGGTTGTCGTCCACCCAGCCGTTGGTCACCCCCTGGGCCTTCGCTCGCTCCAGCAGCTCCAGCGACTGCTGGGCCTGGCCGGAGCTGCGCAGACGGATGGCTTGCTCCAGCAGCTCCCGCAACGTCATGCCCAGGCCCACCGATTGCAATGACGGTAATTTGAACCCCCCAGAACCCTCAAGGGTGGTTTCCGAGCACACGGCCCAGCCAGCATTTCCTGGGTCACTGGTTGACCGGTTTCACCGCCACGGCCAGCCCATCACGCTCGGCACCGGGGCAGTGCTGCTGGCGCCCGATGCCAGGCCAGACGCGGTGTGGTTGCTGGTGAAGGGCAGCATCCGCAGCCTGGCGGCACTCCCTCCACAGAACCACTGGCGCACGGTGCAGCGGCACCACTGCGGCGACTGCATCGGCTGGCTGGGGGTGATCCACAACCGATCGCTCGAACACCTCCGAGCCGCTGAGCCCTGTGAGCTTCTGGAACTCTCCGCTGATCAGCTGCGCAACTGGTGGACGGAGCAGCCGGCACTGCGGCAATGGTGCTCAGAGCAGAGGCCCAGCATCGAGGCGGTGGCGCTGCTGCAGCGGCAGGCCCACGCCAACCCGGCACGGGCGCAGCAGCTGGAACATTGGAACCAATGGCTCGACAGCATCCTCTGGGCCACCGGCGACCATCCCCGCCCCCGCAGCGGTGGCCAGTGGCTGCAGCTTGAGGGTGAGCCCCTCCAACAGCGCTGGCTTTGGCTGCCGGACACCGACGTCGCCGCCCTGGATGCGGAACTGGATCAGATTGCAGCCCTCAGCAGCAGCCGTGCGATCACCCCAGAGGTGCTGGAGCTGCCCCGTGCCAGCGGCCCCCGGGACATCCCGATGGCCATCTGCCAGGCCCTGGCCCTGCATCACGGCGTCCCGTTCCTGCGCGACAACGTCCGTGATGAGGTGGACGGCCTGCTGCAACGCCAGTCGCGGCTCAACCTGCTCAACCTGGGGCAACTGCTCAGCAATCTGGATCTTTCGGTCTCCCTGGCGGAAATCCCCCTGGGGCAGCTGACGCGGGTTCCAACCCCAGCCGTGCTGGAGCATCGCGAGCGCCTGGTGATCGTGGAGGGCGTTGAGAGCGACGGTCGCCTGCGCCTGCTGGAACCGGAGCTGGGCCCCCTGCGGGTGCCAGCGGACGACCTGCTGCCAACGGACAGCGACGATCGACTGCGGCTGCTGTTGCTGCGGCGCCGCCCCGACAGCAAGCAGCAACGCTTCAGCTGGGGCTGGTACGGCCCCTTCCTTCAACCGCACCGCCGTGAACTGATCGAGGTGATCGCCACCTCAGCCGTGGTGAATGTGCTGGGTCTGGTGACGCCGCTGGGGATCATGCGGCTGATCAATGCCCAGGCCGGCGGCGGCGACTCCCTCAGTGGCGTGGTGAGCATCGGTGTGATCCTGATCGGCGCCACCGTGGTGGAAGCGATCGCCTCCGCCCTGCGCAGCCTGATCTTCACCGGCATCGCCAACCGGGTGGACATGGACACCCGCG
>CAJWXK010000063.1 GCA_913048995.1 uncultured Synechococcus sp. | reverse complement strand
TGCCGGCTTCATCGAGGCCGCCGCTGATCAGATCCAGGCCGCCTTGGTTGCTGCCCTCTTGGAGCACGTCCTTGATGCGATTCAGCAGCCTTTGGCGTGCCCCCATGGCTTTGGCAAACGGGGTGCCTGGAATTGCCAAGGGAATCGAGAACAGGGCCTTGGTCCAGATCTCAAAATCAGCAAACAGCGCCTCTCTGCTTTCGCTATCGAGCCCCAGCACCGTGGTGGCAATCACGGCAAAGGCAAAGCGCCGCATCCGCCCGGCCAAGGGCACCGGGCCATCGGCTCCGATCAGCTCATCAGCAAGTTCATCCACCAGGCCAATGATCGATGGGGTGTAGCGGGCCAGTGCTGCGCTGGAGAACAGCTGGCCCACCACGCGCCGGCGGGCTTTATGGCCCGCCCCGCTGCGGTTGGCCAAGGAGCGGCTACCCAGCAGCTTTTTGACGCTCTCGGGCCACCATCCTTCCAGCGAGTCGCTTTGGCTGAACAGATCATTGATCGCCCGCTCACCTCTGATGAACACGATCGGCTGGGCCAGCAGCTTGGTGGCGAAGACATCGCCATAGGTTTCAAAGCGCCTCTGGGCAAAGCTCGGATCGCCAAAGAAATCGAGGGTTTCCTTCAGGCCGCTCACCGCACCGGTGTTGGGCAGAGGCTTGGCAGGCATGGGCCCAGGCAGATGGGCCGATCAAGCTATCGATTCAGCCACTGGATCTGACGCTGACATTCCAACTCGGGCTGGCTAGGTGTCAGATCGGATGCGCCCCCCGCCATGGAATGGAAGTTGGTGATCATGATCCTGGTGTCGCACCTGGCCAGTGCCTTCTTCTCCAAAACACTCGCTGGCCAGAAGGCGCGCAACAGCAAGAAATGGTTCTTGGCTGGCTTGATCTTTGGGCCCTTGGGGTTGATTGGGGCTGCAGGCCTGGCCGACCGTCACCAGATCGTCTACCTCCGCTACCTGGCTGAACATGCCGGCTATCAGCCGCGTCATGCCTGTGGCGGAAAGCAGGACAGCAACAGCTGACTCCTTAGCGCACTACAGCTACTCGCCTCAGGAGGAGCAGCTGTAGTGCGAGACCCCACCGGCGTTGAAGAATTCCCGTGGCTTGAGCTGGTCATACCGGCTGAGTTCTGTTGGCGGCTCCTGGTATGGGTTGCTGAACACCTGCTGCAGCTCGTTGATCAAGGTGCTGTCACCTTTTGCGGCTTGGTTGTAAGCCGGCGCGATCAACCATTCGCGCCAGGTGATCGCTGGGTTGGCCTGCTTCATCGATGCTGAGGCCTGACTGAGATCACCTTGGCTTTTGAGTACCGCGCGCCAGCGTTTCAGCCACTCACTCCATTTGGCATCGAGTTGCTCAGAGCTTTCGCTGTAAAAGCTCTCCTTGAGCGCATCAATGTCGTCAGGGATGTCTGAAAGGCGGCGGAAAAAGATCGTGTAATCCAGTTTGGAAGAGAGCATCAGTCCCAGCAGCTCATTTGCCAGCTCAGGATCTGGTGTGGCCAGGCCCAGCTTGCTGGCCCACATGGCATTGATCGCATCGGCCATGGCATCACCAAAGCCATCACGCACTTCATCCAGCTTGGCCTCGGCTTCTGTGTCATGAGCCAGCAGAGGCTTCAGTGATTTCCAGAACATCTGGTAATTGACTTCCGCGGCTGATGGTTGATTGAAGAAGCAGAAGTGCTCACCGCCCCCGGTCCAGGGCTGGAAGCGCAGATCGAACAGTTCGCAGAAACCAAACGGCCCGTAATCGAGAGTGAATCCGCCAGCGGCGCAGTTGTCGCTGTTGAAGTTGCCCTGGCAGTAGCCAACACGGATCCAGTTGGCGACCAGGGCTGTGAGCCGTCCGCGGAACAGCCGCGCTAGTTCCACGATCTGATCTTCAAATGGCAGAGATGGATCGATCTCCCCCTGGTAGTTGCGTGCAATCAGGTGCTCCACGAGCATCCGCAGCTCGTTCATCGCCTCGGGATGGGCCTCGCTGCGGGCACGGCGTGCAAACAGTTCCAGCTGCCCCACCCGCAGGAACGACGGTGCCACGCGGGTGCTGATCGCTGCGGGGTTATTCACCATGATGTCGGGATCAAACGACCGCGAGTTCTCTGAGTACCAGGGCCGCCTCACGGTTTCAGCCCGTGACATGTAGAGCGTTAACGAGCGGGAGGTGGGCACGCCAAGGGCATGCATCAACTCCTGTGCCAGGAACTCCCGCACGCTGGAGCGCAGCACCGCCCGCCCATCCGCGCCGCGGCAGTAGGGGGTTGGTCCACCGCCTTTGAGCTGCATCTCCCAGCGCTTGCCATCAAAGACGCCTTCAAAAATGGAGATGGCCCGGCCATCGCCGTAGCCGTTACCTGTACCGAAGGGGCACTGCTGGACGTATTCGGTGCCGTAGATCGAGAGGGCATAGCCGGTAGCCCAGCCGTAGGGGTGCATCGGGCCGGAGGCCACGCTGCTGTCACCGGAGAACAGACTTTGAAATTGGGCGTCTGTGGCGAGCACATTGCTCAACCCCAGCTCAGCGAATAACTCTTGGCTATGCGCGACGTATTCGGACTCCCTGATCGGTGTTGGCGTCACCGGCACGTAATGGCCAGAGAAGACTTGCCGAGGAACGTGATCATCACCATCGGCGCTTGCTTCTGGGTCTATCGCTAGGGATTTCATCAGCGAGTAGTCCACCTGCTGCGCGAAGCCGTCAAAGCTATTGATCAATTGCGTGTCGCTCTCGCTGGCAGTCGCTGTCATCAATCCTTCGGGGGAGAAGCTGCACCCATCATCGGTATCTCTCCCCTCTTCCTGCTGCTGCTGTCAATGTGAAGGGTCCTCAACGCATGTCCTGGGCCCGTGATCCGCGTTCACCAGATCGCCCTGCCCTTGGACCATCCACCGGAGGCCTTGCCAGCTGCTGTGGCCAAGCGTCTCAAGCTGCCTGTTGCTGCCCTTGGTGAGCTGCAGCTGTTTCGCCGCAGCGTTGATGCACGGCATAAAGACGCCATCGAATTGGTCTACAGCGTTGATGTCGCTGTTGCTGATGAGGCGGCGGTGCTGGGCAAGTTGCGCCGCGACCGCCAGGTGATGCCTACACCGGCGCCCTTGGAGCGTCCTTCCATTCCGGCGCCAGCTGGCTTTGCCAGCGGGGAACGGCTAAGGCCTGTGGTGGTGGGAGCTGGGCCCTGCGGTTATTTCGCCGCCTTGTTCCTGGCGCAGCAGGGTTACCGGCCGCTGCTTCTGGAGCGCGGCAAGCCAGTGAAGCAACGCACGGCCGACACCTTTGGTTTCTGGAAGGGGCGGCTGCCGTTCAATCCCGCTTCCAATGCCCAGTTCGGCGAAGGCGGTGCCGGCACCTTCTCTGACGGCAAGCTCTACTCCGGCGTCAAGGAGTCCAAGCGCCACGGCCGTTGGGTGCTGGAAGAGCTCGTCGAGAGCGGCGCCAACCCCGAGATTCTTGTGCTCAATAAGCCCCATATCGGCACTTTCAAGTTGGTGGGTGTGGTGCGGCAGCTACGTGAGCGCATCACTGCTCTCGGTGGTGAGGTGCGCTTTGAACACCACGTCACTGGCGTGGTGCTTGATCCCAACAACCGTCAGTTGCAGGCGGTTGTGCTTGCTGATGGTGAGCGCATCGGCACCGATGCGGCTGTCTTTGCTGTTGGCCATAGCTCGCGCGACACCTTTGAGCTCCTGCATCGCCAGGCAGTAGCGATGGAGTCCAAGCCCTTCTCAATCGGTTTTCGTATTGAACATCCCCAGCCCCTCATTGATGCAGCGCGCTGGGGTGAGAACGCTGGTCATCCGATCTTGGGGGCAGCCGACTACAAGTTGGTGCACCACGCCAGTAATGGCCGCAGCGTTTATAGCTTTTGTATGTGCCCTGGTGGTCTGGTGGTGGGCGCCACTTCAGAGGAGGGCCGAGTGGTGACCAATGGCATGAGTCAGTACAGCCGCAATGAACGCAATGCCAATAGCGGCATCGTTGTGGCAATCACCCCCGATGACTACCCGGGCGGGCCATTGGCCGGTGTGGCGTTCCAACGGGAGCTGGAATCGCGCGCGTTTGTCCTCGGCGGTGGCGATTACAAAGCACCGGCCCAGCGGTTGGAGGATTTCCTTGCTGCGGTTCCCAGTTCCTCCTTGGGGAGCGCGCGTCCCTCTTACGCCCCGGGTGTGATTCCAACTGACCTCTCCAGCGCCTTGCCGGCGTTTGCGATCGAGGCCATTCGAGAGGCGCTGCCAGCTTTTGCCAGGCAGATTCCTGGCTTTGATCACCCCGATGCAGTGTTGACCGGCGTCGAGACGAGAACCAGCTCACCACTGCGCATTAGTCGCGGCAAGGATCTGCAGAGCACCAATACACCGGGCTTATTTCCTGCTGGTGAGGGGGCTGGTTTTGCTGGAGGAATCCTTTCGGCTGGTATCGACGGCCTCAGGGTGGGAGAGGCGGTGGCGCGCCAGTTGGCATTACTTAAGTAGTCAAGACAACATTTCTGCAACGCCGAATTGTTCAGCAATTACCACTTTTTTGATTTCTCCAGGCCGACATCACAAGCAACTCTAGAAAGTGTGCTGGCCGCCACTTCCCTGGTCTCAATCTGGTTTCAGATTGTTCATATGTTGCATCGAAACCTGATGGATCTCGTTTCGCTGTCTGACGTCAACGTCATCTCTGTAGCCATGACCACCACGTTGACCTTGGCCTCTTTTCCGCAAACTTGAATGATGTTGCTATGGATTCTCTAACTGCATTTGCTGCCATTGGCCTGACGGCTGTCACCTGGGATGGTTCCCTCACCCCCGCAGGTGGTCGAGCCTTCCGGCATGCGCTCGATTACCGCGAGCCCTATTGCTCGATGAGTGAGGGCGAGATGATCGAAATGATGGATGCCCTGCTGCAGCGGCGCCGTCAAATCGGCAATGAGCCGCTGATGCTTGAAGCTGCTCAGGCTCTCTCCCCGACTCAGTCGCTGACGGCTTATGCGATGGCCTCGGAATTAATGCGCTCCGATGGTCCCTATGAGGCCAGTGAGCGCCGTCATCTGGATCATCTGGCCCTAGTCCTTTCGATCTCTAAGCCCGAATCAGATCGTATTGATTCGGTTTTTGACCTGCTGCATAACCACTTGGCCCTTCATTCAGAGCTGCAACTCGTCTAAAGCTGGCTAAACAAGGGATGAGCAGAATGCTGCCCCTGTGGCGATGCACTGGATTGAATTGCTCACCCCGTTCCGCTGGCCTCTGGCGGTGGTGATTTCAGCAGCACTTCTTGCCCGTGCTGTGCTGGGGTTGGCTCGTGCTGGCATTCGCGTTGAGATCTTCACGCGGGTGCCGATTCAGATCAAAACAGGCCGTGATGCCATCGAGGCCAAGGTCACCAAGGTGAAGCTGCTCTAAATCCATGAGCCACCATCACAGCGATGTTCTCAAGCCCAAGGAGGTGGTGCGGATCCTGGAGCATCTGGGCTTTCAGCACGTCCGAAGCCATGGATCGCATCAGCATTTCCGCGATCAGGGAGGTCGTCACACGATCGTGCCGTTTCACCCAGGCAGCGATGTGGAGCCCGGCTTGGCCCGTCGTATTGCCAAGGAGATCGGGATGTCCTTTGAGGAGTTTTTGAGCTATCGGTGAGGAATGGGAGCGCTCAGCTGTGATGCATGTGTCGTCGCAAGGTTAAGACTCCTGAGAGAGACCTGTTGCTGCAGTCGGATTCTTGCTTAAATGGCAGTTAAGCGAGGGTAAAGAGAATGACTGAACTCAAACAGCTGCTCCGCATACTCAGCATCGAAGAGCAGGCCCGCACCTGTTTGACCAGGGCCGAGGCGCAGCGCCTGATCCGCAAGGGCGACAAAGCAAAGCGGAAGCTCTGGCACGACACAGAGCAGAATTACGGCCACTGACTACAGGTCAACCTGCAGCGCTGATCATGGGTTAAGAGCCAAGGCCCCAAACCAGAGAAGCAGTGCTGCAAAGCCACTGTTGACCAGCCTGCTGAGCACACGCCGTCGTTGATTAAGCCCAGTTTGAGCGAATTCGATCCAGTGCAACACTGCGACTTGGACCATATAGATGCCGAATAGCAGCACCACGGCGCCTTGGGCTTCAAGGCTCCAGCCCTGGGCCCAGGCAGTGATGGCTACTGATCCCCAGGCCAGATTGGCAAAACCAACCTCAAGTTGGAAAGCGTTACGCCGGCCGTAGTCCCAGCCCATGCGTGCTGCATCACTGCGGTGAAATACCGCATGTCTGAAAAAAGACAGCACGCCAGTGACGCCAACCACCCAGAGGTTGACCCAGCTGATCGCCCCGATCAGCTCAGAGTTAGCGAGCGCGCCGAAGGCTCCCCAGAAACCAATCGCTCCGCACAGCCACGTGAGCTGCATTAGCCAAGCGGAGGCTTTTGGATCGCTGGGGAGACCCATGGCGGGTGATCTTCCCTTGATCAGTTGACCAGCTTGGGAGCAATCACTTCCTCGTAGCGCTTCTCACAGTCGCGGATGATCTTGACGGCTTCGTCGTTGTTGAAGAATCCATTGACCGTGCAGGTGCCGGGCTTCTTGAGGTCCTTGTAATGCTCCCAGTAGTAGGTGGTCTCCTTGATCCAGTGAGCACCAAGTTGCTCGTAGCTGGTGATGTGATCCATGCGCTTGTCATCAGCCAGCACGCAGATCACCTTGTCGTCCACCTCACCGCCGTCGTCGAATTTCATGATTCCGATGATGCGGGCCTCCACGAGGGACCCGGGTACCAGAGCTTCGGTGATTCCGACGATTTCGACATCAAGTGGATCGCCGTCTTCATCCCAGGTTCGGGGTAGGCAGCCGTAGGCGAAGGGATAGGCCAGTGAGGAGTAGCCCACGCGATCAAGCTTGAGGTGACCCGTCTCAGTGATCAGCTCATATTTGTTGATGGTCATGGAGTTCAGCTCCACGATCACGTTCAGTCGCAGCTCCTCGGCATCGGCAAAGGCCGGCAGCACGTGGAGCAGGTTCAGCATCGTGCGGCTGGGCGCGTGATCGATGTTGGCCATCGGTTCGGGCGGGAAGCGCGCGGATCCTACCCCGTGCCTATGGCATTCCCTGCTGCTCCAGCCCCGCTCAGCACTGACTTCTGCACCATTTTGATTGCACGTGATCTCCATGTGATCTGTCTGCAGATTCAGCTGATCTGATGGATTGGCCCCTATGAGTTCAGAGATTCAATGAGTATTAACACCTTTAAGAACTGACAACTATTCAATAGAATTCAACGCTTAAATTCTTCTTGTAGAGGCACTGTTTATTGTCAATTCAGTTGGCCTGGAGTTGTGATGCACTTCGCCAGAAAAAGAGATACTGCGGTGTTCTGGACAGGGCTTGGTTTGGCCATCTTTCTGGGAATCAGCCAGATGCATGTGATGGCTGTCGCCGTTCTGTTGATGGTTTACCTGTTGCTTGATCGCTCTAGCGCTCAGCGCGAGGCTCAGCGTCGTCAGCGTCAGCTCGCGGATCGCTGATTGCTCAACCTTAAGGACGGCTCAGGAGTTCCTCCTTAGTACGTGCAAAGACCTGTTCGGCTTCGTCTGCGCTGCGCCCGATGCAGGTCATGCCCAACTTGCCGTGCTCAGAGAGGCAACCCAGTAGGTGGAAAACGCTGCCGCTTTCGCCTAGGGCGTCGTAGTGAAGACCAGCTCCTGCCACCATGTCGATCAGGTCCATGGGCAGCAGTCCCTGCAGCCTCGCATCGGTGAAGTTGTCGGTCGCCTTGTAGTGAAGCTCGCTGCCCTTGGGTGAGAGAAAACGTCCGGTGGCCTGGCATAGCCAGCCGTTGCTCAAATAGCGCAGGGCCTGCATCGGGTGAGTGGTCCCCCCCTTACGCAGGTTCACTTCGATTGCCTGTAGATCCCAGTCATCCCCGTTGCGTCTGGCCAGTCCATCAACGGAGAAGTGATCGAGTGCTCCGAGCTGCGCCAGCTCCTCACCTACCGCCTGGCCCCAGTGCTGCAGCTCGGCTCGGTAGGCCTGACTCGCCGGGAATTGGCAGCCCAGATAGGTCTGCCCGCTGGGTCCCCCCAGCAGCTGTTCATGGGTGCTGAGCACCTCAACCTGGCCGCCGGGATGAATCATTCCCTGAACGCTTGGCGAAGTCAGCTCTTGCCCACCGCTGAGCCATTCCTCCACCAAGGCACCCTGCTGTTCGACGAGGGCTGGCCAGTCCGCAGCCGGCATTGACAGATTTTCGAGCGCCGACTGCAGCCGACCGCGCCGTTCAGCTTCATGGCAGGACTCCAGCTGAAGAGCCGCTAGCTCCAGCGGTGCATTGCCTTCGCCACTGAACCCCTCATTGAGTTTCACCACAGCACGTTCAAGCAGGGGGTTGCGCCCTACCAGCTCCAGTGTTGCTTCCACCAGATCGTTGAAGCTGTGTACGAGCTGGGATCCATCGGGGTGGGGTAGCGCACAGCGACGGAACAGCTCGCGACTGCCAGCCTTGCTGCCCCACCACGACAGCGTTGGATCGGTGCCCAGCAGTGGCAACTGAAGTGCTTCTGATAGATCG
This sequence comes from uncultured Synechococcus sp., assembly GCA_913048995.1. Taxonomy (GTDB): domain Bacteria; phylum Cyanobacteriota; class Cyanobacteriia; order PCC-6307; family Cyanobiaceae; genus RCC307. The sequence continues at coordinate 2,147 of CAJWXK010000063.1, read as the reverse complement.
CGCTCCAGTTGACCCACGTTGAAGCAGCTGATGAAGGATCGATGCGGTCGTAATGCCTGACGAATCCGTTGCATCAGTCGTGGCCGCTCCAGCAACTTGGCTGCCAATGGCCTTGGACTGGCGTCATCGGTGTCAAACAGCTTGAGCCGCTGACGGGCATGGGAAATCGGCACTCCCGGCAGGAGCTCCAGGACGGAATCAACAACCAGTTCTGGCAGCAGCTTGCTGCTGACGAACACCATCCGCGCGTTGGGCTGCCGCAGGCGGATCAGTTCAAACAGCTGCCGCTCTTCATAGTGGTGGAACCCCTTGACCAGCTCGATCTGGTGAGCGTCGAGGTTGAGGGAAGGCACCACCAGTACATCCCAGGGATCACTGCTGGCTTTGACGTCATCAACATCAGCGCTGAGGTGTTGCTGTAGCTCGCGGAAGCTCTGCGCGGTCATCGGCGCCGGGGATGTTCCTTTCATGGTGCTCAGCTTTCTGCCGGCTTGCTGCTGCAGCCGTAGAACGCCATAACCGTCTTCACGAACAATCCCCTCGCTGGCTGGGGCCGTCAGTTCCGGGCAGCATCCCTGGCATCAGCCCTTGAGGCACTGGCTGCCCGATGTTGAGCGCCAATCGCTGCCCGTGATTGCCTCAGCAGCCGCGAGTCCCTGCAAACAGCCCATGCTGATTGGTCTGAACCAGAGTGGTCGAGCGCAGCGGCACTGACAAAAGCCTTTGCGCCATTGACCATGGAGATATGGCGAGCGCTCCCGACTGGCGACAGCAGCTGCTTGGCAGCTTGCAGGGTCAGATCCAGCTGGCCACTTACCTCGCTGTTTTTGTTGGCTTCACCGGGGCGTCATGCGCTGGTCTTTGGGTAAGCGAGCGCGCTCTTTTTCAGGAACACGGCCGTGAATTGCAGCGTCAGGCCAGAGCGATCAACGCCAATCTCGACCGATTAACGGCTCAACAGGTTGCGGCTGCTGAAGACATTCCACTGCAATTGACGACTCAGATCAGTGCTGAGTTGGGTCGCTTCAGCGATTACCGCACGCTCTACTGGGCGGTGCTGCCCGATGGCAGCACTGTCGTGCCGGACAGCAAGGACCTGGCCATGGAGCAGCTGCTGGTGCGCCGGGCTATGGCCGTTAATCCTGATCCGCGGCTGCTCAAGCAGCGCGTGCTCAGCTCTGGTGAGCAGCAGTACCTGATCGAAGCCCTACTGCGCAGCGATACGGGTGTGCATTTGTGGGCGGCACGCGATATCACCTCCAGTTCCCGTGCCTTCAGCAATTACCTCTCCTGGATGATTTTGATCTGGGGAATCTGCCTGTTGCTGACTTTGGCCAGCGTCACCTGGTTGGTGCGCCGCATTGTACGTCCCCTCATCGAACTCTCTCAGCTGACTGAGACCGTCACCGTCGAAACGCTGCAGAGCTCCCACATCAGCCTGGCCGGTGCCCCCCAGGAGGTGGCGCGCTTAGCTGTCACCTACGAGGATTTGATGCATCGCCTCTCCCAGTCCTGGAGTCAGCAGCGCCAATTCGTCAGTGGAGTCAGTCACGAGCTGCGTACCCCGTTAACCATTGTCAGTGGCTACATCCGCCGCACCCTGCGCCGTGGGGACAACCTCCGGCCTGACCAGGTGGAAGGCCTCCAGACCGCAGATGGGGAGACTCGGCGAATGCGACATCTCTTGGATGATCTGCTGGATCTTTCTCGTGGTGATTCCGGACGCCTCAGCCTCACCAGTACCCCCGTGAAGCTCGAACCATTGCTCAAGGAGCTGATCGAGCTGGCGGGCAGTGATCAGAGACGACCATTGCTGCTAGATCTTCCGGACCAAGCCAACCAGGCCACGGCCCTGGCTGATGCTGACCGCCTGAAACAGGTTCTGCTCAATCTGTTGGAGAACGCCTGTAAGTACTCCCCTGAGGCCACACCGGTGTGTTTGCGTTTGCGGCCATCCCCTGGTCGTTGGCAATTGCAGGTGTTGGACGAGGGAATGGGTGTGCCCGCTAGTGAGCGGGAACGGATTTTTGAGCGCTTCCAGCGCGGCAGCAATGCTCCGCCTGGTGGGGGATCCGGCCTGGGACTTTCTGTTGTGAAACTGTTGGTGGAAGCCATGGGCGGCAGCATCAGCGTCATTGATGCCGAAC
>CAJWXK010000062.1 GCA_913048995.1 uncultured Synechococcus sp. | reverse complement strand
GCTCCTTCAGCAGCGCGCGGTGGAACTTCCCCTCGACCATTTCCGACTGCTGGGCATCAGCCCTGTCGCTAGCGCTGAACAGGTATTGCGCACCCTCCAACAGCGTCTTGAGCGCTTGCCTTCAGAGGGATTCACAGCTGAGGCGCTGGAATCGCGCGCAGAACTCCTGCGCAGCAGCGCCGATTTGCTCTGTGACACCGACCGACGTGAGGACTATGAGCGGCTGCTAACCGAGCTCAGCGCCAATGACGAGGACGCTTTGCCAGCGCTCGAGGTAGCAAGCAACCACGAAGTTGGTGCCTTGATGCTCTTGATGGAGGCTGGACAGGCGGCTGAAGCCTTCGAAGGGGCCCGCCGAGCTCTGCAGCCTCCCCAGGCCCCTGCGTTAGGCAGTGGCCGTGAACTGGATTTAAGTCTTCTCTCTGCCCTGGCCTCGCGTCAGGCAGCCGAAGAGCGCCGCCGCGATCGCCGCTTTGAAGCCGCGGCCCAAGTGCTTCAGCAGGGCATCCAGCTACTGCAGCGGATGGGCCAACAGCAGCATCAGCGTGAAGAACTGGAGGCCGAACTGCAATCCCTATTGCCCTTTCGGATCCTCGATCTGCTTAGTCGAGACCTCAATGACAGCAAAAACAGGGACTTCGGCCAGGAACTACTGCAGAGCTTGGTCCAGCGCCGCGGCGGCCTGGACGGCGACCAGGATCTTGACTTTCCCCAGGAAGCTTTCCAGTCGTTTTTTCAGCAGATCCGCGGCTTCCTCACCGTGCAGGAGCAAATCGATCTATTCCAATGCTGGTCGGAAGCCGGCTCAGTTACTGCGGAATTTCTCAGCGCCTATGCCCTAACCGCCTCCGGCTTCGCTCAACGCAAACCAGAGCGTATTGAACTGGCGCTGAATCGCCTTGAGCAGCTCCAGGACGTGGGGGTCGAACCAGAAATGGCCTGCCTTCATCTCCTCCTTGGCCACACAAGACAAGCAGAGTCCTGCTTCCAACGCGGCAGTGACGAGGCTCTTAAGGAGTGGGCCCGTCAGCAGGGGGAAGACCCCCTTGCGGGACTATGCGTTTACTGCTGCGACTGGCTTGAGCGCCAGGTGTTGCCCTGCTACCGCGACCTGGATGCCGACCCCGACCTAGAGGCCTACTTCTCCGACCGAGACGTGCAGGCCTTCATCGAGCGTGATGACCGCCGCCGGCTCCGCGAGGTTGAGCCGAGCACTGCAGCAATCACAGAATTTGAAGTGCTGCCTACTCCCAGCGAACCAACCAGCCTCGAGGACTTGCTGCAGGCACCCTTTGAGGATGCAAGGCAGGACAATGATGAGCAGGAGCGCTTGAGTCCCAGGGAGCGAGCCAGCGCCCTCCTGAGCAACCTCCAAGTGCAAGCCGGGGCAGGCTGGACCCAAGCCAGCATGAGATGGACCAAAATCAGCAGCGAGTTGCCTGACTTGCTACGCCGCACCACGAACCGACAGCGTGCAATCACCGCAGGCAGCCTGCTTTCCCTAGCGCTCCTGGGAGGACTTGGTCTCAACAACACCATCGCAAGCCGCGGCAGCCGGGACAACAGCCCCTCGATTCCCACGCCTGATCAGCTGCTGCTGCCTGAGGCCACGGAGCCATTTGATTTAGACACTCCACTGGCCAAGCGAGCTGCCTCAGACTTGGCTGCAGTTAACGGCGCCGCCGAGACTCGCGCTCTGCTGCAGCAATGGCTCAGTGCCAAGGCGACCTTGCTCGATGGCAAAGGCAGTGCCGAAGCTCTTGATGGTCTGGCGGTTCCAGCCCTGGTGCAAAACGCCAAAGCGGCCCGTGCTACTGATGCGGCAGCTGGCCTCCGCCGGAGCGTCAACGCAACGATCGAGGAGCTTGAACTTGTGGACTCGGATCCCGAACGTAGGGTCGCCCGCACCCGCTTGAGCTATGCCGAGGAGGTGCTGTCCGATGAGGGCAAGCTAATCGACAGCGATGGACCTCGAACTCTTCAAAACACTTACATCTTCCATAAGCAAGGTGACGGCTGGCAGCTGGCAGATTTTCGCCCCACTAATCCGTAGTTTGCAGCGACAGGATTTCTAGAGTGATGGGCTGCTGAGCCCGCACTGGAGCTGATGTTCGAAGAGCTTTCCCAGCGATTTGAAGACGCCGTCCGCGGCCTAAAGGGCGAGGCGGCCATTAGCGAGGGAAACATCGACGGCGCCCTCAAGGACGTGCGCCGCGCCCTACTAGAGGCGGATGTCAGCCTCCCCGTGGTCAAATCCTTTGTGGCAGAGGTGCGCACAAAAGCCCTCGGTGCTGATGTCGTCCGGGGGGTGAGCCCAGACCAACAGTTCATCAAGTTGGTGCACGAGGAGCTGGTGAACGTGATGGGGGGAGCCAACGCCCCCCTGGCCAAGGCAGCAACAGCACCGACGGTGGTCCTAATGGCAGGACTGCAGGGGGCTGGCAAGACCACTGCCACCGCGAAGCTCGGCCTGCACCTCAAGGAGAACGGACGCCGAGCCCTTCTGGTCGCAGCTGACACCTACCGGCCTGCAGCGATCGATCAGCTGCAGACCCTGGGAGGTCAAATCGATGTGGAGGTGTTCAGCCTCGGCCCTGATGCCAAGCCAGAGGTGATTGCAGAAGCAGGCCTGGCCAAGGGTCGAGAGGAAGGGTTTGACACCGTGATCGTCGATACCGCCGGAAGGCTCCAGATCGACACGTCGATGATGGAGGAGATGGTGCGGATCCGAACCGCTGTGGCTCCCGATGAGGTGCTACTGGTCGTGGATTCGATGATCGGTCAGGAGGCCGCCGAGCTCACCCGCGCCTTCCACGAGAAGGTGGGCATCACTGGAGCAGTGCTCACCAAGCTTGATGGCGATTCGCGCGGTGGGGCTGCTCTCTCAATCCGCAAGGTCAGTGGTGCGCCGATCAAGTTCATCGGCACTGGCGAGAAGGTAGAGGCGCTGCAGCCCTTCCACCCCGAGCGAATGGCCAGCCGCATCCTCGGCATGGGTGATGTCCTGACGCTGGTGGAGAAGGCGCAGAAGGAGGTGGAAATTGCCGATGTGGAGAAGATGCAGCGCAAGCTGCAGGAAGCAACCTTTGATTTTTCTGATTTCGTGAAACAGATGCGCCTGATCAAGCGCATGGGATCACTGGGCGGGCTGATGAAGATGATCCCAGGGATGAACAAAATCGATGACGGCATGCTCAAGCAGGGGGAGGCCCAGCTGAAGCGGATCGAAGCGATGATCGGCTCAATGACGCAGCAGGAACGCGAGAACCCCGACCTGCTGGCGAGTCAACCCTCCCGCCGCCGGCGCATTGCCAAAGGCAGCGGACACGAGCCGGCCGATGTGGACAAGGTGCTAGCGGACTTCCAACGCATGCGCGGCTTCATGCAGCAGATGAGCAGTGGCGGCGGCATGCCCGGAATGGGTATGCCTGGAATGGGAGGCGGTATGCCCGGCATGGGGATGCCTGGGATGGGAGGCGGTATGCCCGGAATGCCAGGTATGGGTATGCCTGGAATGGGGGGCGGCAAGCCACCCAAAAGGGCTAAGCCGGCCAAGAAGCGAAAGGGCTTTGGTCAGCTTTAGAGGTCTACGAGTATGGTGTTTGATTCCGTCCACGTCTGTAGAAGAGCCCGATGATCAAGCTCCGCCTAAAGCGATTCGGCAAGAAGCGGGAAACAAGCTTCCGAATCGTGGCGTGCAACAGCACCAGTCGTCGTGACGGCCGCCCCCTGGAAGAGCTGGGTTTCTACAACCCCCGCACCAAAGAGACCCGTCTGGATACTGATGCCCTGCGTGCTCGCCTCGATCAGGGTGCCCAGCCTTCGGACACCGTGCGCACGCTGCTCGAGCGCGGCGGTCTGATCGCCAAGACCACTCGCAAGGCAGAGATCGTCGGCAAGGCCAAGCAGGCCCAAGCACGTGAGGCTCAGGCCAAAGCTGCTGCCAAGGCGGCCGCAGAAGCCAAAGCTGAGGAGGCGCCAGCTGAGGAAGCCGCAGCCGAGGCCTGATCCCACCAGTAGTGGATGGCTCAGGGCGGCAGCGCTTCATCATCGACCTGCCGGATCAGGAAGCAGCACTGGCACTTGCAGGTCAGGGTGAAACAACCCTGAGAAAGCTGAGTGATCTCACCGGCACGCAGCTGATTCTGAGGGGCCTGCAGCTCGCCATTGAAGGCCGTCCTAGCCAGCTCGAGCGTGCTGCTGGACTTGTCGAATTGCTGCGGCCCTTCTGGAGTGAAGGCCAGGCCGTCACGCCAGTGGATATCCAAACCAGCCTCCAGGCCCTCGACACCGGCCGCAGCGATGAACATCGCGGCCTAAGCGATCAAGTGCTGGCCCGGAGCCAGAGCGGAAAGCTGCTGCGCCCACGCACCCTGCGTCAGAAGCAGTACGTCGAGGCGATGGAACGTCACGATCTCACCCTGGCTCTCGGTCCAGCCGGCACCGGAAAGACCTTTCTGGCGGTGGTGCAGGCCGTTCGACTGCTGCAAGAGCGCAAAATTGAGCGCATCGTCCTCACCCGACCTGCGGTGGAAGCTGGAGAGCGTCTGGGCTTTCTGCCTGGTGACTTACAGCAAAAAGTGGACCCCTACCTGAGGCCGCTCTACGACGCCCTCCACAGCCTGCTGAGCTCAGAGCGGACAGCAACCCTGATTGAGAAAGGGATCATCGAAGTGGCACCCCTGGCTTACATGAGGGGGCGCACGTTGGCGGATGCCTTCGTGATTCTCGATGAGGCTCAGAACACCACCTGCGCGCAGATGCGAATGGTGCTCACGCGACTTGGAGAGAACTCCCGCATGGTGGTGACCGGCGATCCAACTCAGGTCGATTTACCTCACGGACAGCTCAGCGGACTGGTGGAAGCCGCCCAGGTTCTCGATGGTGTCGAGGGCATTGCCATCTGCACTCTCACCGCTGCCGATGTGGTGCGGCACCCCTTGGTACAGCGCCTGGTCCAGGCCTATGCCCGCAGCGATGCCAAACAGCCCGGGCGACGGTGAGGTGATCCGCACGGTGCAGTGCTGCGATCCCTTGTCAGCACTGGCACGATAGGGAATGTTCCACATCTGATGCGCCATGCCGGCCAGCAGTAATTTCCGCGAAGTCATCCGCGACGCTCAGAGCAGCGCCCTGGTAGGCCCCAACGTCGTCAACAAGGCACTGCCGTATGTAGGTGGTGGCATGGTGCTCACCGCCGCAGGCACCCTTGGTGGCCTGTCGATGATTGCCAGCCCAGCCTTCATGCCCCTGTTCTGGGTGGCCTTGATCGGCAACCTGGTGCTCTTTTTTGTGGCTCAGAACATTGCCCTCAAAGGCAATAACGCCACGGCCCTGCCACTGCTGGCGATCTACAGCTTGATCACCGGTTTCACCATCAGCGGCCTCGTGGCCATGGCCATCGGTGTTGCCGGCATCGGCTCAGTAGGTACCGCAGCTATCGCCACCGGACTCACCTTCGTGATCGCCTCGATCATGGGTCGACGGATGAGCGACAGCGTTGGCCAGGCCCTCGGTGGTGTCGTCACCCTCGGGATCATCGGCCTGGTGATCGCCATGGTTGTGCAGCTCATCGGCGGCATCTTTGCGCCGCAGATGTTTCACGGTGGTGGCTTTGAACTGATGATCGCGGGCTTTGGCACCGTGCTCTTCGTCGGCGCCGCCTTCCTGGACTTTTACACAATGCCCAGGACCTACAACGACGAGCAGTACCTCGCTGGTGCCTTGGGGATGTACCTGACCTACATCAACCTGTTCATCTTCATTCTTCGTTTCATCATCGCTTTGCAAAGCCGCGACTAATTAAGCGCTGGCAACCCCCAAGACGGCTGCCGCAATGGCAGCCTTCTGCTCGTCGTCATATCCCCAGCGCGCCAGGAACTCAACGTCGTCCCCTTCTCCTCTAGTGGCGTCTAGCAGGACCTCCAGGCGCGCTTTGACATCTTCAGGCTCCAGCAGCTGCAGCAAGTCATGGCAGCGCTGGGTCACCCGCTCAGATTTGCCCTGCTGTTCAGCATCACCACAGCGCTGGTGGTGCAGGGCCATCGCCGTGCTCATGGCCAGGTTGCGACAAGTCAGATCCACCACGCCGTCACCGGCCGCACGCAACTGCACCTGAAGTGGATCCGGGAGACGATCCATCAAAGGGCTATCACCCGCCAGGCTGATCACGAAAAAGCCACGAGCGCCATCGCGACTTGCCACCAATTCGGAGACGCGATCGGCCAGTACCTCATCGCTAAGTTCACCTTGTTCCCAAAGGCCCAACCACTGGGCCGTGATCTCCATGGCCTGCTGAAAGCTGGGGGCGGCGGTGTCACTCATCAAAGCCGAGCTTGCTGCACGCAGGCTAAGAAGCCAGCAGCTCGCACCAGAAGCAACAAGTTCTCAACTTGAGATCGCCTGCTCCAGAGCAGCGTCTTCAGCTGCTGGACGAGAGAACTTGGGATGGGAGCTGCGATCGTGCAAGCGCACGCCTGTCTCCTTGATGCTCTGCAGCTGCTCACCCATCAGCCGGATCAGCAGGCGCTGCTTGCGATCTGGCATGCCAAGAACCGCCAGGAAGGCCAGCAACGGGAAGAGCAGAGCGCCAAGACCCCATAGGAACCAGTTGAGACCCTTGGCCTGAGCAATGGAGATCGTGAACAGCAACTGGGCGATCCAAAGGACCAGGCCGAGGCCACCAAAAACCTGAACAATGGGCAAGGCCAGCAGAGAAGGATCGATCATCTAGAGGTGATCGGTCAGGAAATCGCTAGGGAGAGATCCGTGCTTGTCCACGGCAGCGCAGACTTGAAACATGGTTGAAATACCGCTCAACTCCCTGCTGAGCCCGGCACCAGAGGGGTTCCGCTCCGGCTTTGTGGCCCTGGTCGGGCGACCCAACGTGGGCAAATCCACCCTGCTGAACCAGCTGGTAGGCGAGAAGGTGGCAATCACCTCACCAGTGGCACAAACCACCCGCAACCGCCTGAGAGCAATCCTCACCACGGAGCTGTCCCAGCTCGTGCTGGTGGACACACCTGGAATCCACAAACCGCACCACCTCCTTGGAGAGCGGTTGGTGCAGACAGCGCGTAACAGCATCGGTGCAGTGGATGTGGTTCTGGCCTTAATGGATGGCAGCTCTCCGATGGGTCGAGGGGATCAGTTCGTGCTGGATCTGCTGCAGTCGATCCGCCAACCGGTGGTGATCGGCCTCAACAAACAGGATCTGATCGCCGACGAGCAACGCCAAGAACTGATCGCCTCCTACGCCGAGGCATTACCTGATGCACCACTGCTTCCCTTTAGTGCCCTATCGGGTGATGGCTGTAGGGCCCTAGTGCAGGCCTTAAGCGAACGGCTGCCGGAAGGGCCGATGCTTTATCCAAAAGACACCGTCAGTGATCAACCGGAAAACCTGCTGCTGGCCGAACTCATCCGCGAACAAGTGCTGCACCAGACCCGCGAAGAAGTGCCCCATTCCGTGGCTGTGCAAATCGAGCGGGTTGTGGAGGATGGCCCGCGCACGGCGATCCTGGCCACAGTGATGGTGGAGCGCAGCAGCCAAAAAGGGATCCTGATCGGCCGCAAAGGCTCGATGCTCAAGGAGATTGGCTCAGGCGCAAGGCAGCAGATGCAGAAGCTGATCGATGGGCCGGTCTACCTGGAACTGTTTGTGAAGGTGGTGCCCCACTGGCGCCAAAAGCCTGGGCGGCTAGCGGAACTGGGCTACCGAGGAGAGTGAGTGCGTTCGCCGCGGCAGGATGGCCACTGGTCCGCTGCTGCTGTGACTGACGCCTTTCCTCCTACCAGCGCTGCTGAAGTGCTCGCCCTCTGTGATGGGGTCTGGATGAGCCTCCGCTCAACGCTGCAGCCAGCTGACAGCGATGAGGGTTGGCACAGCAGTGAGAAAGGAGAACTCACCCTGCACTGGACGGCCGCTGGCGATCCCAGTGCCCTGGGCACACTGGACGCCACGCCACCCTCCGGGATCACAAGCAGATTGAAGTTCTTAGCTGATGGCCGTCTAGAAACCGGCGATGGCCAGCAAGGTCGCTGGGAGCTTCAGGCCAATGGCCGCCTAGTGCTGATCCACAGCGATGGGGAGCTGCGGCTGGAGGAGGCCATCAGCTTTACGAAACCCAACCTGCGGCTGCGCAACCTGCTGATCTGGAAGGGCGAGCAGCTGCAGGGCTCCCAGTTCTGCTCGGAGATCCGCCGCGTCAGCAAGCCCTCCTCGTGAGCAGCTTCCGGCTGGATGTGGTGAGCCTTGTTCCGGAGGTGTTCGACAGCCTCCGCGGCCTAGGCGTGATCGGCCGCGCCTTCAATGCCGGCATTGCCGAGCTGTACACCCACAACCCGCGCGATTACGCCACCGATCGCTACCGCAAGGTTGACGATGAGCCCTATGGCGGCGGTGCTGGCATGGTGCTCAAACCCGAGCCTGTCTTTGCTGCCTTTGAAGCGATCCCCGTGCAACCTCGCCGTCGGGTGCTGCTGATGACACCACAGGGCAAACCACTGCAGCAGAGCGACCTACGCCGCTGGGCCAACGACTACGAGCAATTGGTGTTGCTCTGCGGGCACTATGAAGGCTTCGACGAACGCATTCGCACCCTCGCCGATGAGGAGGTGTCGCTCGGCGATTTTGTGCTCACCGGCGGCGAGCTGCCGGCAATGACGATCATCAACGGCACCGTCAGGCTGCGCCCCGGCACCGTTGGGACCGCTCATTCCCTGGTGGAGGAAAGCCACAGCGCTGGATTGCTGGAGCACCCCCACTACACGCGCCCGGCCAACTTCCGCGAGATGCAGGTACCAGCCGTGCTGCGCAGCGGCGACCATGGAGCCATCGCCCGCTGGCGTACTGAGCAGCAACAACAGCGCACACAGCAACGCCGCCCCGATCTCTGGGCGCAATGGCAAGCCGAGCACCCAGGCAAGAGCTGATCAGCCCTGCTGAAGGTTCTTAAGTGCGGTAAGCAGAGCAGCGGGACTCTGGGGATCCACCATCAACACACTGCCCCCCTTGGCATGGGCCATCTGCTCACCCATGCCCATCCACTCGCTGGCCAGCAGCAAGCGCATGGCTTCCGCTGCTTGAGGGTTGGCCGCCAGCGCGTGGGCCAGCTCCTTAGCCGCCAGCGCCTTGGCCTGGGCCAGCAACTGCTGCTGCTGCGCCTCGGCTTCAGCTTCCAGCACCAAGGCTTCTTTGCGGGCCTTGGCATCGAGCACCAAGGATTCAGCCCGGCCGCGGGCCTCATTGACCTGGGATTCCCGCTCGCCCTCAGAACGCAGGATCGCCGCACGCTTTTCACGCTCAGCGGTCATCTGCTGCTCCATCGCCTGCTGCACCCCCTTAGAGGGATGAATGTCGCGCAGCTCGACGCGGGTCACCTTTACACCCCAGGGGTCGGTGGCCTGATCGAGATCGCGCAGCAACACCTCATTCACCTCCTGGCGGGTGGTGAAGGTCTGATCGAGATCAAGCTTGCCCATCTCAGCGCGGATTTGGGTCAACACCAAATTCACCATCGCCGCCTGCAAGTTGTCGACCGCGTAATGGGCGCGTGGATGCTCCAACAACTGCCAATAGACAACGGCATCCACTTCAATTGAGACGTTGTCGCGGGTGAAGCACTGCTGCGGTGGAATATCCAGCACCCGCTCTTTCAACGACTCCAAACTGACCACCCGCTCGACCACGGGCATCACAAATGACAGTCCTGGGGTGAGCTGGCGGTCGTATTTGCCGAGCCGCTCCACCAAGCGCGACTGTCCGCCGCTGGTGATCTTGACGCTGCTGCCCCCCAGCCAGGCGATCACCACCAAGGCGGGGATCCCAAAAAACGCTTCCACAGCAGCTGATGCAGACAGCCCAACGCTAGGCAGCATGAAAGCAACCGGCTGCAGTAGGCATCGCTCGATGGAGGCCATCACCTGGCTGTTGATTGGTTTGGTCCTGCTGACCATTGAATGGCTGGGGGCCAGCTTCGATGGACTGCTGCCAGCAGCTGTGGCCGCCCTGCTGATTTCCGTGCTTAGCGCCGTGGTGCCTTTGGCACTGCTGCCGCAGCTGCTGCTGTTTGGCCTGCTCACCGGCGGCCTGTTGCTGGCGATCCGGCGCTGGTCAGCCCAGCAGCGCGAGCGCAGCATCCCCCCCAGCCCCAGCGCCGAGCGGGCCGTGGTGATCACCGCCTTCGGTGGCGATGGCGCCGGGCGGGTGCGCTGGCAGGGCCAGAGCTGGGCCGCCGAGAACCTCGAGCCCCACCAACCCCTACCAGCCGGCTGTGAGGTGATGGTGATGGGACGCGATGGCACCCGGCTGCAGGTGCTGGGATCTAGGGTCGATCCCTGATCGCCAACCCCGCCCCCGCGATGGATCTGCGCGTCGGCAACGGCTATGACATCCACCGCCTGGTGGCCGGCCGGCCCCTAATCCTGGGCGGCCAGCATCTGGAGCACCCCGATGGTCTGGGGCTCGATGGCCACAGCGATGCCGATGTGCTGGTGCATGCCTTGATGGATGCCCTGCTCGGGGCCCTCTCCCTCGGCGATATCGGCAAGTATTTCCCCCCCACCGATCCCCAATGGAAAGGGGCTGACAGCCTCGTGCTGCTCGAGCAGGTGATGGGCCTAGTGCGCGAGCGCGGCTGGAGTGTGGTGAACGTGGACACCGTGGTGATCGCCGAGCGGCCCAAGCTCAAGCCCCACATCGAGGCGATGCGCGCAGCGATTGCTGAAC
>CAJWXK010000061.1 GCA_913048995.1 uncultured Synechococcus sp. | reverse complement strand
TCTGGTTCGTGAAGACCTGGAATGCCACTGAAGTTCTGCGTACGTTGCTGGCCTCTGGGCGTTACCCCCTCAGTGCTTACCCTCCTGCGCTGCGGCTGCTGTTCACCTTTGTGCTGCCGGTGGCGTTTCTTACCACCGTGCCTGCCCAGACATTGCTTGGTCAGTTGATAGTCCCGATGTTGTTGCTCGGACTCCTTCTTGCTGCTGGATTCTTTGCGGTGTCCCGAGCGTTCTGGCTCTACGCCCTGCGGCACTACACCTCAGCATCGAGCTAAGGGGTTTTCTACGGGCAGGACCATTGCTTTGTTCAAGCCTGGAGGTGGAGGAGGTCCTGGCCGGTAGAGCCCTGCAACGGTTGGGCAGGCAGTTAAAAGGTTTGCTGCCGATCGCTGCGCATTCGAATCTCGAGTTGTTGACCAATAGCTGCCAGACGACCGGATCAAGACTGAGTAGGAGAGAAGCAGACTGGGCATCGGTAGTGTCTTGGCCACCCATTGGGCTGAGGCTGTTAGGCCGGAGGTGGTGAAATGTCTCACCAACAAGGTGGAAACCAATGCAAAGGTCCAGCGACCTCGCCATCAACTTGATGATCTCAATGCATCAGCTGGGGCTGGAGGGACTGGTGGATGGGCTGGTTGTTATTCCTGGAGTTGGATAAAGGGTCATCGATGGGAATGCAAAGTCAGCATCATGAGACTTCACGATGTTGGCAATTTGCAGGAAAATGTCTTGCTGTTGATCGAGCCATTCGCTCCATACCGTCGTCTTGGTGAAGCAATAGACCATTAAGTTGATTGAGGATGAATCCCACTGGTTAAAGTTAACCAAGATGGTTTGGTTGTGGTCAATGGCGTGGTGGCTCTTGAGAAGCTTGCGTACGTCTTTGCTTATTTGATCAATCTTGGAGATGTCTTCATAGCGAAGACCAATATCTACTTTGATTCGACGATTATACATCTGGCCAGGATTCTCAATTGGATTTGTGGCGAAGACTGCGTTGGGAATGTATAGGGGTCTGCGGTCAAAAGTGCGCAGGCGTGTGTGATACCAGCCGATGCTTTCTACTGTTCCTTCCATGCTATTGGTGCTAATCCAGTCGCCTTCTTTGAACGGGCGATTGAAGAACAGCATGAAGCCAGAGAGGAAGTTTTGTGAGATCTGTTGAGTGCCAAAGCCAATGCCAATTCCTGCACCGCCAAGCAAAGTCGCGACTGCTGTTGAGGAGACGCCAAACGTCACCATGAGTGCCGCACCCGTCAAGATAATGATCAAAATGGTGAATATTCTTTCCAGCAACCGGATGAGCATGATCTCATCTTTAGGGTCTTCTATTTGCAGCCAATTTTCAAAGCGCTTTGACCTGAAAACAACATTCCCAACCCTGATAAATGCCCAGCCAATGGAGATAATTGTTAAACTGGCTGAAACCTGAAGACTTAGAGATCCATCAAATCGATCTCCACGGCTTGCGAGCAGGCGTGCCAGCCAGCCGAGATATAGCGCTGTGCTGAGGCCCAGCATTAATGGCAGTCGCAAGGCATGCACTAAGCGAGCACCGATATGCCGGCTGCGCATGGAGATAAACGATAGAATGATCCAAAGGACTGCCAGGATGATGGTTCCTGCTATCAGGCCAGGATTGGTTTGGAAATAACTCAGTCCGCTGAATAGCGGATGTTTTGTCATTAGTAACTGGGACAAGACATCCTTCTATAGGTATTCCAGATTTTATAGAAAGCGGTCATTCCTTCTGGCATGTCTTTATTTATTTGATCTTTTTATCAGCGAGCAGCTTCAACTCGGTTCCCGCCACGATGGGCTTTGTTCATCAAGCCTCAAGGCCATGCTTGATCCCATGCCCTGGCTTGAGGTGGCGCTCACGGCTTTGCGCACGCCCTGGGGCGCTGTGCTCTTTGTGCCGCTGTATGCCCTTTGGGTGACGCTTCTGTTGCCCGGAGTGTGGGCTTCGATGCTGGCAGGTGTTCTCTACGGGCCTTGGGGCGGCAGTCTTGTTGTGTTTCTTGGGGCCAGCCTTGGGGCGGAGGCAGCATTTTTGTTGGGCCGCCATTGGTGGCGTGACTGGGCCAGGCGGCGCTTGCAGGCCCTGCCCAAGCTGCAGGCCGTGGAGCAGGCTGTCAGCCGAGAAGGTTTGCGGTTGGTTTTGCTGACCCGCCTTTCACCGGCGTTTCCCTTCAGCTTGTTGAACCTGGCCTATGGCCTCAGTGATGTCTCCCTACGCGATTACAGCATTGGTTTGATTGGCATCATCCCGGGCACCGTGCTGTTCTGCGGTCTCGGCGCTCTGGCGGGAGATGTGGCCCGTTTTGGTGCAGTGTTGGCCGGTGAAGCGGATCTCAAGACCTGGGCCATGCGCGCGGTTGGGGTGATCGCAACGCTGGCTGTGGTTTGGCTGGTCGGCAGAGCAGCCCAGCAAGCTCTGGCCGAGGGGAGTGAGGAGTCCTAGGACGGCGGCAAACGCCAGTCACGTAGTGCCGCGATGACGACGAACCAGCTCAGGCGCAACTTGGCCAGCACCCCTTTTCTGGTGACCAGTTCGGCAAACTTGGCCCGGCCGCAGTCGGTTTTGATCCAACGGTGGATGAGAGGTTCGCTCATGGTTTCAGCAGTTGCTGGAGCCCGGCTTCATCGATCACCCTGATGCCGAGCTTGGTGGCTTTCTCCAGCTTGCTGCCCGCTTCTGCTCCAGCCACCACGCAGCTGGTCTTTTTACTCACCGAGCTGGTGACTTTCCCCCCGGCCGCTTCGATTAGCCCTTGGGCTTCATGGCGGCTCAGCGTCGGTAGCGTTCCAGTTAATACAAAAGTTTTGCCGCTCAGGGGTCCGGGGCCGTCGCTGCTGTTGAGGTCCTCGATGGTCTCAAGCGGCAGGTTCAAGTCCGTCAGTTGTGCCATCAGTTCTTGGTTGGCGGATGTGCTGCACCACTGCTGCAACGACTGACTGATCTCCGGTCCGATGCCGTATAGCCCGTTGAGGCCCTCTTCATCAGCGTCCTGCAGCGTTGTCCAGCTGGGGAAGGCAGCAGCCAGCGTCTTGGCATTGACACTGCCGACGTGGTGAATCCCCAAGGCGTAGAGCAATCGGTGCCAGGGCCGTTGTCGCGAGGCCTCAAGCGCACGCATCAAGTTGGTGGCGGATTGCTCGCCCATGCGCTCAAGGCTGGCCAGTAGTGCGGCATCGAGTCGGTAAAGGTCGGCGATGGAGCCCACCAGGCCTCGGTCCACGAGCTGTTCGATCAGCTTTCCTCCTAGTCCGTCGACGTCCATGGCATCACGGCTGACCCAGTGACGCAGGGCCCCGCGCAGAATCGCCGGGCAGCTGCTGTTGACGCAGCGCGTTGCGGCCTCTCCGGCCTCTCGCACTAGCAGCGAGCCGCATTCCGGGCAGTGGCGGGGGAGTTCCAGGCGTGTGGCGTCAGCTGAGCGCAGCTCGCTTAGAACCCGCACCACTTCAGGAATGATCTCGCCGGCCTTGCGCACGACGACGGTGTCGCCGGTATGCAGATCAAGCTCAAGTAGCCGATCAGCGTTGTGCAGCGTGGCGCGGCTGACACTGGTGCCGGCCAGGGGTATTGGCTCGAATTCCGCGACCGGCGTCACCTTGCCGGTGCGCCCAACCTGGGCCACTAACCTCAGCAGCCGGCTTGGCGCCTCCTCAGCGGCGTACTTCAGGGCGATGGCCCAGCGCGGTGCTTTTTGTGTGAATCCCGCCAGTTGCTGTTGCTCCAGCGAGTCAAGCTTCACGACCACGCCATCCGTGGCGTAAGGCAGCTGGTGACGCTCCTCCTCCCAGCGCTGGTAAAAGTCGATCACCCCTGCTGCCCCGCTGGCGCGCTCACGGTGCGGATTGACGCGAAAGCCCGCGGATTCCAGCCACTGCAGTGACTCCCACTGACTGGCTGGTCCATTCACCTCCGCTGGCAAGTGAAGGGTGTAGGCGAAGAAATCGAGTCGCCGCGAGGCCACCACCTTGGGATCGAGCTGGCGCAGGGTGCCGGCGCAGGCATTGCGGGGATTGGCAAAGAGGGCCTCACCGCGACTTTCACGCTCGGTGTTGATGGCAGCAAAGGTGTCATCGGGAATAAAGGCTTCGCCGCGCACCTCCACCCAGGCCGGTGGCTTCTCCAGGCGTAATCGCAGTGGAACGCTCTGGATCGTGCGCACATTGGTCGTGATTTCCTCTCCGCGGCGTCCATCGCCGCGGGTGGCGGCACGCACCAGCAGGCCGTCTTGGTAGCTCAGGGCCAGGGCATTGCCGTCGATTTTGAGCTCGCAAACAAATTCTCTGCTCTGCTCTTCGCTGTCTTCCAGCTGGCGAGCCAGCCGTTCATCCCAGGCTTGCAGTTCTTCCGGGTTGAAAGCGTTATCAAGGCTGAGCAGTCCAATGCGGTGCTCCACGCTGCTGAAGCCTGCTGCCGGTGCTCCACCGACCCGCTGGGTTGGGCTGTCGGGGGTAATCAGTTGAGGATCGCCCTGCTCGAGCTCCAGCAGTTCCCTGTAGAGGCGGTCATAGACCGCGTCTTCCATCTCGGGTGCATCCAGGACGTAGTAGGCGTGGGCCGCCTGGTTCAGCAGTTGGCGCAGCTCCCCTGCGCGTGCCAGGGCAGCGGCATCGGGCAAGGCAGGCATGGGCGCGGCTTCAGCTATTCACAAGGGCGATCCGTTCAACCCGCCAGTTGTCATCCACCTTGGTGAAGGTGAAATCCAGTGGTAGCTCTTCGCCACCTTCACTTTTGAGCTTGACGCTGAGCATGATCATGCCCTCTTGGATGCGGGGGCGTCCCGAGCGCAGATTCCGGTACTTGTTCAGCTTCAGGCCGGCTAGGAAGCGGATGAATTGCGCTCGGTTGACGTGCTGGCGATAGCTCTTGGTGGTTAGCAGGTAGGCAGCGTCCACCTGGCCGGAGGCGATTTTGGTGAAGAACTGCTTGATCAGTGGATTGATGCCTCGCGCGCTGATTACCAGTCGCACAGCACTGACGGTCCAGTAGAGGAGCAGGGCACCAGCTCCGGCCAGCAGCAGCTTGGTGCCGAGACTGCGAACTAGTGACCAATCCAGATCCATGGGAGGGGCGGGCATCGTGCTCTCTGGCACGAGTCTGCAGGACGGAGGCCCGCACCGCGCGCACAATCTGGTTCATGCCCTTGCATCCCTTGCCTCCTTTGTTTCACCGGCTGGACCGGGAGCATTTCGATGGGCAGCTCGCTGGCCTGCAACGGCCTGAGCTCCGTATCCGCTGGAGTGATGGACGCATGACCCGCACGGCAGGGCTCTACCGCCGTGGACCTGGGCTCAGCGAGATCGTGCTGTCGCGCCCTCTGCTGGTGCCTCTGCCGCTGGAGGCCACCCTCAGCACCCTTTGTCACGAAATGATCCACGCCTGGGTGGATCGAGTCTTGAGGGTTCGGGAGGCCCATGGCCCTAACTTCCGCGCCCATATGCAGCGCATCAATAGCGCCCAGCAGCAATTTGAGGTGAGCCTGCGGCACCGCTATCCCCTGCCGGCGGTCGTGGCCGGTTGGATCGCGGTCTGTCCGTCCTGCGGTCGTACGGCCTCCTACCGGCGCCGTCGTCAGGGCTTGGCCTGTCGCCCCTGCTGTGAAGCTCACAACGGTGGTCGTTGGGATCAGCGCTTTGCTCTCAGCTTTGAGCGGGCACCGGAGGCCTCCAGTGGCTGAATTTCTTGCAGGTGTGGTGGTGAGTGGTTGGGTGATCAGCCTGCTGGGTATGGGCCGGGAGGCTGCCCTGCGCACGAAGCTGCCTAGGGTGACTTCAAGGCATTGAAGTCAGATGGCTGAGCGCTTCTTTGAGGGTGGTTTTGAAGAGCGCATCGAAGGCTGGATTGATCGCGGTCGGGAGTTCGGTCGTGATCTGGTGAACGATGTGACTGGTCCCCGTGCTGGTGGCCCCCGGCGGCGTCGACCCTTAGAGGCTGTCTCCCGTCGTGGGCAGCAGGCCCCTCAAGCCGTCTCGGGTTGGAGCGGCGATGACGATGGTTGGCCTGACGACGAATTGTTCAACCTGCCCCGCTGGCAGCGGCCAGAGCCCTCCCGGCCTGCCCCACCGGATCCCCTCAATAGTGCTCCGCCTCGTCGGGAGGAGCGTTCCCCGCAGCGGCCCCTGCCCCGCTCCAGCCGCCGCCGTTCCCAGTACTGATTACCGGGTCTTAATGCCCCCAGCGAACCCTCCAGGGCAGGTGTTCCTTTGTCATGAGTCAGTTAATTGTTCTCGGTTTTGATGCCCCAAGCGAAGCCGAGGAGGTTCGCCGCGAGCTGGTGGACCTGCAGCAGGACCACCTGATCGCCTTGGAGGACGCTGTGGTGGTGGTGCATCACAACGACGGCAAGGTGGAGCTGCGTCAGGCCTACAACCTCACCGCAGCTGGAGCGGTGAGTGGTGGGTTCTGGGGCACTTTGGTGGGTCTGCTTTTCCTCAACCCGCTGCTGGGTGCCGCCGTGGGCGCTGGGGTCGGTGCCACCTCTGGTGCCCTCACCGACCTTGGCATCAATGATGGTTTTCTCAAAGAGGTGGGCGAGACGCTCAAGAGCGGCACAGCTGCCCTTTGCTTGCTGGTCAAGGAAGCCACTGAGGATCGGGTCGTGGAGAAGCTGCGCCGTCATGCCCCGCACACGCGCTTGCTGCAGACCAACCTCAGCCATACCGATGAGGATCAGCTCAAGGAGCTGCTGGAGAAAGCCAGCCAGCAGGCTGAGGCTTTGCGGCTCAGCTGAGGGGTGCCAGCAGCGGCTTTTGATCGCTGCGGCTGATTACCACCACCCCTGGCCGCGGCACCGCACCGGCTTTGCTGCTGGGCCAGTTGGAGCCCAGCGGTACCCAGCGCAACTGCTTGAGAGGTTCCCCGTTGCTGAGTTCCAGGTTGAAGGTGCGGGCTTCTGCCGCTGCGGCAGTGCGGGCGCCATGGCGCTCGCCGGGGTGCTGAACGGCCAGGAAGAGGTTGTCGCCACTGGGGGTTAGAGCCAGGCCGGTGAGTTCGCATTCCACCGGACCTGTGGCAAAGCACAACGCCTCTCCGGCCTGAGGCCCGCTGGTGGGGATGACCCAGCAGCTGTTATTGCCAAAGCTGCCGCCGTTCTTGTCGCTGTTCTGGGTGCTGGTGCCGATGTCGGTCACCATCCAGAGGTCTCCGCCGGGATCGACAGCCAGGTTGTCGGGGTTGGCAAATCCCAGGCCGCCTTCCTGGGGTTTGCCGCCAGTGGCCACCATCTGCCAGCGGAAGTCATCGCCGGAGCCTGGTGTCAGACGCATGATCCAGCCCGCATTCCATGGGGTCTGGCCTTGCGGTCCCTTAAAGATCGCCATATCTGCTGTCCCATTGCTGCCGGGTAGTCCTGAGGTGAAGGTCACCAGCAGATCACCGCTGAAGGGGTCGATCACGGTGTCCTCTGGCCTGGCCGTCGGGGTAATGCCTGCGGCATTGGCGGCCAGATGTGCATCGATCAGCAATGCTCCGAGCTGGGCCTCGCCTTCACCGACATAGAGATCACCAAGGGTGCGGTAGCGCTGGCGGTAGGCCTTGCGCTGGGCCTCGCTGCTGAGGTGCTCGGCGCCGCCTAGCTCGCGGTTGCTGTGGGGCAACGGCGCCGGGGCCGGTAGTGGGTCTACCGCTGTGTCTGTCCGCAACGCCCGCCAGCTGCCGCTGCCATCGGGGAGGAACACTGCTCCGTAAAGAGTGCCGCTTGACAGCAGCTGGCTGTTGGCTGGGTCCTTGGGATCGCTGATTGTGCCGTCGCTGACGAAGCGGTAGAGATGACCGCCGCGCCGGTCGCAGCCCGAATAGACGACCAGCGGTTGTCCGGCCTGGGCAGCGACCGCCACCGCTTCATGGCGAAAGCGACCTAAAGCGGTGTGTTTGGTACCTGGATCGCTGGGATCAGCTGGATTCACCTCCACCATCCAGCCGTACTTGTTGCCTGCTAGCCCCAAGGGGTTGCCGAGGCCGTGGATGCGGCGTTCGCTGCAATGGAACGGCCGTGCAGAGGGCGGAAACGCGCTGCCATCGGCGTGCACCGCCTCAGGTACCTGGCTCTGGAAGTTCTCCTCGGCGCTGAGCACCGTGCCCCAGGGAGTGGTTCCGCCGGCACAGTTGGCAAAGGTGCCGATGATGCGGTCTCCCAGGCCATCGTCGTAGCCGCGACGCTTGGACAGGCGGAAGACTGCGGCAGCCGGCCCAGTGCAGTACAGCTGTTGAGCAGGGTCGTCGAAACCTGCAAGACCGCTGATGCGGCGATCCTCCTGGCCTGGGTCCCGCTCCCAGGAGCCTTCCGCACTGCGTTTGAGCCGGATCACTCCCACCCCCTGATCGGTGAGTGCTTCCCGGGTGAGTAGCTCCACGTCTTGGGCTAGTTGCCCTTGCAGTGGCTGAGACCAGACATCCCAGCTACTACCGCTGGATTTGAGGCCAGCCACAACTGCCTCGTAGGGCAGAGATCGGCCGAGAAACTCTGCGAATCCCTGACGCCAGGGCAGAGCGCTGATGTACTCGAAGTTGACCGTCAGTAGGGCACGTTCACCACCTTGGGGCAACAAGGCCAGGTAGTCGTTGTTGTAGCCAAAGCGGCTGGCGCCCACGGGTTCGCCCCAGCTGGCCAGGAGGCTCTGTCGATAGCCAGGCGGCAGATCCAGGGTGTCGCGCACCCGCACCACCTGGTAGGCCTGGCGCTGCTGCGCTGGATTGAGCCCATCACTGGGTAGCGGCATTGTCGTGCGCAATGGCCGGAAGGGGACGCCACCGCGAGTTGGTTGGCCCTTTTCGCGAGTGCCCGCGAATGCCACGCCACCAATGCCGGCCCCCAGCAGCAGCATGAACTGCCGGCGTTGCAGGGCCATGGATTGAGGATTGCTCTATCTCAATTCTAGAAACGATCAAATCGGTGTTTTCTTGGCAGCAGCAGACCCTGCGCGGAACCTTGTTGCTAGGGAAGGGGCATTCGCCCGCGTCCAATGGAACCTGCTGTTGTCGGTCTGCTGGCCTTGGGTCTTACCTCCCCGGCTGCTGTTCCTACCTCGGAGATGGCTCTGGCCAAGGAGACGGTCGTTATGCAGGAAGAGGTGATCACAGTGGCTAACCCCTGTAACGACGGCACCCCTTACGTGCATAACTACGGCTCGTTCACGATGCAGCAGTACGGCTTCCAGAGCTGCCCTGTGCCTCTGTTCTGAGCGGACTGACCTGGAAACCGCTTCCTAGTAGTTGCAGCCTGGCATTCACAGCCGATACCAGATGGTTGGGCATCTCTTCAGCCATCTGGGCCGGAGAGGCATTGATCGAGGGTGAACCCTCTTCAAGGGCGGCCAGCAGATCGGCCCATTGCACCACTAGTTGCTGATCATCGACTGCATGAAGCCCAAGGCCCTGGAGCAGTTCAGTGCAGCGTTCTAGATGCCAGAGAGTGGAGCGGTTGGCGTTTTGATCCGGCCGGCGGTAGGCGTAGCCACCATCGATGGCTACATCGTTGGGTAAGCCGTTCTCGTCGCGCATGCCTGCATCAGAGAGCAACTTGCCGCAGGCCACGGCAGAGATGCCGAATCTGCGACCGAGATCAGTCAGGGTGAGCCAGAGGTTCTGTGTGTCCATGGGCCTCCCGCGGAGCAAACCAATGCTGGCGCTGGATAAAAGCTGCGCAACCTGTCAACTGGTTATTGCAGCATTCCCGCACACTTTTAACAAAAGTTCGTTATTTTCTGCATCAACTGCAGGTCCCAGCCAGCGCTCTAGCGCTGGTGAGAAGACCTCGCGGATCACCGTCAGTGGTTCTCCCTGACGGAAGAAGCGATAGTGACGACTCCAGTAAGGCCCTTGCCCCTGCAGCCTCTGCTGCAACCACTGGGCCTGCACGAGGGCTAAGCCATCCACCTCGCGGAATAGTTCGGCTCGATTGGCGGTGAGGCTGCGCCAGATCGGGAGTTCCCTGTCTTGCAAATGTTGTTCGGCCTGCTGTTGGTTCCACCAGCTTTCGGCCCAGGCCAGGGTTTCGCCGTTGCAGCGCAACCAGACCTGTCGCCTTAGCAGTGGTGGCTTCAGCTCCTGCACCTCTGCTGGTGTGTGCTGGTCGCTGCCGGTGTCGGCTGCCATCGCCGCGACTTCCACAACCACCGAATGCCCCGTCAGCAGCTGCAGATGCCGCGTCGGGCTGCCATCGCCCAGCAACATCAGTTGCCAGGGCCCTTGTAGTAAAGAGCCTTGAAGCGTGGGGTCACTCCAGAGCACCCGGGGGGATGCCTGCAGCACCCCGTTGGTTGGATCTGAGCTCAACAGGGCTCAATCATGTGTGCGGACGCTAACGGCCCCCCAGGCTCAGTTGCTGACTCTCGCCATCCCGCTCGATCTTCACCTGGTCACTAGCTACTTCCTGCAGCCGCCAGCCGCTGGCCCCGATTGGTTCTCCCACAGCCGTGCTCACCGAGCCACTGGCTGTGCTGAAGATTGCTGATCCCTCGCTGCCAGGAACCCGTACGACACCGAGTAGTTCTGGTAGCTCAGAGGGTCTTGCCGCTGAGCTCAAGGCATCGCCTTCCATCTCCTGGTCTTTGGAAACGTTTGCTGGCGGGGGGGCTGCCACGAGCGGCAGCTTGTCGGGGAGGGCTACCCGGATCGGTGGCAAGGGCTCAACCTGTGCTGGGGGTGCAGCAGGTTCGCGGCTTGGGGCTGATTTTTGTGGCGGTAGCGACTGAAGGCGCTCAAGCAGTTGTAACTGGCGTTGCTGTTGAAGTTCCTGGCGGGCATTCATCCACTGACGCCACATCAGCAGGGCCACCAGAGCAGCCAGGCTGATGGCCACTGTGCTTGTGAGGACAACGCCCAGCACCGCATTGCTACGCCAGTGTTGTTCAGTCGGAAATGCCTCCTGCTGAGGAGTGATTGGCCTATCAACGGCAACGACCGGGCGCATTGGCTCAAAGACTCGATCCATCACCTCCTCAGCGCGAAGCTCCCAGTAGGCGCGGCTGCGTTGGTGCCGCGCGTGCAGATCAGTGACGGACGAGGATGACAGGAGCCAGGGCGCGAACGCCCCAAACTATCGATCGACTCCGCTGCTGGCGAGGGGCTGGCTT
>CAJWXK010000060.1 GCA_913048995.1 uncultured Synechococcus sp. | reverse complement strand
AGGGTCGTTGCCTAAGCCTCGCCGAGCTCAGTGAATTGGCTGCTGTTCCTCGCGATGAGGTGGAGCTTGCCCTGATCACGTTGATGGCGGACTACGCCCATCGCGACACCGCCCTAGAGATCCGACAGGAGCCAGGTGGTTACAGCTTGCAGCTGCGGACTGATCTCGCAGCACTCGTCCAGGAACTGGTTCCTGTTGACCTCAGCACAGCCAGCCTTAGGACCTTGGCGACGGTGGCCCTCAAAAAACGCATCCTTCAATCTGAGTTGGTTGATCTCCGGGGCAGCGGTGCCTACGACCACATCAAAGAACTGATCGAGCGTGGCTTCATCGAGCGCAAGCGCCAGAGCGATGGACGCTCTTTTTGGATCAGCCTCACTGAGAAGTTCCATCGCACATTCGCGTTGAACCCGAGCGAGAGCGATGAACCGACGGCGGCCTGATTCCAATTCTCACTGTCATTTACTTACACCCGGAAACTTCAACCTGGACTCCAACGATGATTTGATAAAAATCAACAAGCTAAAACAGGAGGTCAACACAAACCCTTCATCAATCAACACTCTTTCTAATTTACATTTGTCAACATAAAGATAGTCGCAGGTCCCTGAATTTTTATGTAGTAGCCATGTAGTAATTGCTTATCAGAGTATTTTTAATTGGTTGATTCTTGCATCAGCACAACCAGAGCCACCAGCTAAGTCGGAGCTCCAGGTGTACTTACTTCGCGATCACCACAAAGCATTTCCACCAACTGATGTACAACTCACTCTCACCAAAGATGGATTTTGGCGCTATCGCCAAAGCCAGTGGAGTTTCCTTCAGCAATGAAGCCAAAGAGAGCCAGAAGGCCTCTCTGACCAACGCTGACTACCTTCGTGCCTCATGCGCAAAGATGCAGCTCGGCATTGGGCCCAGGGATCATGAGGAATGCCCCCATCGCGTTACCTTTGATTTCTACGCACCTTCCGACAGCTCTGCCCTTGAAGTAGCAATCTTGGCTGCCTACAGGCACGTACATGGCAATTGCTATGTGATGTCCAATGAGCGGGCCACCGAATTGGAATCACAGCTTGGTGATGGAAGGATCAGCATGCGTGAGTTTGTACGAGGCCTCGTCAAGCGCGAGTTCTATAAAGATCGTTTCCTCTCTTCAGTAGCTCCCCAGCGAGGCATCGAACTGGCCTTTAAGCATCTTCTTGGCAGGCCTCCCCTAAACCAGCAAGAAGTTGCTGCCGCCATCGCGATTCAGGCAGAGCATGGCTACGACGTCATGGTGGATAACCTTGTCGACTCCGCCGAATACAGCGAGGTCTTTGGAAGCGACACGGTGCCCTATGGCCGTGCCTGGACCTCCGCTAGCGGTATGCCGATGATCAACTTCGTGCGCATGGCCGCACTGGAGCAGAACTTCGTGACCAGCGACCGCACCAATGGATCGGCTTCAATACTGCTGAACAATCTGACCAAAGGCACTGCCCTGCCTATCAAAGTGAGTGCCAGGGTCAGCTATGTAGGTGTCTCCGCAGCATGGGGCAGTGGCAAGCCTCCTGCTCATTTCGAGAAGCTCTGGCGCGGTCTCGCCCTTGTGGGTGGTGCCCACCTGGCTGGCATGACCATCAACGTGATGTCTCAGATCGCAGGATTCAACGGGCTGGATCGGATTCCAGCACTATTCCTTGGCAAGTGATCCAAGCCGTCTGAATAGGGGATGAGCCCTTGGCTCATCCCCTTTCACTTAAAGATTGAACGCAATGCGCGCCCGCTGTTCTTAGCAACCTGAGCAAGCATTACGTCGATAGATTGGTCCTAAACAGTTGGTTCATGGATTTCAGCTTCCTGCTCGGCGTACTGGCCCAGACCCTCAGCATCTACACCGTTGTACTGATCGTGCGCGTGCTGCTCAGCTGGTTCCCCAATCTGGACTGGGGCAATCCAGTCTTGAGTGCCGTTAGCTCGATCACTGATCCCTATCTCAACATCTTCAGAGGTCTGATCCCTCCTCTAGGAGGACTCGATCTCTCAGCGATCATCGCCTTTATCGCCTTAAACCTGGTCCAACAGCTTCTGCTAAGTGCCAGCGTGTCTATGTACAGCGGATTCAGCTACTGAGGTCTTGCTCCAGCGGCAGTAGCTCGTCATCTTGACCAGCACGGGTACGCACGGGCGCTGAAAATCCTCGTGCGCGGGCCTTACGGACTGTGAAAGGTCCAGGGGTTCCAGCTGGAATGGACAACCTCAACGCAAAAGAAGACTCACCTGGCGGAACATCACCGATGGATCCCACACGGGTGCGATTGGCCAGTGCAGGCTCACCACTGCCGTCAATAATTTGGGCGAAGAGATCTGTATCAATCACCGCCCTCTTGCCTGGGTTGGTGACCACTCCCCGCAGTGCGTAGCAACTCGCTCCGACTGGTCGCTTGAGATCAGCCTGAGCCGCCGCATCGTCAAGAGGACAGGGTTCCACCACTGGATCCCTAACGACTAGGTCGATGGCTAATGCACTACCAGGGAACAGGAGCACCAGAGCCATAAGGGCCACAATCCATCGCCTCATCGCTGGTCACCACTACCGGAGATCACCTGACGTTCAGCTCGGCTGGCCAGCTTGTCAAGGTTGGCCTGGGCCACGTTCTCAAGGCTGTAGCCAAGCTCATGAGCCAGTTGTGCCACGTACCAGAGCACATCACCCAGCTCAAGGGCGATGGCCTCTCGACAAGGATCACTGAACTGCCCTTGGTGGTCACGAATCACCTT
This sequence comes from uncultured Synechococcus sp., assembly GCA_913048995.1. Classification (GTDB taxonomy): domain Bacteria; phylum Cyanobacteriota; class Cyanobacteriia; order PCC-6307; family Cyanobiaceae; genus RCC307. The sequence continues at coordinate 8,659 of CAJWXK010000060.1, read as the reverse complement.
TTTAATCTTGTCGGCGACCTCTCCAGCCTCACCGCACAGGCCAAGCGCGGGATAGATGGGATTGGCGCCACGACCTGGGTAAAGGGCTGTAAGGCCGGCCTGATCTTGATACGTGTTGAGATCCATGGGAACGATCCGGTGATAGCTTCCGCAACGCTTTAGGCCCGGTTCATGCCCATGCCCGATCATCAGCGACGCACAAAGATCGTCGCCACCATCGGGCCGGCCACCGAGTCAGCCGCAAGCATTCGAGCCCTGATTCTTGCCGGTGCGACCACCTTTCGGTTGAACTTCTCTCACGGCAACCACGACGAACACGCTCAGCGGGCTGCCACGATTCGCCAGGTGGCCCATGAACTGGGTGTCAATGTCGGCATCCTTCAAGACCTGCAGGGTCCCAAGATCCGTCTGGGCTGTTTTGAAGACGGCCCCATCACTCTGGCTAAGGGAGATCCCTTTGCTCTGACCGCACGCTCAGTTCCCTGTGACCAACAGATCGCGACGGTCACCTACGACAAGTTGGCTCACGAGGTGGAGCCCGGCAGTCGCATCCTCCTGGACGACGGCAAGGTGGAGATGCAGGTCGACTGGATTGACCAGGCTGAAGAAACCCTCCATTGCAAGGTCACGGTGGGAGGCAAACTCTCCAACAACAAGGGAGTGAATTTTCCCGACTGCTTGCTCTCCGTGCGAGCCCTAACAGCCAAGGACCGTCAGGACCTGGCTTTCGGTCTGCAGTTAGGCGTCGATTGGGTCGCGCTGAGCTTCGTGCGCAACCCATCCGATATGCAGGAGATCAGGGAGCTGATCAATTCACTGGGCTTCTCCACTCCCGTAGTGGCCAAGATCGAGAAATTTGAGGCCATCGATCAGATCGACATGATCCTGCCCCTCTGTGACGGGGTGATGGTGGCACGCGGAGACCTGGGCGTTGAGATGGCAGCTGAAGAGGTGCCGCTACTGCAGAAGGAGCTGATCCGTAAGGCCAACTCCATGGGGATTCCGATCATCACGGCCACCCAGATGCTGGACAGCATGGTGACCAATGCCCGTCCGACACGCGCCGAGGTGAGCGATGTCGCCAACGCAATCCTTGATGGAACAGACGCGGTGATGCTGTCCAATGAAACCGCCGTCGGTGACTACGCCATCGAAGCGGTCGAAACCATGGCGCGCATTGCCCGACGCATCGAACAGGACTATCCAAACCGCCAGCCCGATACACAGCTAACGAGCACGATCCCCAACGCCATCAGCATGGCGGTCAGCACAATCGCCACACAGCTGGATGCCGCAGCGATCCTGCCACTGACCCAGAGCGGTGCCACAGCGAGGAATGTCAGCAAATTTCGACCAGCCACACCAATCTTGGCCATCACCAGCGACGTGAAGGTGGCCCGTCAGCTCCAGCTGGTCTGGGGTGTTAACCCTCTGGTAATTGGAAACCAGGCATCAACCAGCCGTACCTTCAGCATGGCGATGGGGGTCGCCCAGGAACAAGACCTGCTGCAGGAGGGTGATCTGGTGATCCAGACCGCCGGCACACTGGCAGGGGTGAGCGGATCCACCGATCTCGTCAAAGTCGGCATTGTCTCTGCAGTCTTGGGACGTGGTACCGGCTACGGCAATCACTCCGTCAGCGGTCAAGTACGTGTGGCCAACAGCCCCGCCGAGGCAGCACGCATCGAAAGCGGTGAAATCCTTGTTGTGCCCAGCACGAGCGCAGAATATCTCGATGCAATCCGCCGCTCTGGCGGCGTTATCACCGAGGAGGACGGCAGTCAGAGTCATGCAGCTGTAATCGGTCAGCGTCTCGGCATTAGCGTCATTACTGGCGTTCAGAACGCCACCCGCGACGTGCGTCAGGGGGAAGTGGTTACCCTCGATGTTCGGCGAGGCGTGGTGCACCGCGGAACCCACGTTCATGATCACAGCAGCGCCGACACGATCGGCTAGTCCTCAGGCAATAGCCGCGAGGCTCCCCCTAAGAGAAACCGTCCGCATGGCTCTGGGAGCCCTGGCGGCCAATCGCCTGCGCTCGGCCCTGACGATGCTCGGCATCGTGATCGGCAATGCCTCGGTGATCACGCTCGTGGGGGTCGGCAAGGGAGCCCAGAACCTGGCAGAGGGACAGCTGAGCAGCCTCGGGGCCAATGTGCTGTTCGTTGTGCCTGGCAATAACGACACCCGACGTCGTGGCATTGCCAACCCCCGCACACTTGTGCTGGAAGACGCAGAGGCCATTGCTGAACAGGTGCCGAGCGTGGCCCGAGTAGCACCGCAGATCACCAGCAGTGAAACGATGCGCGCTGGGAATCGCAGCGCCACGGTAACCGTCTCAGGCATCACACCGGACTTCCTGGCAGTGCGCCGTTTCGAAATGGGCCAGGGTCGCTTCTTCTCTGAACAGGACCTGAAGTCAGCTCGCAATGTCGCGGTGCTAGGGCCGGATCTAGCTGGACGCCTGCTGCCTGAAGGGGGACCTATCGGCAAGCAGGTGCGGATCAAAAACCAGACATTCCAAGTGATTGGCGTGATGGCGCCCAAAGGGGCCTTCCTGGGCCAGAACCAGGACGATGCTGCCTACGTACCTCTATCAACGATGGTGGCCCGCCTCAGCGGCCGTGATCCCACCTACGGGACGTCTCTCTCATTTATCAGCGTTGAGGCACGGGATCCGGCCGCCATCAGCGCCGCGAAATTTCAGATCACGAATTTGCTGCGTCAACGCCACAGAATCCTGCGAGAAGACGATTTCGCAGTGCGTTCTCAGAAGGATGCACTCTCGATCGTTGGCACCATCACTGGTGGACTCACCTTGATGTTGGGAGCCATTGGAGCCATTTCCCTGCTCGTGGGTGGAATCGGGATTATGAACATCATGCTGGTCTCTGTCAGTGAGCGAACTCAGGAGATCGGCCTACGTAAAGCGGTGGGTGCCCGCAGCGGCGATGTCCTGCTGCAGTTCCTGGTCGAAGCTCTCGTTGTCTCAAGCCTTGGCGGCCTGTTAGGCAGCGGACTTGGCGTCGGTGCGGTGATGGCAGTGGCAGCTTTTACGCCGCTGCCAGCCAGCATCAATGCCGGGGGTGTCATTGGCACCGTGGTGCTTTCCGGCTCAATTGGATTGTTTTTTGGCGTGGTTCCTGCAAGGCGGGCGTCCAGGCTCGATCCAATCGTGGCTTTGCGAAGACTGTGATCGAGGTCGCCCTGGCGATGCTTGAGCGCGACGGCCGTTGGCTACTCCAGCTCCGCGATGACATCGACGGCATCGTGCATCCAGGAACCTGGGCACTGTTCGGAGGGCATCTTGATCCCGGCGAGACAGCTGAGCAGGCGCTCGTGCGGGAACTCAAAGAGGAGATCAACTGGGATTCCCCTCCGCTACCAGCCTGGTTTGTGCACCGCAATAGCCATCGCATTGCTCACTTCTTTCGCGGAACGCTGACCTCGCCCCTGGAGCGACTGGATCTCCTGGAGGGGCAGGACATGGTGCTGGCTCCGCTGGAAGAGATCCGCTCCGGACAGGTATGGAGTCCTCGTCGACAGACTCTCCGCAACCTGTCACCTTCATTGCAAAGAGCTGTGCAGGAGCTGGAACTCGAGCAGGGGCTGCACTGAGAAACCTGAAGGCGATCCGCGAACCGTGCGAGTTGTCTTTACAATCACGAAACATTTTTTGTCATCGGCGGGATCGGGCTCTATGAACAACCGTTGGCGGCTGATTGCTCTCTGGGCCCTCCCCCTTGGCCTGGTTGTGTTTTTTGGTTTCCAGGTGATCCGCGGCGGCGGTCCAATGCAGGTCGCCAATGGCCCTACGGTTGCTCCCCGAAACAGTGCCGTGGCACGCATCGCCTACGGCCGGTTCCTCAATTACCTTGACTCCGGCAGGATTACCGCTGTCGATGTTTATGACGGTGGTCGCAGCGCAGTCGTAGAAGCTGTCGACCCGTATATCGATAACAGGGTTCAACGCTTGCGCGTTGACCTTCCCGGTCTGGCTCCTGAGCTAATCAGCAAGATCGATGAGCAGGGCATCAGTTTTGATGTGCATCCACCCCGCAACACGCCGCCAGTACTGGGAATTCTCGGCAACCTGCTCTTCCCATTGCTGTTGATCGGTTCGCTGATTTTCCTCGCACGGCGCTCTAGCAACATGCCTGGTGGCCCCGGTCAGGCCATGCAGTTCGGCAAAAGCAAAGCTCGCTTCCAAATGGAAGCTGAAACTGGAGTGAAATTCGACGATGTCGCTGGAGTTGAGGAAGCTAAGGAAGATCTCGAGGAGGTCGTCACCTTCTTGAAGCAGCCCGAGCGCTTTTCCGCCCTTGGTGCCTCCATCCCCCGCGGTGTTCTGCTTGTGGGACCTCCTGGAACCGGGAAAACTCTGCTGGCAAAAGCGATCGCGGGTGAAGCCGACGTCCCTTTCTTCTCTCTCTCGGGCTCTGAATTTGTCGAGATGTTTGTGGGAGTTGGGGCAAGCCGCGTGCGTGACCTGTTCAAACGCGCCAAAGAGAATGCTCCGTGCTTGATCTTCATTGACGAGATCGACGCGGTCGGTCGTCAACGCGGTGCAGGAATCGGTGGAGGGAATGACGAACGCGAGCAAACTCTCAACCAGCTCCTGACTGAAATGGACGGCTTTGAAGGGAACAGTGGAATCATCATCCTGGCTGCCACCAACCGCCCCGATGTCCTTGATTCAGCCTTGATGCGTCCTGGCCGCTTTGACCGCCAAGTCACCGTCGATGCCCCAGACATAAAAGGTCGCCTCTCGATTCTTGAAGTGCATTCACGCAACAAGAAGTTGGCCGATGACGTCAGCCTTGAAGTGATCGCCCGTCGGACCCCAGGGTTCACTGGTGCCGATCTGGCCAACCTGCTCAATGAAGCCGCCATCCTCACGGCCCGCCGCCGCAAAGAAGCCACCAGCCTTGCTGAGATTGACGACGCAGTGGATCGCGTTATTGCTGGCATGGAAGGTCAGCCTCTCACCGATGGCCGAAGCAAGCGACTAATCGCGTACCACGAGGTAGGACATGCCCTCGTGGGAACCCTGGTTAAAGACCATGATCCAGTTCAGAAAGTCACCCTGATTCCTCGAGGACAGGCCCAGGGGCTCACCTGGTTTGCCCCAGATGAAGAACAGATGCTGGTGAGCCGAGCCCAGCTTCGTGCCCGAATCATGGGCGCATTAGGTGGTCGTGCGGCTGAAGACATTGTCTTTGGGCATTCTGAAGTCACCACTGGCGCTGGAGGCGACATTCAGCAAGTTGCTGGAATGGCACGCCAAATGGTCACCCGATTCGGCATGAGTGATCTTGGACCCCTTTCTCTTGAAGCCGGTAATCAAGAAGTCTTTCTTGGCCGGGACCTGATGACTCGCAGCGATGTTTCAGACTCGATCACCAATCGCATTGATGAGCAAGTAAGGCTCATTGTCGAGCACTGCTACAGCGAGACAGTGAAGTTACTTGCTGCCCAACGGCCATGCATGGATCGCTTGGTCGAGCAATTAATCGAGAAGGAAACGCTTGATGGAGATGATTTCCGCAAGGAGGTGGAAACTTTCACTGTCATCCCCGAAAAGGAACGTTTTACCCCTTTATTACCTGTGGCCTCCTAGATCTCGACATATTATCCGGTTCATTATTCAATGAACCGGATATTTTTTTGCATCGCGACAGCGAACTCCTTTAACAATTAAAACTAGCCCCAAAATAACAATCACCCATCGGAATAAATTGCGTTCGGAAATTCTTGTTTGATAGAGTATTTATCTAGAATGATTTATTTGGTGCCAACTTTAGTATCGATCAACACCCTTTATAAAGCATCTATTTCTAGAACAACCAGAATCAGAGCGCATGAATCGGTCGCTGATCAATCACTTTATCGATCAAGCCGTATTCGACTGCCTCGTGAGGAGACATAAAGAAATCACGATCAGTATCTTTTTGTACCCGATCAAGGGGCTGGCCGCTGCGTTGAGCCAGCTCTTCATTGAGTCGCTTCTTCAAAAACAGGATCTCATCGGCCTGAATACGAATATCACTGGCCTGGCCCCGTGCTCCACCCAAAGGCTGGTGGATCATGATCCGGGAATGCTGCAGGCTGCTGCGCTTACCTGGAGCACCAGCGCAGAGCAGAAACGCTCCCATACTTGCCGCAAGACCAACACAAACGGTCTGCACATCAGGCTTGACGTGCTGCATCGTGTCAAAGATGCCCAGACCGTCGTAAACAGAGCCTCCAGGCGAATTGATGTACAAGAAAATGTCTTTATCGGGATCTTCCGCTTCAAGGAAAAGCAGTTGAGCAACGATACGATTGGCCGATTCAGCAGTCACAGGCTCACCCATAAAGATGATCCGCTCCCGCAGTAGGCGTGAATAGATATCAAACGCGCGCTCACCCCGGCCTGAATCCTCAATAACGATGGGGATCATGGGGCTCATTCATCTTTGATAATCCTACTGACGCCGGTCCTGTCGTTGAGCGCTAGGGTCGCCTTCCTTGAATCAGGGTCGTGGGCGAACGTCAGACAGTGGCGGACAGCAAGCGCCGCTTCTACAGCGCGTACCCCCGGGTGATTCCCGGCCTCTACCGCCGCATCGTCGATGAGCTGCTGGTGGAACTTCATCTGCTCTCGGGTCAGGCTGGCTTTAACGCCGATGCACTCTTTGCCCTGGGCCTGACCCAGGTGTTCGACAACTTCATGCAGGGACTGCAGCCCGAGGAGCGCCGCGGCGAGCTTTTCGCAGCACTTTGCGGTGCCAATGATCTTGATGCCGTCTCGCTGAGGGAAGCGGCTAACCATTTGCGAGAGAGCCTCACGCCTCATGGAGAGGTAGAAATCCAAAGCTGGATCCAACAGCAGGGAGAAGGAGCCCCTGAGGTGCTCAGGCAAGTGCTGCAGCACGCAGCCCGCAGCGACTTCCACTACTCCAGACTCCATGCTGTTGGCGTGATGGGGCTGCTGCAGGACCTTGGTGGTGGTGATGATCAGGACCCAGAGGCCCTGCAGAAAAGAGCAAGGGAGATGGGCTCCGGCCTAGGTCTCGAGGGAGACAAGCTTGAGAAGGACATGGGTCTCTACGCCAGCAACCTCGAGAAGATGTCCCAAGCTGTCGAGCTGTTGGAAGAAACAGTCGCTGCAGAACGTCGCAAGCGCGAACAGCGTCAAGGAGCAAGCAGCGCTTCCAGCTGAGCCACAGCATCTCCAGACGCCTGAGCACTCCATCCAGCGCTGATTAATCTGCTGTCCCGCAAAGCCGCCGGAAGTTCTGGCGGCAGAAGCCCAGCACGCTGTAACGCCTTAGGCCGGGCTAGCAGCTTTAGCTGAACCTCTCCATTGCGACTGATTTTCAGCGGATCCCAATCCTGGAGAGACTGAGACGGAACACCACCGAGAGCCACCAGCAAGTGACCAGACTCCAAGCGACGCCAGCCTCCTCGTACGAGCCTGTCGACGCCAAGGCTGGGACTTTGCCCCAGGGAGCGCTCGAGTGCTGTTTCGAGCTGCTTGGCCTGCTCAGAAGATGAGTTCAAGCGAAGCACCACTGTTGCCTTGAAGGAGCTTTGTGGCGGATTGGGCCGAACCTGCAGCACAAATGGCATCGCCAGCAGCTGGGTCTGCAGCTGAGGTCCGAGGCCATGGGCCTTCAGGAGAGAAAACTGCATCGGCCCTTGACTCAGAAGACCTCCTAACAAGGGCTGCAGAGACGTTCCTTCGAGTTGAAGCAAGACATCGGGTGGCAGCTCGGTGGCTGAAGGTGGTTCCATACCCTTGCTCAAAGGTCTTGGGATCCCATCCAGCCGGCCCACAGCACCAGTCCAGCGCTGACCTGAACTGCGAAGACAACCTTGCCTTAACGGCAGCAATAACGGTGTCCACGCACCGGCCATGGCTTGCAAAGCATCAGCACGCCAAAGGACACTGCCTGGGCGTCTAATCAACGCGGGGCAGTGCGGTTGCTTCGGAGTCGAATCGGGAGACCTGAAACGCCGTTTCAGCTCCTGCAAGGCCAAGGCATTAGCGGCAATCAGGCGATAAGGCCCGACCTTGAAACTCAAGGGAAGATCATCAAGCTCCTGATGGTCAGGCAGCAGTAGGGCAGCATCGGGTCCGGCGTGGCTTCCCCAGAGTTGCCACCAGATCCCGCGACTGCGACGCCATAGCACCTCTGCAAGGCCAGGAGGCAGACGTTGTCGCCAGAGATCTGGCATTGGTCTGCGGGGCTCAGCCGCAAAGGACTCAATCAAGCTGAGCTGCGGAAGTAGTCGTCTAATCGCAGAGGCACTGCGTTCGGGGGCACTGAACCAAAGACATGCTGCAGCCGCCAGCGGCAGCGCTCCGGCCAGCAGAGAAGCCCGGAACGGACATCGGAGCCAGCTCATGGGAACCGGATTCAGCGACGGGATTTGGTCTTAACCGGGACCTCAGAATTTTGGCGTCGACGGCGATCGCGCCATTCAATGACGGAGAGGTAGACGACCCCTCCTGTCACAAACAGCAGCAAAACTGAGGCGACAGTAGCCAGCAGCGTGGTTGTGGTCAGCTCCAAAGGTGCCGCTACAAATCAGAAATTGATGGATCCGTCCCCATTTCGGCCCCACACCACCATGGCGATCGAGAAGGTGAACGTGGCAGCCAGGGCGGCCC
>CAJWXK010000059.1 GCA_913048995.1 uncultured Synechococcus sp. | reverse complement strand
GTTGCTCACGGGCCCAGCGGATGGCGGCCACTTTGCCGTCCACGCCGCGGTTGCCAAAGCCCCCTGGAACCACCACCGCATCCATGCCCCGTAGCAATGTTTCAGCTCCCTGTTCCTCAATGCGCTCGGCGCAGACCCAGTGCAGATCCAAGCCGCAGTCGGCATCGATGCAGGCATGGCGCAGGGCTTCGACAACCGAGAGGTAGGCGTCGTTGAGCTGCACGTACTTGCCCACTAGGGCCACCTTGACCGAGGGGCCGGGGTTGCGCAGCTTGTGCACCAGGGCTTCCCATGAGCCCATGTCGCTTTCGTGATCCTCCAGGTTCAGAACATCGAGCACCTGACGGCAAAGTCCTCCGTCCTCGAGTGCGATTGGCACGGCATAGATACTGTCGGCATCGAGGGAGGGAACGACCGCCTTGGTGGTCACTCCGCAGAAGCCGCCAATCTTGGTCTTGAGGTCTTCGCCGATTGGCCGGTCACTGCGGCAGACCAGCACATCGGGCTGGATTCCGATCGAGCGCAGCTCCTTGACTGAGTGCTGGGTGGGCTTGGTCTTCAGCTCACCGGAGGTGCCGATGTAGGGGAGCAGAGTGACGTGGACGTAGGCCAGGTCATTGCGGCCCACATCCCCGCGGAATTCGCGGATGGCTTCTAGGAAGGGCAGCGATTCGATGTCGCCGACGGTGCCGCCGATCTCAGTGATCACCACATCGGCGTTGCTGTTGGCAGCCACGCGGTGGATGCGCTCGCGGATCTCACCTGTGATGTGGGGGATGACCTGCACGGTGCCGCCGTTGTAATCCCCGCGGCGCTCTTTGTTGATCACCGCCTGGTAGATCGAGCCGGTGGTGACACTGTTCAAGCGCGACATCGCTGTGTCGGTGAAGCGCTCGTAGTGGCCGAGGTCCAGGTCGGTCTCCGCGCCGTCCTCTGTGACGAACACTTCGCCGTGCTGATACGGACTCATGGTGCCCGGATCCACGTTCAGGTATGGATCGAGCTTGAGGATGGAAACGCGATAGCCCCGGCTTTTGAGGAGGCGGCCCAGGCTGGCGGCCACGATGCCTTTGCCGATGCTGGAGACCACACCGCCGGTGACGAAGACGAACTTGGCCATGGGCTGATCGGCAACGTGCCAATTTACCGCTGCAGTCCACAGTGTTTGTCGCCGTGCGCACCCTCCTGATCAGTGGCGCTAGCCGCGGTATCGGCCGTGCCATTGCCGAGCGCGCTCTGGCCGATGGCCATCGCCTCAGCCTGGGGCTGCGGGACCTGGTGGCCTTGCAGGGAACCGTGCTTGATCCAGCAGTAGCCGGCAGTGATCGTGTTCTGCTGCACCCCTATGTGGCAGAAGACACAGCAGCGGCTCAGGCTTGGGTCGCTGCCACCACCGCTCATTTCGGTGGTTTTGACGGATTGATTCACAGCGCAGGTGTGTTCAGCCGCGTTGGCCTCCTGTTCGAGCCCGGTGAAGAGCAGGACATTGCCAACACGATGGAGGTCAATTTGATGGGGCCCTGGTGGTTGACGCGGGCAGCATGGCCGCAGCTGGCGGCCCACGGAGAGGGGCGCATCCAGGTGCTGGTCTCCATGAGCGGCAAGCGCAGCAAGGGCAAGTTGGCTGCCTACACCGCCAGCAAGTTTGCTCTGTTGGGGCTGTGTCAGACGATGCGGAATGAAGGCTGGGAGCTGGGTATCCGCGTGACGGCAATCTGTCCGGGCTGGGTCAATACCGATATGGCTGCTGCTGTGCGAAGTGGTCCCAGTAGCCGTTGGCCCACTCAGGCCATGGCTGCAGAGGACATGACTCAACCGGAAGACATCGCTTCTCTCTGCTCCGAGCTGTTGTGCTTGCCCAACCGGGCTGTGCCATTTGAGCTGGCAGTCAACTGCAGCCTGGAGCGTTGATCAGCTCTCGAGAATGGCTCTCAGCATCCAAGCTGTTTTCTCGTGGATCTGCAGGCGGGCGTTGAGCAGGTCGGCGGTGGGGCCATCACCTGCGGCTTCAGCTAGAGGCAGAACGCCGCGAGCCGTGCGGGCCACGGCCTCATGCCCTTTGACTAGCTCGGCCACCATCGTCAGGGCTGCTGGTGCTTCGCTGGTTTCCTCGATGCTGGAGAGTTCGGCGTAGCGGCGGCCGCCCATGGGTGCCACAAACCCCAGAGCACGGATGCGTTCTGCGATCTCATCGAGCGCATTCCAGAGCTCGGTGTATTGCTCCATGAACATGGCGTGGAGCGAGGTGAACATCGGCCCAGTCACGTTCCAGTGAAATCCGTGGGTCTTCCCGTAAAGCACGTAGCTGTCAGCTAGCAAGCGGCCCAGTCCTTCAGCGATCTCCTGACGTTGGTTGCCGGGGATGCCGATATCGATGGGAGGGGCGAGGTGAGCCATGAAGCGGAGTTTTCTCAGTCAGCCGGGTAGGCGTGGGCAGCGGGGTGTCTCAATTGAGATCCTCCAGATAGTCCTTGACGCGTCCACGGCGTTCCGGCAGGCGCAGTTTGTGCAGTGCGCGTGATTCGATCTGTCGCACACGCTCGCGTGAGAGATCCAGGCACTTGCCGATCTCTGCCAGGGTCTGGGGGTTGTCATCATCCAGGCCAAAGCGCAGCCGGATCACTCGGGCTTCCCTGCCGCTCAGTTCTCCTAGGAGGCCGAGCAGATCGTCATGAAGCTTCTCGCGGGTGAGCCGTTGCTCGGGGGTGGGCATGCCATCTTCCAGTAGATCCCCAAGCTCAGTGTCCATGTCGCGGCCGACGCGGGTGTCGAGCGACACTGAGCGCGGCACCCGCATCAAGGTCTGGCGCACGACCTCCTCGGGCAAGTTGAGTTCAGTTGAGAGGTCTTTGAGGGTTGCGGTGCGCCCGAGTCGGCCAGCGATTTCCCGTTGGGCCTTTTTGATGCGGTTCAGCTTTTCAGTGATGTGAACCGGCAGACGGATGGTCCGGCTCTGCGTTGCAATTGCCCGGGTGATGCCCTGCCGGATCCACCAATAGGCGTAGGTGCTGAAGCGGAAGCCGCGGGTGGGGTCGTATTTTTCGACGCCGCGCTCCAGGCCAAGGGTGCCCTCCTGCACCAGATCCAGCAGCTCCATGCCGCGGTTCTGATATTTCTTGGCCACGGCCACAACCAGTCGAAGGTTCGCCTGGATCATGCGTTCCTTGGCGCGTCGCCCCTGGTGCAGTTGGCGCTGCAGATCCCCGGAGCTCATCTCCAGCAGATTGGCCCAGGCCTCATTGCCTTGCTGCACCTGTTGGCGAAGCTCAATTGGGCTGAGGTCACAGCAATGGGCCCATTGCCCCTGGGAGGGTTGGTGTCCCAGTCGGGATGACTCTCGCTGGCGTTGCTCTTCTAGGTGTTCCAGCCGGGCCAGATCGCTGTTGTTGGTGGCCAGGTTGTGACGCTGATTCAGAAGATCCTCTCGGCGCTGTACCAGCCGAGCCAAGGTCAGTTCTTCTTCATGACTGAGCAGATCCACCCGACCAATGTCCTGCAGGTACAGGCGCACCAAGTCCGCGGTCGAGCGGCGATTTGTGGTGGCCTGACGCTGTGGCAAGGCAGTTCCTCGGGAACAGTCTCACCTTGGTCTTATCTGCGACAAGAGGAAATTTTCGATTCAATTTTCTTCCGGTTCCACCCAAGTGCTGGCCACGTTCAATTCCTCAAGCTGCCTTTCGCTGGCGCCTCCTGGCGCTGAGGTCATCAGGCAGCGTGCCTGCTGGGTTTTGGGGAAGGCAATCGTGTCGCGAATGGACTCCTCGCCGGCCAGCAGCATCACCATCCGGTCCAGGCCGAAGGCAATGCCGCCGTGGGGTGGTGCCCCCATCTCCAGCGCTTCCAGCAGGAAGCCGAACTGCTCCTGGGCCTCCTCTTCGGGCAGGCCGATGGTCTTGAGCACCTGTTGCTGCAGTGCCGCATGGTGAATGCGAAGCGAACCGCCCCCAAGTTCCAGTCCGTTGAGTACCAGGTCGTAGGCCTGGGCCCGGGCGGTGGGCAGTGTCTCGGCCCATTGCTTGGGGTCGCTTCCTAAGTCCTCGCTGTTGGCGGCACAGAAGGGATGGTGCAGCGCCTCGAGGCGGTTCTCGTCAGCGTTGAATTCGAACATTGGGAAATCCACCACCCAGAGGAAGTTCCAGGCTTCTGCCGGCACCAGTTCCAGTTCTTTGGCCAGGTACTGGCGCACCCGATCGAGCGCTTTATTGACCGTGGGGGTATCTCCGGCCCCAAAAAGGATCAAGGTGCCTGGTTCGGCCCCGGTGCGTGCCAGTAGCTCAGCTTTCTTCTCGTCGCTGAGATTGTCCTTGATGGCCCCAATGGTGTCGATCTCGCCGTCTTCTCGCACGCGGATGAAGGCCAGGCCACCAGCGCCCGCCTTTTGGGCTTCGCTGAACACATCGCCGCCTGGCTTGATGCGCACGTTGCTTACCTTCTCGTTGCCTCCCGGCACCGCGAGACACTTCACCGAACCACCGGCGGCCACTGCACCGGAGAACACCTTGAAGCCCATGTCGGCGACGATGTCGCTGACTCCTACCAGCTCCATGCCGTAGCGGGTATCGGGCCGGTCCGTGCCGTAACGGTCCATCGCTTCGTGCCAGGTCATCCGCGGGAAAGGCAGCGGAAGCTCTACCCCCTTCACCACCTTCCAGATGCGGGCGATGAGTCGTTCGTTCAACTCAAGAATCTGGTCCTGGTCCAGGAAGCTCATCTCCATGTCCAGCTGGGTGAACTCCGGCTGGCGATCGGCACGCAGATCCTCGTCACGGAAGCAACGAGCCACTTGGTAGTAACGCTCAAGCCCTCCCACCATCAGCAGTTGCTTGAACAGCTGGGGTGATTGGGGCAGGGCGAACCATTCGCCGCCGCAGACGCGGGAAGGAACCAAGTAGTCGCGGGCTCCTTCAGGAGTGGAGCGGGTGAGCACCGGGGTCTCCACTTCGATGAAGCCCTCTTCTTCTAGAAAGCGGCGGGCGGTCTGAACCGTCTGGTGGCGCACGGTGAGGTTGCGTCGCATGCGCTCGCGCCGCAGATCCAGGTAGCGATAACGCAGCCGCAGCTCTTCACGCACCTGCTCGTCGTCGTGCACTGAGACGGCAAACGGAAGATTGCGGCTGGGGGCATTGAGCACGCTCAGTTTTTGGGCCAATACCTCCACGGCACCGGTGGCTAGGCGTTCATTGAGAGATTCTTCGGGGCGGGCCCGCACACGCCCCTCGACCTGCAGCACGGTCTCGTTGCGCAGGTGCTCGGCCACAGCAAAGGCATCAGGGCCCAGATCCGGGTCCACGGTCACTTGCACGGTGCCGCTGCGGTCCCTGAGGTCAATGAAGATCACACCGCCGTGGTCTCGGCGCCGATCGACCCAGCCGCTGAGCAGCACGGTCGAATCAATAGCGTCGGTGCGCAGGTCGCCGCAGGAGTGGCTGCGCATGGCGGGATCAATCGATGAGATCGGATGATCCCACGCGGCGGGGTCTAGGACGTGCGCCGGTAGAAGGGTCGCTTGACCACGGTTGCCGGTTCCTGGCGGCCGCGGATCTCGACCGCCAGCTTGGTGCCGACCTTGGCGAGATCAGCAGGAACTGAGGCCAGAGCGATGGGTTGCTGCAGTGTTGGGGAGAAGGTGCCGCTTGTGATCACGCCCACCCGCTCACCGTCGTTCAGAACCGGATAGTCATGGCGCGCGATGGCCCGGCCTTGCAGCTGCAGTCCCACCAAGCGGCGCTTCACGCCTTTGCTGGTCTGTTGCTCGAGGACTTCACGACCGATGAATTCGATCGGCATCTCCAGATGTACAAGCCAGCCAAGGCCGCACTCCAGCGGGCTGGTTTGCTCATCCATGTCGTTGCCGTAAAGGTGCATGGCCGCCTCTAGCCGCAGGCTGTCTCGCGCACCTAGGCCACAGGGGGTGACTCCAGAGGCCTTCAGTTGCTCCCAAAGCTCACAACCAGCTTTGCCACTTAGGAGTAACTCAAAGCCATCTTCACCGGTGTAGCCGGTGCGGGCGGCAAAGACGGTGTTGCCGTTGACCTCCAGGTCGCGGTGACCGAAGCGCGGCACTCCTGCCAAGCTCTCACCACAGAGCTGCTCTAAACGGCCTACCGCCTCAGGACCTTGCAAGGCCAGCAGCACACCGCCGTCCTTGCGATCGCTCACCGTGATTCCCTCGGGTTCCAGCTGTCCTTTCAGCCAGGCGGTGTCACTTTCCGCGCAGGCGGCATTGATCACTACCACCACCTCCGTGTCGCTGCGGTCGTAGACGATCAGGTCATCACGGATACCGCCTGAATCATTGAGCAGCACGGTGTACTGGGCTTCCCCAGGGCCGATGCGTTGCAGGTCACTGGGCACCAGCCCCTGCAGCTTGTCTTTAACGCCCGGCCCACTGAGGGTCAGCACGCCCATATGGGAGATGTCGAACATGCCGCAGCGCTCGCGCACTGCGCGATGCTCCGCCATGAGTCCTTCGAACTGCACCGGTAGTTCCCAGCCGGCAAAGGGCACCATCCGGCCTCCCGCGGCGCGGCAGAGCTCAGCCAGAGGGGTGTGGTGCATTGATGGGGCTGCAGATTTGCTTCAGTCTCCCGTAGAGAACCTGGGGATTGGTGTCAGCGGCATTCGCAACGGCGGTGGTCTCATTACCTTGCAGGCACCTTGTTGCTCAAGATGTCCCTCAGGCCCAGCTGCCGCAGCTGCCGCCACTGCCTACCGGCAGGGGGTGTCTCGATGTGCCGATTGCGGCAAGTAGCGCTTCATCCTGATTTAACCGCTGATCTCAGCTGCCATCACTGGACGGCTCGGGCGCCGGAACTCCCGGACTGGGCCCACCAAGATCATCCTGGCGTGATGCCAGCTGACAGCGAGCAGCTGCGCTTGGCCGGGCTCAGCAGCCCGCGAGCTTGATCAGCAAGCTGCGAACCACCTTGGCCGCCAGAACGGAGCTGCAGCCACTGTTGTCGAGTCCGGGTGCCAGCTCCACCACATCAGCGGCCACTAGGTTCTGCCCTTGGAGCAGATCGATCAGGCGCGCAAAATCAACCCAGTCAAAGCCTCCAGGTTCAGGAGTTCCCGTACCTGGCATCACTGCAGGGTCAAACCAGTCCAGATCGACCGTCAGATAAAGCGGCCGACCGGCGATGGCCGCTAGTCGCCTAGGTAGCTGCTCCAGGCTGACCAGGCGCTGCTGGCGATGCAATTCGCTGAACTCCTCGCGGGTGCCGCTGCGGATCGCCAGCTGGAGCAACTCCTGACTGGGGAGCACCTCAAGGCAGCGGCGCATGGCGCAGGCGTGGCTGTGACGTCCCCCTAGCCAGTGGTCACGTAGATCGGCATGGGCATCAAGTTGAAGCAGCACGAGATCCGGGTGGTGTGACGCCACCGCTGCCACCGCACCGCTGCTGATGGAATGCTCTCCGCCGAGCATCAGTGGCTTCAGACCCAAGTCCATGACCGCATTGGTGGCCTCTCGCGTTGCAACCACCACCGGCTCGGGTGCCCCGAAGGAGATCTCCACCGCCCCCAAATCGCAGTAAGCGATGTCGTCCAGGTCGGTATCGAGCTGGGGGTCGTAGGTCTCAAGTCCGTCACTGACCTGTCGGATCGCCGCAGGCCCGAAGCGGGTGCCTGGGCGAAATGAGGTGGTGCCGTCGTAGGGAACCCCGAAAAGACCCACCGTGCAGCCGGTTGGATCCCGTCGTGCGCCCATGTAAATCGCGCCATCGCGGTTGAACAGCTCCTCGGGAATAGTGCTCACCACTCAGCCCTCCAGCTCCCGCTCGATCGCGGCCGGTACGGCCTCAAAGGCTCCCCGTTGCCAGCGGGGGCTCCAGATCTCGCAGCTGGCAGCCACCGCGGCTGCCCGTTCCGGTTTCGGCTGCCTGTAGCGGGCTCCATCGGTTGCCGCAAATGTCCAGCTCCACCAGCCGCTGGGGTACATCGGCACCCAGCCGTAGAGGGGGTCAGCATGGCCGAAGACCTCCCGCAGCAGCTTGACCATCTCCAGGTGAACGCAGCGAAATGCCTCGGGCGATTCGCTCTGCGTACCGAAGACACCCCCTGGCCGCAGGATCCGGCGGCAGTGCTCAAAGAAGCTGCGGTTGAACAGGCCTTCGGCTGGGCCGGCGGGATCCGAGCCATCCACCAGCACGATGTCGTAGCTGGCATCGGCGGCGGCGGCGGCCCACGCGATTCCGTCCCCGACGCTTAGGTGCATGCGGCGATCGCTCCAGGCCCCCCCGCCAAGAGAAGGCAAGTACTGCTGGCTGAGTTCAACCACCCGTCCATCAATTTCCACCATGTCAAGGTGCTGTACTTCGCCATGGCGCAGGCACTCGCGGGCCGTACCGCCATCACCGCCGCCGATGATCAACACCCGCTCGATGCGTTCGGCACCGCACAGCGCCGGATGGACTAGGGACTCGTGATAGCAACGTTCCTGCCCTTCGGCGGTCATCCAGCAGCCATCGAGCAGAAGTCCCTTGCCGTAGCGCTTGCTCTCAATGATCGTCACTTGCTGAAAGCTGCTCTGCTCCTGGTGCAGCACCCGACCTGTCAGTCCGTAGCGCACGCCTTCATGGAGCTCATCGATCCAGCCGTTGCTGTCCATCCAACTGCAGACGCATTGGGGTCACTCTCCAGCTAAGACCTTGGGGCGCGTGATTGTCAGGCAGGCGATGGGTTCTTCCCGGCGGGATCTGCTGCAGTGGGCCTCATGGCTGGGTTCCAGCTGGTTGCTGCAGGGGTTGATCGCACCCCCAGCCGGCGCGTTAGTGCCGCCCCTCGATGCCTGCCGGCCTGTGGGCGATCCGCTGGCGGCCCTGCAGCAGGGCAATGCTCGCTTTGCAGCTGCCTGGAGAGAGGCGTCCGCCCAGAGCGATCCCGCTCAGCGCATGGCTGTGCTGCAGCAGGTGCTCGGTGAGCACTGCCAGGTGGATCCAGCTGCCTTGGCTGAGGCTCAGCATCCATGGGCAGCGGTGCTTACCTGCGCTGATTCCCGTATTCCACTGGAGTGGATCTTTTGCGTCGGAGCTGGTGAACTGTTCGCAGTACGCAGTGCTGGCAACACCGCCTTTGATGCTGGCATCGCCTCTTTGGAGTACGCCGTTGAGCAACTCGGTGTGCCGATGATCCTGGTCATGGGCCATAGCGGTTGCGGCGCTGTTCGCGCCGCCATGTCTGATCAACCGCTCACTCCGTTGCAGCAGCAATTGGTTGAGCCGATCCGTGCTTGTTTGCAGTCCGGGGATGACCTGAGTCGTGCCGTGCGGCGGAATGCCTGTCAATCAGCCCAGCAACTCACCGACCGCAGTGACCTGCTTCATGAGGCGCAGGCCAGTGGCCGGTTGAGGATCGTCTCCGGTTGCTTTGACATTGCAACCGGTTGTATGGAGCTGATTTAGTTCACGCCGTCTGCCTCAGCTCGCAGCTCGGCTTTCGCTTGCTGCCAGAGCGCATCAAGCTCCTCGATGCTGCGACCATCAAGCTCACCGCCCAGGGCGGCCTCCACCTTTGAGAAGCGCTGTAAAAAACGTCGGTTGGTGCCAGCTAGCCCCTCTTCTGGGCTGAGCTCACACCAGCGCGCCACATTCACCAGCGTGAAGAGCAGATCGCCAAGCTCGGATTCAGCGTGCGCGCGATCACCGCTGGCAACGGCCTCTTTGAGCTCATCGAGCTCTTCGTGCACTTTCTCCCAGACCCCGCCAATCGTTTCCCACTCAAAGCCGGCCGCGGCTGCCTTGCGGGAGATGGTCATGGCGCCCTCCATGGCGCCGAGGCCACGCACCTTGCGTTGCAGTCGCGCGCTGAGGCTGGCATCGCTCTCACCGCGTTCGGCACGTTCCTCAGACTTGATCTCCTCCCAGCTGCGGGGTTCCCCCCCAAAGACATGGGGGTGGCGGCGTATGAGCTTGGAGCTGATGCCTCGTGCGATTTGAGCCAGATCGAAGCTCTCACGCTCGGCTGCTAGCTGGGCATGGAGCACCACTTGCAGCAGCAGATCCCCCAGTTCATCGGCCATGTCGCCTTCATCTCCGCGGCGAAGGGCATCGGCCACCTCATGGGCCTCCTCGAGGACATAGGGCACCAGGGATTGGTGGGTCTGCTGCAGATCCCAGGGGCAGCCATCGTCTGGGTGGCGCAGCCTGGCGACGACGTCCATCAGTTCCTCAAGGGCCTCGAGGGCTGCAGGGTTGCTCACCGGCGAGGGGGAAGCGGCATGGGATCGCCATCTTGAATCAGGTGCAGCCAGGCACTGGCTTCAATCGCCACCACTGCGGTGATCAGCAGGGGTTGCTCGTCAAGCCAAAGCTGCTTCAGCCCTGAGAGCATCACGCCTGGATGAGGCCCCCCGGCCCAGTGGCCAATCGTCAGGGTCATCAGCGCTAGCGCTCCGAGGTAGAGCAGCCGGGTGAGCGTGCCCAGCAATGGGGTGTGAGAGAGCCAGCCGCGGTGACGCACGACATGCCGGTAAGGCCACCACAACAGCGCCAGCGGCCCCCATCGCCGAGAGGGACGTGAGCAGGTGTCGAGGTCAGGCGAGAGCCAGAGCCCTCCAAGCAGAAAAGCGGCAGCGGCTGTCACGCCAAGCCTTGGTCCTTGCCAAAGCCCAACTAGCAGCCCCAGGGGCAGAGTCAGGGCCAGGGTGGCGCTGTCGTGGCAACGGCCGGTGGCCACAGGTGCTCTCTGCTGCCGCAAGCATTACGCCGATCTGATCAGGACACAATCCCGCAGAAACCAGTGCATCAGCGCCTGTTCAGGGCTGCGGGTTTTTAGTTTCCAGGCGAGGTGGTGGCGCGTGATGAGGTGGTGGTTCAATCGCTGGCCGCAGGCTGAGCAGAGCACCGGCCTGGGTCTGATCGCACTGAATTTTTTATTGCAGCTGCCGGGACCCTGGGTCACTCAACCCAGTCCTGCGGTCTGGATGCCGAATGCTGGCCCTGTCATGGCTGGGGTCCATGAGGATGTGTTTGATAGCCAGCAGGGCTATTTGCTGGATTTTTATCAGTCGTCGCGGGGTGATACCTGCCGGCCGGGGTATCAACGCCTTGAGGGCTACTGCATCAACCTGGCCTCCCCGCGTCTGGTTAACGGAGTAGGGGCAACCCTGGCCAGGGAGGACGCCATGGACCGGCGGGACGGCTTCGCGCTGGATTACTACGTGGCCCAGGGCAGCAGCTGCCGCCCTGGATTCACTTTTGAGCAGGGCTTTTGTGTGGCCACGGCCAGTTCTGGTTTGGCCATCGCTGCGGGCCGTGAGGATGCCATGGACCAGCAGGCCGGATATGCCATTGATTACTACGCCTCAACCACTCCTTGCCGCGATGGCTACAGCGAGGAGGGAGGGTTCTGCGTGGACAGCGATGGCGAAGCGCCTGACCCTGATGCCATTACAGCCCTGCAAGCAATCAACAGGCCGTTTTGATGCTGGTGCCGATGGCTTGGCAAGATGGGTGTCAAGCCCGGTTAGCTCAGTGGTAGAGCGCCTCTCTTACAAAGAGGATGTCGCTGGTTCGAACCCGGCACCGGGC
>CAJWXK010000058.1 GCA_913048995.1 uncultured Synechococcus sp. | reverse complement strand
TGGGGATCGTGCTTCAGCAGGCCAGCCTGAGGGCATTGCCGGCGGGTCTGGCAGTGGCCTTGATGGCCACTGCCCCTTTGATGGCTCTGCCGCTCAGTCGTCTTGAGGGGGATCGCCCAGGTCGTGCTGGTGCTGTGGCGGCTCTGCTTGGTTTTGCTGGGGTTGTGCTGCTAGCAGCAGCTCCAGGCTGAGCTCGAGGGGGCTGAGTGGCGGGCGTTGCGCCAGGGCCAGCTGCTCCAGCTGAGATCCAGCGGCCTGAAGCTGCTTGATCAGTAGGGACCGGAAGCTGGCATCAGCTGCCAGTTGAGGCTGGCCGCAGGCCCACTGCTCTAGTTCCGCTGAAGTCGGCAGCGCTCCAGCGCAGCGTCCCGCGGCGGCCTGGAGACTGCGCAGGCTGTGGGCCAGAAGGCGCAGCCGTTGGCGTTCCAGCAATGGCAGTGGAAGGGCATCGATGCGGTCGCTTTCCGCAGCGCTAATGATGCTTTCAGTCACGGGGCTCGACGCGGAAGCCGCAGCTGTGATCACCATCAAGCTTCCAGTGCACTCGCTCGACGGTGCAGTCCGGGAAGGTGTGGCGCATCACCTGCAGCTCTTGATCGCAGATGAGTGGAAAGGCCTCAGCTACGCGTGAGACCGAGCAGTGGTACTCCTGCAGCAGCCAGGCGCGACTGCCAGTCTCGGCGTGACAGTCAGCCACATAGCCCTCACGGCGACGCAGCTCAACCAGCCGTTCCAGTCGCTGGGCCAGTTCGCCTTCACCAAGTTGCTGCTGATAAGCCGCCGCCTGCCCCTGTGCTTGTTGGCTGAGCAGGGTTCTGACCTGCTCAGGGGGTAGGGATTGGCTGAGGGATTGCAGCAGGCCCAGGGCGAAATGTTCGCTGCCATCAGGGAAGCGTCCGCGACCGTTGGCGGTTAGGCGCCAGCGGTTGCTGGGGCGGCCTGGTCCATCGGCCGATGGGCTGGCTTCCACGAGCTCATCGCGCTCGAGGCTGCGGAGGTGCCTGCGCATCACCTGTACAGAGACGCCAAGCTGCTCAGCCAGTTCGGCAGCGGTAGCTTCCCCCCGCCGCAGCAGCAGCGTCAGGGCAGCTTCATGGGTAGAGGCGGGGGAGGCAGCCATGTCCTGCTCAGCCTGGCATTAGGCGATGGGAATTGTTGGATCGAGGTAGACGTCCTGCACTCTTTGGTTCAGCGCAGGACCTTCCTGACGGCTCTTTTTGAAGACCTTGCGCCCCATGATCAGGCCGCAGCCGCCTGACGGCGCTACAGCTGTCTTTCACAGCTCGCTCGACGATGGCTTTGCTCTCGAAGTCATCGGGGTTCTGGGAAAAAATGGGCCGCGGAGTGTTCGATGCTCTGATCCCCCGAAAGGATCGAGAGATCGCGGGTGTGGGCTAGCCGTCCGGCTCGGTAAAGATGTTGCAGGCCGCGGAGTACCCGGGGGCTGCGATCAGAAGCTTCAAATCGCTGGCTCATGACATCAGATCCGGTCAGGTGCCGCCGTTCTTGGCTCACCTGGGCCGAAGTTCGCAGCAGTAACTCAGCCTGATCGCCCAGGGCTTCATTGGCTGGGCGCTGATGCAGTTCAGCGAGGATCTCCAGAGCAGGAAGACATTTCCCGGCAGTTATGGATGTGCTGGGCTGTTGTCATTGAAGAGGTTGCCCCGGTGGGTCATACCCTTGCTCTACCCTTGGGAAAGGAAACCAAGGTGTTTCGTAATTCCGGCGTTTCCCTTTCCGGCTTCATGGCAGACGACACGTCCACACCCGCAGCATCTGAGAGCCTCGAGGTGATCCGCCGCTTTGCGGAGACCTATGCCCAGCGCACCGGCACTTACTTCTGCAGTGATCCCGGTGTGACGGCGGTGGTGCTTGAAGGCCTCGCCCGGCACAAAGACGACCTTGGTGGAGCTCTCTGCCCTTGTCGCCATTACGAGGACAAGGAAGCAGAGGTGCAGCAAGCCTTCTGGAACTGTCCTTGTGTCCCCATGCGTGAGCGCAAAGAGTGCCACTGCATGCTCTTCCTCACGGAGGACAATCCTTTCCGCGGTGAGAAGCAGACCATCAGCCTGGAGGAGATCCAGGCCAGCACCTCCGGCTAATTGATGGCTTGATGACTGCCACCACTCCCAGCAACGCCGTCAATGCGCCGGTGGCCTCCACCAGTGTTGGCGACCTGGTCAGCCAACCGTATCGATACGGCTTTGTTACTGACATTGATACCGAAAAGATCGCCAAGGGCCTCAGTGAAGAGGTGGTGCGGCTGATCTCAGCCAAGAAGAACGAACCGCAGTTCCTGCTTGATTTCCGCTTGCGTGCCTTTCGCCAGTGGCAGCGGATGACTGAGCCCGACTGGGCTGCAGTCGGCTACCCGCCGATTGATTACCAGGACATCGTTTATTACGCCGCTCCCAAACAGCAGGAGAAGAAGGCCAGCCTTGATGAGGTGGATCCCAAGCTTCTGGAAACCTTTGACAAGTTGGGTATCCCTCTGAGCGAGCAGAAGCGACTTTCCAATGTCGCGGTGGATGCGGTCTTCGACAGTGTTTCGATCGCCACGACTTACAAGGAGAAGCTCGCTGAGCACGGTGTCATCTTCTGCTCTTTCAGCGAAGCAGTGGAGGAACATCCGGAACTGATCGAGCGTTACCTCGGTTCGGTGGTGCCGATCGCTGACAACTATTTCGCGGCGCTCAATTCAGCTGTTTTTAGTGACGGTTCTTTCGTCTTCATTCCCAAGGGCGTCACTTGCCCGATGGACCTCTCTACCTATTTCCGCATCAACAGTGGCGACACGGGCCAGTTTGAGCGCACTTTGATCGTGGCGGAAGAGGGCGCTTCGGTCAGTTATCTGGAAGGTTGCACAGCGCCAATGTTCGATACCAACCAGCTGCATGCTGCAGTAGTGGAACTCGTGGCCCTTGATGACGCCTCGATCAAATATTCCACGGTTCAGAACTGGTATGCCGGCGATGAGAACGGCAAAGGCGGCATCTACAACTTTGTGACCAAACGCGGCCTTTGCAAAGGTCCCCGCAGTCACATCAGCTGGACCCAGGTGGAGACCGGTTCCTCCATTACCTGGAAATACCCCAGCTGCGTGCTCGCTGGGGCCGATTCCGTTGGCGAGTTCTATTCCGTTGCTCTCACCAACAACTGCCAGCAGGCCGATACCGGTACCAAGATGGTGCACGTTGGAGAGCGCACGCGCTCCACGATCGTTAGCAAAGGCATCAGCGCCGGGCGTTCGTCGAACAGCTATCGGGGGCTGGTGCAGCTCGGTCCAAAGGCGCGAGGTGCGCGCAACTACAGCCAGTGCGACTCGATGCTGATTGGTGATCAGGCCGCTGCTAACACTTATCCCTATATCCGTTCGCAGCAGCCCCAGTCTGCTGTGGAGCATGAGGCCAGCACCTGTCGTATCTCCGAGGACCAGCTCTTCTATCTGCAGAGCCGTGGCATCGCTTTTGAAGAAGCGGTTTCGATGATGGTGAGCGGTTTCTGCCGCGATGTGTTCAACCAGTTGCCTTTGGAGTTCGCCGCTGAGGCTGACAAGTTGCTGGCCCTGAAGCTTGAGGGCTCTGTGGGTTGATCCCCAGCCCTGTCCTGTCTCTCTGTTCACCCGCCCCTTGTGACGGAATCTGTGTCTGCTTCCCCTGCGCTGCTTGAAGTCATTGACCTGAGGGCCTGCGTGGCCGATCAGGAGATCCTCTGCGGAGTCAGCCTCACCGTGCGCGCTGGGGAGATACACGCGGTGATGGGCCGTAATGGCAGTGGCAAGAGCACCCTGTCCAAGGTGATTGCCGGCCACCCCAGCTACACGGTCACTGCCGGCAGCATCTGCTTCAACGGGGTTGACGTGGAGGAGATGAGTCCTGAGGAGCGCTCTCGCGCTGGCCTCTTCTTGGGTTTCCAGTATCCAGTCGAGATTCCGGGGGTCAGCAACCTCGAATTTCTGCGAGTGGCTACCAATGCTCGCCGCCAAGCCCAGGGCCTGGAGGAGCTCGATACCTTCAGTTTTGAAGATCACCTGCAGCAGCGCCTGGAGCTGGTGCAGATGGACCCATCTTTCCTAGAGCGCAGCCTCAATGAGGGCTTCTCTGGTGGTGAGAAAAAGCGCAACGAGATCCTGCAGATGGCCTTGCTGGAGCCTGTTGTGGCAATTCTCGATGAAACCGATTCAGGCCTTGATATCGATGCTCTGCGCATCGTCGCCGAAGGCGTGAATCAATTGGCCGGGTCCAGCAACGCAACGCTGCTCATCACCCATTACCAGCGCCTGCTTGATGCGATCACGCCTCACTACGTGCATGTGATGGCCCACGGTCGCATCCTTCGCACCGGTGGTCCCGAATTGGCCCATGAACTGGAGCGTCGCGGTTACGACTGGGTCGATGAAGAAGCCGGCGTCAGCTCCCGGACTAGTGCGGAGGTGAGTGCGTGACAGCGGCACTTCTGCAGCGTGGCAGTTGGCTTGAGGGGTTACTGGCGGCCCATCCCACAGCACCGGAGAACAGTCGGCGTCAACTGCAGGAGCAGGGCCTGCCTCAGGCTCGGCAGGAGGACTGGCGCTTCACTGATCTGGGCCCGTTGCTGGCTTTGGACCCAGCGGCTCTGCAGCCACGTCCCGGTCTGGAATCGCCGCTGGCCCTCTTCCCAGATGGTGATGTTGTGCGGCTGCACCTCGATGATCGCGGAATAGGACTGCAGCCAACGGTCGGTTCCGCCCCATTGCCGGAGGGGCTCAGCCTGGAGCCTGCCCAGTCACTGCTGACTGAAAACGCTCTGCTGCCAGCCCGTCTTAATGGGCTGATGAGCGGTCCTTGCCTGCAGTTGTCATTGGCTCCTGCCGCGCGGGTTCGGCTTGAACTTTGGCTGGCGCCGGCTGGCGCTGATGCTCTGCTGGCGCCGCGGTTGCTGCTCAATCTCGCGGAGGGGGCTCAGCTGGATCTGGCTGTGCGCCTGAGCTGCCGCGGCAGCAGCCTCGCGTTGCCTTGGGTGGAAGCCCATCTCGCCGCTGGTGCCGGCCTCAATGAAGCCTGGCTGCTTCAGGGCGATGCCAGTGATGTGCTGCTTGGGGGTTGCAGCGTGCAGCAGGCTCAGGGGAGCCGTTACTGCCGCAGCTCGGTGGTGCAGGGGTGGGCTTTGGCCCGTCAGGAGCCCCAGGTGCTGCAGAGTCAAGGCGCTGCCCACACTCAGCTGCGCGATCTCGCAATCACCACAGCTCAGGCCGTCCACGATCTACACAGCCGTGTGCGTTTTGAAGGCCCCGAGGGCACACTCGACCAACTGCAGAAGGCCCTGGTCGATGAGTCTGGTCACAGCATCTTTAACGGCAGCGTGCAGGTACCCCAGCTCGCTCAGCGCACCGATGCAGCCCAGCTCAGCCGCCATTTGCTGCTGAGTGAGCGGGCCAAGGTGGATACCAAGCCCGAACTTGAAATCGTTGCTGATGACGTGCGCTGCACTCATGGCGCCACCGTCAGCAGCCTTGCGGATGAGGAGCTGTTCTATCTGCGCAGTCGAGGGATCGATCGTGCCACTGGCGCCGAGCTTCTGCGCCGTGGCTTCTGCGCCGAGATCCTGCGGGAGCTGCCGCCTCTGCTGGCCCAGGAGGTGGCATGAGCAGCGTCACCCTGGCTCCGGATCTGGCCAGTCGCTACCGATCCGACTTCCCTGTGCTGGATCAGCAGGTCAATGGCCGGCCGCTGATCTATCTGGATTACGCCGCTACCAGTCAAAAGCCCCGTCAGGTGCTGGAGGCTCTCGATCATTACTACCGCTGCGATAACGCCAATGTGCATCGCGGTGCCCACAGCCTCAGTGCCAGGGCCACTGATGCCTTTGAAGCGGCCCGCGGCATCACGGCCAGCTTTGTCGGCTCCAGCGATCCAGCGGAGATTGTCTTCACCCGTAATGCCACAGAAGCCATCAACCTGGTGGCCTTCACCTGGGCCTTGGATCAGCTAGGTCCAGGCGATGAGATCCTCACCACGGTGATGGAGCACCACAGCAATCTGGTGCCCTGGCAGCTGGTGGCGGCGCGCACTGGTGCGGTGCTGCGCCATGTGGGTATCACCACCAGTGGCCAGCTGGATCTCGATGATTTGCGCTCCCAGCTCAGCTCAAGGACCCGTCTCGTGGCGCTGGTGCATGTGAGCAACACCCTCGGCTGTCTCAATCCCATCGCTGAGGTGGTGGACCTGGCCCATCACGTTGGAGCCCGCGTGCTGGTGGATGCCTGCCAGAGCCTCCCCCATGTGCCGGTTGATGTGACCAGCTTGGGGTGCGATTGGCTGGTGGGTTCAAGCCACAAGCTCTGCGGTCCAACCGGCATGGGTTTTCTCTGGGGCCGGCGTGAGCTTCTGGAGCAGGCACCTCCTTTCCTCGGCGGCGGCGAGATGATCGATGAGGTGTTTCTCGAGCGCAGCACCTGGGCTGCGCTGCCTCATAAATTCGAGGCCGGTACCCCTGCCATCGGTGAGGCCGTGGGCATGGGGGCGGCATTGCAGTACTTGAAGACCATTGGTCTCGAGACGATCCACCAGTGGGAGCAGAAGTTGACCGCCCACCTGTGGGAGCGGCTGGCGGCTATCGATGGCATCCGCCTCCTCGGCCCCAGTCCGCAGCAGCAGCCTGACCGTGCAGCTTTGGCGGCTTTTGTGCTCGAGGGACTCCATGCCAATGACGTGGCAGCTCTGCTGGATGCCTATGGCATTTGCATCCGCAGCGGCCATCACTGCACCCAGCCGCTGCATCGCCTGCTTGGCATGACTGGTTCAGCCCGAGCCAGTCTGGCCTTCACGACCACTACCGCAGAGATCGACGCCTTCTGCGATGAGTTGGCTTCTTCAGCAGCGTTCCTGCGTGAGCACGCCTGAGGCACCTCGGCTGTTCCTGGTGGTGCTCGGCGGCCGCGTCGACGGTTGCCATGTCGAGCTCCATGACGTGCGCTTTGTTGTCGGCGCTGACATTGAGGCCACCATCCCTGAGTTGCGGCGGCAGTGGTTTGGCCGCCGCCGTGGACTTCACCTCGACAGCTGGATGGAAGTGCGCTGCATCGATGGTTTTGCAATTGAGCTCAAGCCCGAGCCCAGCGCCGGTCCCGATCAGCTGTGGTTTGTCAATGTCGGCGGTTATGACCCCGCCAATCTGCTGGAACTGCATCAGATCGGCCTGGTGGTGGCCCCCAGTGCTGCTGCCGCTAAGGCGCGCGCCAGAAAGCGGATGCTGCCTGCCGCTGAGCAGCGCCACAAGGATGATCTGCATGCGGTGGATGACTGCCTAGCGCTGAACCTGCTGGAGGGCTGGCATGTGCATCTCCGGCCTGAGCCAAAAGGCAGTTCCCAGCCCCAGGTGCCCGACTGGTGGGGCTATCGGCGCATCGATCAGCGCGGCTGAGGCCGCCGCCCCAGCTGTAGCCCGAAGACCATGGACAGCAAGGTCAGCACCAGTGCAACCAAGGTGAAGCGCGGTAGGCCCCAGCTGACGATCAGTAGCGGGGATAGGGCGGTCACCAGGCCTCCCCCCAGGAAGGGCTCGAACACCAACTGCTTGAAGGAGAAAGCTTCCATGGCTTTGCTGCGACCGAAGGGATCAGCCATGCGCAGCAGCAGTAGGCCGGTGGCCGTGACCCCAGTTCCTTGGCCGAAATCGGCAATGGCTCGCTCG
Source organism: uncultured Synechococcus sp. (assembly GCA_913048995.1). GTDB lineage: Bacteria > Cyanobacteriota > Cyanobacteriia > PCC-6307 > Cyanobiaceae > RCC307. Next base: position 3,885 of record CAJWXK010000058.1, on the reverse strand, counting down.
AACCAGTGATCCCGGAAGATGCGTGGCGCCAGCAGAAAGAACGCCGCGATGTTCCAGCTCAGGCCGGCGATCGCTAGGGCGATGAACGGGACCCAGTTCTCCTCCAGCAACGGCAGGTTGAGGCTGGCCATGGCAGCCGTGATCAGCAGGTCCATGGCCAATGAGCCGATGCTTGCTTGTGCGGCTGCAGACACCAGCCGGTTTTGGCGGCTGCGCTGCAGCGCGATCTGAACGAGCAAGCCCCCCACCATGGCCAGGGGAAAGACAGGGATCGCGCTCAGCAGACGCGCAGTATCAGCGCCGCCCAGGCCACCACCTAGGGCCGTGATGCCGCTTTTCAGCAGGATGCCCAGACCGACGGCGCCGCCGGCAAGGGCGACGTTGATCGTCAGAGTGTCGATCGTCATTGAGCCGGAATCGTCCGGGTCGCTGGTGCCTGCTGCGGTTTCGATGGCCAGGCGCTCGCCTGCAGAGAAGGGGTCTTCCTCTGCGATCTGCTGCAGCAGCTCAGCGCTGCCGCTTGCTGCGCCGGTGGGTTCCTCCTTCTGCTCGAGCCATTGGCGGCTTCGCCCGATCACCACCAAGGTGCTGCCGATGATGACTGCGGTCAGCACGCCGACGGTGGCCATGGCCAGACCGAGGGTTTCACCGGCGGGTAGCCCCAGCTCACGGAAGGTGGCGCCCATGCCGGCGGCGGTGCCATGGCCGCCCTCAAAGCCCACTTCAATCAGGGCCGCCATCAGGGGATTGGTGCCAAGCAGCGGCTGCAGCACCGCTAGCACCAGTAGGCCGCCCACCAGGTACTGCCCAAAACCCAGCACCATCCCAAAGGCGGTCTGGCCGGCGGCCCGCTTCCAGATCACCCCTGGGCTTGGTAGTCGCTGGCCGAGGAACAACGTGGCGAAGACCAGCGAAATCAACACCCCAGGGGTTTGACTCCAGACCTTGTAGACCTGCTCGGGGAAGATCGGAAAGGGCCCGAAGGGTCCGATCAGCAATCCCAGCAGGCCGGCCACTAGAGCCTCGGGAATTCCCAGCGCCCTGAGCCAGCGCAGCCGCTGCCTGAGGGCCATACCCAGCAGCAGCAGCAGGCTCAGGCCCGCAAAGGCCACCAGCACATCGAACAGCTTCATCAGCTCCTGCCTGTTGCAGGCAGGTTGGCACCGCTCAGGCTTGGCGTCAGGGCCATGGAGGATGGAGCTCTGCTTGCAGCCACCTGATGAGGATTGATGGAGAGGCCTGGCGCACCATTGGCCTGGCCGCGGATGGCTGTTCGGTCTGGGTGATCGATCAGACCCAGCTGCCCCATCGCCTGGAGACCCGCACGCTGAGGACCTGCGAGCAGGCGGCTGAGGCCATCAGCACGATGGTGGTACGAGGTGCTCCCCTGATCGGGGTGACCGGTGCCTACGGGCTAATGCTGGCTCTGCAGCAGGACCCCGGGGATCAGGCTCTGGAGGCGGCCCATGCCCGTCTGCTGGGTACACGTCCCACAGCGGTGAATCTGCAGTGGGCACTTGATCGCGTGCGGGACCTGGTCGTTCCTCTTCCGCTTCAGCAGCGAGCTGATGCTGCCAAGCAGGAAGCGGGTCGCATCGCGGATGAAGACGTGGCCATGTGTGAAGCCATCGGTGAGCACGGCCTGGGGTTGTTTCAGCAGCTGGCGGCAGCCCGACCGCCTGAGAAAGAGGGCCAGCCTTTCAACGTGTTGACCCACTGCAATGCCGGCTGGCTGGCGACGGTGGACTGGGGCACCGCTCTTGCTCCGATCTATAAGGCCCACCGGGCCGGGCTCAACGTCCACGTTTGGGTGGATGAAACCCGCCCTCGCAATCAGGGGGCCAGCCTTACGGCCTATGAGCTGGGGCGTGAGGGGGTGCCCCACACCGTCATTGTCGATAACGCCGGCGGGCACCTCATGCAGCACGGTCAGGTGGATGCTGTGATCGTCGGAACCGATCGCACCACGGCCCGGGGTGATGTCTGCAACAAGATCGGCACCTATCTCAAGGCCCTGGCTGCCCATGACAACGGCATTCCGTTTTATGTGGCTTTGCCGGCGTCGACGATTGATTGGAGCCTTGGTGACGGGGTGGCTGAGGTGCCCATCGAGGCGCGTTCCCCCCGCGAAGTGAGCCATATCGGCGGTCGCGTCGATGGCGGCGAGGAGTTGCTTGCTGTGCAGCTCATTCCCGATGGCAGTGAGGCGTTCAATCCAGCGTTTGATGTGACGCCGGCGCGGCTGGTGAGTGCGCTGATCACCGAGAAGGGCGTGGCCAGCGCCAGTGAAGCGGGGCTGCGGGGGCTCTATGGAGCCCTGGACTGAGGCCGATGCGGTCTTGAGTCGCTGCGGCCGCTATCGCTATGGGCTTTGGCGCCGCTGGCGTTCGGGCCGCGGCGAGTTGTTGGTGGTAGGGCTCAACCCCAGCCGGGCGGATGCCCGCATTGATGACCCCACCCTCAGACGCTGCATTGGGTTTGCCCAACGCTGGGGATTTGCTGGCCTCAGGCTGGCCAATCTCTTCGCTTGGCGCAGCCGTGATCCTGCCCAACTCAAACGCGTGGTGGATCCGATCGGTCCAGAGAACGATCGCTGGTTGTTGTCCCTCGCTGCAGGAGCGGACCTGATCGTTGCGGCTTGGGGCAACACCGGTCAGGAGTTCGCACGCGCCGACCAGGTGCGCCGGCAGCTCAGCCCTTGGTATTGCCTCGGCCTCAGCCGTCAGGGAGCACCACTGCATCCGCTTTATCTGCCTCGCGATCGCCAGCTGCAGCGCTGGTGCTAGCCATGGGCTGAGCGCAGGCGATGTCATGGAGCTGCAGCAGGAGCGGGAGCAGCTGGTGGCGACTGCCCGGACCATGAATGCCAGCGGCATCAACCAGGGCACCAGCGGCAACCTCTCGTTGCGTATCCCTGGGGGGTTGCTGATCACTCCCAGCTCCCTGCCCTATGAGCAGATGGGGCTCGAGGACCCGGTGGCGATTGATGTCGATGGACGGTCTCTGGAAGGAGGGAGCCGTCGCCGCCCCTCATCGGAATGGCGGCTGCATGCCGACCTGCTGCGTCAGCGCCCTGAGGCCGGAGCCGTGGTCCACTGCCATTCGGTTCATGCCACGGCTCTGGCCTGCCATGGCCTGGCGATTCCAAGCTTTCACTACATGGTCGTGGTCGCCGGTGGGGCTTCGGTGCGTTGCGCCCCCTACGCCACGTTTGGGACCCAGGAGCTTTCTGATCTGGCGCTTGAGGCGTTGCAGGATCGGCGGGCGTGCTTGATGGCCCATCACGGCCAGGTGGCTCTGGGCGTTGATCTTCAACAGGCTCTGGCGCTGGCGATCGAGGTGGAAACCTTGGCGCGCATGTATCTGCAGGCCCGCGTGCTGGGGGAGCCGCCCCTGCTTTCAGAAGCTCAGATCACAGCCGTGGAGCGGCAGTTCGCTGGCCTGCACTACGGCCAGGCGGACCCGGACACCTGAGACTCCTTAAGAGAGGGATACATTCCGCAATCTTCCGTTACGATGTAACGGACGGTTAACCGTCATCTATCCCGATTCCTAACGGACTCATGCAAACCACCATTCAGCAGCGCTCCGGCGCCTCTGCGTGGAATCAGTTCTGCGAGTGGGTCACCAGCACCGACAACCGCCTCTATGTGGGTTGGTTCGGTGTTCTGATGATCCCCACCCTGCTGGCTGCTACCACCTGCTTCATCGTTGCCTTTATCGCCGCTCCCCCGGTTGATATCGACGGCATCCGCGAGCCTGTCGCCGGCTCCCTGCTCTACGGCAACAACATCATCTCTGGTGCTGTTGTTCCTTCCAGCAACGCCATCGGCCTGCACTTCTACCCCATCTGGGAAGCTGCTTCCCTCGATGAGTGGCTGTACA
>CAJWXK010000057.1 GCA_913048995.1 uncultured Synechococcus sp. | reverse complement strand
TGACCCATGGCCCTCGAGAACCTGCGCATCGCTTCACGACGCAGTCAGCTGGCCATGGTCCAGACCGAGTGGGTAAGGGACGAGCTCATCAAGGCCCACAGCGGCATGGAGATCAGCATCGAGGCCATGGCTACCCAGGGCGACAAGATCCTGGATGTGGCCTTGGCCAAAATTGGTGACAAGGGGCTGTTCACGAAGGAGCTTGAGGCTCAGATGCTGGTTAACCGGGCTGACATTGCGGTTCACAGCCTCAAGGACCTTCCCACCAACCTCCCTGAAGGTTTGATGCTGGGCTGCGTGACTGAACGGGAGGATCCTGCGGATGCACTAGTGATGCATGCCAAAAATAAGGACAAGACACTGGCGACCCTGCCGGAGGGAAGTGTGGTGGGCACCAGCTCTCTGCGCCGTCTGGCTCAGCTCCGTCACCATTACCCGCATCTCACGTTCAAGGATGTACGGGGCAACGTGATCACCCGTCTTGAAAAGCTGGATTCAGGTCAGTTTGATTGTCTAATTTTGGCGGCTGCCGGCCTTGGCCGGCTTGGTTTGGGTGATCGCATCCATGAACTGATTGCACCCTCCATCTCTTTACATGCCGTGGGTCAGGGCGCTCTGGGGATCGAGTGCCGTGATGGAGATGCCGAGGTGCTAGCCAGCATCAAGGTATTGGAGCACCGCCCGACAGCCTTGCGCTGCCTCGCTGAACGGGCCTTTCTGCGCACCCTTGAAGGAGGGTGCCAAGTGCCGATCGGTGTGAACAGTCGCTTTGATGACGAAGGCATGCTCGTGCTTACTGGAATGGTGGCGAGCCTGGATGGCCTCCAGCTGATTCGTGATGAGGTACGCGGGTCGGTGGATGATCCGGAGGCGATCGGCAACCAGCTGGCTGAACTGTTGCGTAGCCAGGGAGCCGGCGAAATCCTGGCCAAGATCTTTGCGGAAGCACGCCCAGAGGCCTGATTGGTGAAGGCGCTGCAGCCTTTGAGGGACTACCTCCAGCAGACCCGCTTGCTGGCATCGATTAGCAGCACCCTTTATTTCGATCAGAACACCGTGATGCCTGCCGCGTCAGCCCCCTGGCGCGGTGAGCAGCTGGCCCTGTTGGCAGCCCAGCTGCATCAGCGTCAGACCAGTGATGAATATTCCGATCTGTTGGAAGCCGCTGAGTCAGAAGCTAGTGAATCTGAAGCGTCGGGACCTGATCGCAACCTTGAGCTGCTGCGCCTTGAGCTGGATCGTCGCCGCTGCCTCGACCCTGATCTCGTGGGTGCTCTCACACGTGCACAGTCCCATGGAAATGCAATTTGGCAGGAGGCCAGGCGTACTGACACTTTTGTCACCTTTGCGCCAGCGCTCAAGCAACTCATCAACCTGCGCCTAGAACAGGCCAGTCAGCTGCGGCCTGCTGAACCGCCTGGTCGTAGCGCTTGGGAGATCTTGGCGCAGCCGTTTGAGCCAGACATCAGCAAGGGACGTCTGGAGCAGCTTTTTGCACCGCTCAAGCGGGAACTGCCGCCATTGCTGGATCAGGTGATGGCCAGCAAGCAGCCTGCAGCTGCAGCCCCGGAGCTTCTACCACCTCTGCAGGATCAGCTTTGCAGTGAGCTGCTGAGCAGCTGGGGGTATGACCCACAGCGGTGTCATGCCTCCAGTTCGGCCCACCCCTTCTCCTGCACTCTTGGCCCGAACGATTTCCGAATCACGACCCGCGTGGTCGAGGGCCAGCCATTTTCCTGTTTCCTTGCGGCAGCCCATGAATGGGGGCATTCGCTCTATGAGCAGGGTTTGCCCCGTGATCGGCCCCAGTGCTTCCCCTGGCCCCTGGGAGATGCCACATCCATGGGGGTCCACGAATCCCAGTCCCTGTTTTGGGAATGTCGCGTAGCGCGTAGCCAGGCCTTTGCTGCCCTTTGGTACCCCCGCTTCTGCCAGACCCTCACTCAAGATCCCTGGGGCTGTTCCGATGAGTTCTGGCGCGCTTTTAACCCAATGCGGCCGGGGTACATCCGCGTCGAGGCTGATGAACTGAGCTATTGCCTTCACATCGTGCTTCGTTATGAGCTCGAGTTGGCTCTCTTAGAGGGGGGGTTGCCAGTAGAGGAACTACCGCAGCAGTGGAACCAGCGTTTTGAGCAGCTTCTCGGGCTGATCCCCACAAGCGACCGCGAAGGGTGTTTGCAAGACATCCACTGGGCTGAAGGTATGTTCGGATACTTCCCCTCATATGCACTGGGACACTTGATCAGTGCTCAGCTCAGCGAGGCGATGGTTGCTGAGCTTGGTCCACTGCATGAGCGGATTGCCGCTGGAGAGGAGCAGTTGTTGCGCCAATGGCTGGGCCGCTATGTCTGGCCTCTGGGGCGCAGCGTCAATGCGGAGCAGTTGGTCCATCAGGTCAGTGGTGCGGCACTCTCAGCAGATCCGTTCTTGACCTACCTCAGGGACAAGGTGGAGAGGCTGCAGGCCCCTCAGCCTGCAGCGGTGAGCTGATGCAGGGCGCAGTAGTCCAATCCATCAAGATCACTGCCGCTCCCCTCTTCGAGCAGGACTAGCAGTGACTCCAGTCCTCCAGCATTAACGCCGAGGGTGCTGCTCTCACGCAGGAAAAGAGCCAAATCCTTGCGTAGCAACGCGGTGCTGAAGTTGGGGCTGCTGTAGTGCCCGCTGAGCATCCGCTCCAGTTTTTTGTCGTAGGTCGGTGCATACACCGCCGAGGGACGCAGCACCTCCATGAACTGCTCAACCGGAACATCAGCGGCCTGAATCAATCGCAGCGCCACAGAGAATCCGTGGGTGAGGCTGGCGATGAGTTGGTTGAGCGCCAACTTGCTCGCCATGCCGCTCCCCACAGGGCCCATCAGCCTGGGTTGGTTGCTCAGATCAGCCAGCAATGGTTGTTGCTTTTGAAATGTCTCCTCGCCGCCGCCGGCCATGACCAGCAATGTTCCCTTGAGGGCTTCTGGCTTACTCCCGAGGACGGGGGCTTCCAGGTAAGAGCCGCCCTGTTGCTGGACTTGCAGCTCGAGGGCACGGCTTTCACTGATGCCCATGGTTCCCATTCCAATCAGTGTGGCGCCGCCTAGGTCCGCCAGTTCAGCGATGACTGAAGAGCTGCAGGGGCCATCGCGCAGCACGCTGATGACGGTGTCGCAGCCGCTGGTAGCCCCTTTGAGCTGGTCGATGCTGGTGGCCCCGGCATCCACCAGGGTGGCGGTATTGGTTGCCGTGCGGTTCCAGACCCGCAGCTGGTGGCCGCGCTGCAATAAGCGCTGGCCGATCGCGGTACCGAGGAGCCCGGTGCCGAGCAGTGCGATGGAGGCCATGTACGCGTTAGGTGTGACGGTGATGTGACATCGGCTGCATTCCCCAGCAGAGAGGCCACCGGTGAGACGCAGCTCAGACGTATCTCGGGCGAAGAGTAGTGCTGCGTTTCACCACTGCCATGCGTTTGCTTGATTTCGCCGTGCCTGTGGCCGGGAGTCTTTGCCTTGTTGGCAGCAGCAGCTTGTTCTCACCGATGGCGGCCCATCCCAATCACCAAGCCTGGGAGAACCGCCGTGCGGTTCTCTCTGAGGCCCCGATGCTTGCGGTTTACGAACTCGATGACTGGGACGACGAAGATGACAATGGCAGCTACGACATCAGCCTTTCGCAGCCACTGACCAGTGATCCGCTACAGAGTCAGCGGCGTTGCAATATCGGACGGTTGCTGGGTGGCCTGGCTGGTGGAGGGCTGGGTTACGCGGCTTCCCGAGACGATGGCCGCAGCTGGGCGGTGCCTCTCGGCGCCCTGTTGGGCTCCCAGGTGGGTTGTCCCATGGCTCTGGGACACGGACCTCTTGGTGGTCTTGGCTTTTGAGGGTTAGAACCAGCCTGTTCTCAGGTTCCGTGTCATGGCCGACGCTCTCCTCAGCCCCAGTGAATGCGAAGCATTACCGCAACAGCTGCCGGGCTGGAAGCTCAAGGAGGGCATGCTCCACCGTGAGCTGCGCTTCGCTGACTTCTCAGAGGCCTTCGGCTTCATGAGCCGGGTGGCGCTGGCGGCGGAGGCCATGGGCCATCACCCCAACTGGAGCAATGTTTGGAACCGGGTGACCATTGATCTCGTTACCCATGATCTGGGCGGCATCTCCAGCCTTGATCGCACCCTGGCTGAACGGATTAATGCGATCGCCGGCCCGCACTGAAGCCCATCCTTCAGCTGAGGCCATTAAGGCTGGGGATTTTGGTTGCATCGGTGCCTTTAGGTTCCCCGACCGGAGCTACACATGGGTGAGTGTTGATTGCAGCCGAGCGAGCCCATGCAATTGCGGGTGGATGCCGAGCTGGATGCTCTGACACGTGATCTGCAGCTGCTGTCAATCGACCACAAGGTCCTGGTCTGCACCAGTAACCGCCCCTTTGCCCTGGCCCTGGCCACCAGCTTTGCCCTGGCGCATACCCGTAATCCCGATCAGTTGCTGGGGATTTGCACGCGCCCGGATGAGGCGCTGACGTTGATTGCTGCGGTGAATCAGCCCGTCCTCGCCTTTGTTAGTGAACAGCTTGATGACGGTTCCGGCCTTGAGCTCGTGCGTCAGCTGAAGGACAGGCCGTCAGCTGCCCCGGTGGTATCAACAGTGCTCACCTTGGCATCGCTGGATCCTGTCGTTCTACGCCGCGCGCTGCATGGTCCATGCGATGCGCTGCTGACCCAGCGTGGTCTTCATGTTGCCCTAGTGGTGGCAGCACTAGAGGCGGTGATCGGCGGCTTTCGCTTTGTTGATCCGGTGGCGTCCTTTGTGCTGCGTGAGCAGTTGCCCCATGATCATCCTCAACTCACGCAGCGTGAAGCAGAAGTTCTCCGCCTGGTTTGTGAAGGGCTCACCAATAGGGAGATTGGCGCGCAGTTGCATATTGCGGAAACCACAGCCCGGGGCCATGTGCAATCCATCATTCAGAAACTGCATGTGCGCGACCGCACTGCAGCGGCAGCAGAGGGTGTGCGCCGTCATCTGGTGGATTAAGAACGATGGCCTGAGTAATAGCTGAGTCTCGGCTTAAGTTGTCATGAGTGCTCAGAAATTATGACTGAATCAGAGCGGAAACCCCCCGAATGAAGGGGTACAGCCGCGCACTGCTGTCAGCAAGCTTGATGAGTCTTTCAGTTCCACCAATGGCACTCGTCAAAGTCGGTGACTTCAATCAAGATATTGTCAACTTCAATGCCGATACTGATCAGCTTGATTTTGGCAATATTTCTGTCCATAGTTTGATCCTTGGCCAGGATATTGACGGAACAGCAACCATTGTTTACCCCTGGCAGCAGGATCAATTTCAGCGCATTCTTGGGCCTGATGGAGAGGGGATTCAGTGGAGTCAGCTCAGTGAGGCCAACTTTGCCCCAGTCGGTAATGAGCATCTCCGTGGTGACATTGGTGGAGTCTTCTCCTGGGAGAACCGCCTTGGGCCCGCCTTTGCTGTGGCTAGCCCAGGTCAGCCAGCAACGGTTTATATCCGCTCCCATGAGCAGGACAGTGTTACTACCGTTGATAATTTTAACCCTCTGACTGACAAGATTAACTTCCTGTACTTCGGAACTCGTGAGCGACTGATTGTTGAGAATGACGGCGCTGATCTGGTGATCCGCTCAGAACCTATTGGTCAGACATTTGTCTTCAAGGACGTTCAGAAAGAGGAGCTCGTTGGTGCCAACCTTGAATTCCACTTTGATCAGATTGAAGAAGATTTGCTTGATCGAGCATTTGGTTTTCAGCCTGCTCAGCTTTCGCTGGTTTCCCGAGAGGGCCTTTTTACTCCGGAGGGGGGACCCACCGACGGCGATCAGGTACGTCAGGGGGCTTTTGTGACAGCAAGCGGTGAAGCTCCTGGAACCCCCACGACCCCGGAAGAAAGCGCGCGGTTGATCATGGAACGGGGCAGTATGCCCATGGAGATGATGATCAATAGTGAGGATGTCACCGGTATTGACGGTGGTGACGGCTTTCAGAACGCCATGGCCAGCGCGATGGCCATGGACGGAATGCCAATGGCGACTACCAACGGTCCGCTGCAGCTCTCAGTCGCTGGGGATCTGTATTGGGGTGGCATGAGCGGCTCGCTGACGATTACCAATACAAGTGATCAAGTGGTTGAGAACTGGTCGGTCAGCTTCGACACACCACACTCAGAGTTTCAGAGCTGGGCCGGTGCTGCTGAGATCGAACCGCTGGCTGATGGGATCAATCGCATCACGCTGACTCCGGCCAGCTGGAATGGCAGCATCGCCGCTGGCCAGAGCATTGCGATCAGCTTCAACGCGGTGAGCAATGGCCTAGCCAATAGTGGTGTGCTGAGCGATGAGCTCTTTTTTGCAGCGGGGGCGGTCGAAGGCTCGAACACCATGTCGCCGATGGATACGTCAATGCTGCTGATGGAAGCAAGTCCTGAGCAGACGACGCCTGAGCCGGAAACATTCGAGCCGTTATCTGATGCTCAGTCTCCTGCAGATCAGTCGCCTTCCGACATCGAAAGTCCGCTGGAGCTGAACGTATCGGAGGCTGTCATCACATCGGCTCCGCTCGCAGATGAGCAGGCTCCTGTTGCAGCTGACTCCATCGCTGATCTTGATGTCACTGTCGCGGGCAATCTCTGGTGGGGTGGGATGAGCGGAGTGCTCAACATCAGCAACACCAGCGACGAGCCTCTGGAGAACTGGGAGCTGAGCTTCATCACCCCGCATACCAATTTCCAGAGCTGGTCCACCGAGGTGCAGCTGCAAAGCCTTGGCGATGGACTCACTCAAGTGACCTTGCGTCCGTCGGCTTGGAACAACAGCATTGCTGCTGGCGGCAGCATTGATGTCAGCTTCAATGCCGAGAGTGTGGGGTTGCCCAATAGCGGTGAGCTCACCAATGCCCTGTTTTTTGTAGCTGGTGACGCGACCATCGCAGCACCTGCTGCTGAAGGCGAGCTGGAAGAGAACGCAGATGCTTTGTCTCAGGTCGATGCAGAGCTTCAAGTCGATGCAGAGTTGGATGATTTGCTCAGCGAGATCGAAGTGGACGAGCTGGATGACGTTGAGTCGGTTGAAGACTCCACCTCCATGCAGATCCCGGTTGATGTGATGCCGCTGGTTGATGGTCTGGCTCCGGCCAATTCATCAGCGGCTGATCCTGAGCAGCGGATCGTGGCTTACTTCGAGGAATGGGGCATCTACAGCCGTGACTTTCTGGTGCAGGACATCGATGTCGCTCCGCTAACCCACATCAACTACAGCTTTTTTGATGTGACATCAACAGGTGATGTCTCTCTGTTCGACTCCTGGGCCGCTACCGATAAGCGCTTCTCCCACTCCGAGCAGGTCAGCCAGACCTTCAGCAGCACGGAATGGTCGGCATTGTCTGCTGATCGCCGGGCCCTTTACGACAATGGAGACGACTTCACCGCCACGGTGAAGGCCGATGGCTCAGTGATCGTCACAGGCGTGCCTGTGAGCTGGGAGAGCCCTGACGCTCTGGCCGGCAACCTGCGTCAATTTGAGTTGCTCAAGCAACTTAACCCCGAGTTGAATCTTGGTCTTGCTCTAGGCGGCTGGACACTTTCCGATGAATTCAGTCTGGCGGTGGACTCTCCCGCTGATCGTGAGGCGTTCACCGACAGCATCATTGAGACCCTGAAGGCTTACGAGTTCTTTTCCGTTGTTGACTTCGACTGGGAATACCCCGGCGGTGGCGGCAAGGCTGGAAACGCCGTCAGCGCCAACGATGGTGTCAACTTTGAGGCGACACTGGCACTGCTGCGCGACAAGCTCGATGCTCTGGAGCTTGTCATGGGCCAGGAGTATGAGGTCTCGATTGCTACAGCAGGTGGATACGAGAAACTTGCCAATCTCAACCTTGAGGGAATCGATCCTTACGTCGATTTTTACAACGTGATGACCTATGACTTTCACGGCGGCTGGGAGCCGACGACGGGTCATCAGGCTGCCATGACTGCTGATGCAGGTGGCTATGACGTTGTCACTGCCATTGCTCAATTTGATAATGCCGGTGTGGATCGCGATAAGGTGGTTCTAGGTGCTCCTGCCTACACCCGTGCCTGGGGCGGCGTCCAGTCTTCTGATGGCTACGGCTACTTGCAGAGCGGAGATGCTCGGCAGGCATCAGGCTCTTTTGAGGCAGGTAATTATGACTACAAGGACATTCTCACCGGCGTTGAGGGTGAGCAGTACCAGCTGATCTGGGATGACAGCAGCAAGGCGGCCTTTGCATACAACGAGGATGCCTTGATCTGGAGCTCGATGGAGACCACCGCGACCATCGCTGGAAAAGCCAGCTTTGTTCAGGAAGCAGGACTGGGCGGAATGATGTTCTGGGCTCTCTCCAACGACAGCCAGGGGGATCAGAGTTTGATCAGCGCTGCCAGTGATGTGCTCTTAGGCAGTGCAACGGCGGAGGAGGTGGTCGCCCGAGCACCGCAGTTCGATGCCGTAATCGGTGGGGATGGGGTCTTTGCTATCGAAGATTTCACTAACTTGGCTTGATGCTTTAGAAGATGTTCACCGTCGCAGATGTGGTTGCTCCAGTCCGCAGCTGATGCTGAGTGGTCCGAGCAACCGTATCTGCGCTTGTTGATGGAGCTAATAAACAGGTTGTTGGAGAGTATTGGACTCCAGTGCATGGGTTCCTTCTCTTGAAAGCTGGTCGATGGATCTCTCCTTCTGGTCAGGAGAAGCGCAGCTGCTCGTTCTCCACATCCACCCGTGCGGTGCTGCCCTCGACGTAGCGTCCAGCCAAGATCGCCTTGGCGATCGGGGTCTCCAATTCACGCTGGATGGCCCGTTTGAGCGGACGTGCGCCATAGACCGGATCGTACCCGGCGTTGGCAAGCCATTGCCCAGCATCAGCGCTGAGTAAGAGGGTGATCTTGCGATCGTCGAGCCGTTTGGCCAGTCGTTTCACCTGTAAATCAACGATCTGACGAAGTTCCTCAACTCGCAGGCTGTGGAAGATGATTGATTCATCGAGTCGGTTAAGGAACTCAGGGCGAAATTGCGCCCGCAAGGCGTCATTGACCCTCTGCTCCAGTTCGGCATGGCGGTTGTCATCGCCACCGAGCTCCAGGATCGACTGGCTGCCGATGTTGCTTGTGAGGATTAGCACGGTGTTGGTGAAATCAACCGTGCGTCCCTGGCTGTCTGTGACCCGGCCGTCATCAAGGATTTGCAGCATCACATTGAAGACATCTGGGTGGGCTTTTTCCACCTCGTCAAAAAGGATCACGGCATAGGGACGGCGTCGCACTGCTTCTGTGAGCTGGCCGCCCTCTTCAAAGCCCACATATCCGGGAGGCGCACCGATCAGCCGGCTGACCGCGTGCTTCTCCATGTATTCACTCATGTCGATGCGCACCATGGCGTCATCGCTGTCAAAGAGCTGATTGGCCAGGGCTTTGCTCAGCTCGGTCTTGCCCACTCCGGTGGGGCCAAGGAACAGGAATGAGGCGATCGGTCGGTTGGGATCGGAGAGTCCGGCCCGGGAGCGCTGAATGGCATCGGCCACGGCCTTGACGGCTTCGCTTTGGCCGATCACTCGCTGATGCAGATGTTGTTCGAGCTCAAGCAGCTTCTCCATTTCCGACCGCGCCAGCTTGCTCACCGGAATACCGGTCCACTTGGCAATGACTTCAGCAATGTCTTCTTCCGTGACCTCCTCGCGTAGCAGCTGGTGTCCGTCGCTCTCGCTGCTGGCCAGTTCCGCTTCGCTGGATTCCAACTTGCGGTTCAGCTCGCTCAAGGTGCCGTACTCCAGTTCGGCGGCCTTGTTGAGGTCATAACTGCGTTTGGCTTGCTCCACCTGCAGCTGCACCTGCTCAATTTCTTCCTTGAGGGCCTGCAGCTCATCGATGGCACCTTTTTCCTTTTGCCACTGGGCATTGAGGCTGCTTTGCTGTTCCGCCAGTTCGGCCAGTTCCCGCTCGATGCGCTCGAGTCGCTCGAGGCTGGCACTGTCGGATTCACGGCCAAGAGACAGCTTCTCCATCTCAAGCTGCAGAATCTTGCGGTCGATCTCATCGATCGCCTCTGGCTTGGAGGTGATCTCCATCTTCAGTCGAGCGGCGGATTCATCCACCAGATCAATCGCTTTGTCCGGCAGGAATCGATCAGCGATGTAGCGGTTGCTGAGCACAGCTGCAGCGACGAGGGCGGAGTCCGCAATCCGCACACCATGGTGCACCTCATAACGCTCCTTGAGGCCGCGGAGAATCGAGACGGTGTCCTCCACCGTGGGCTGATCGACAAAGACCTGCTGGAAACGTCGCTCCAGAGCTGGATCTTTCTCAATGTGTTGGCGGTGTTCATCGATCGTGGTGGCACCGATGCAGCGAAGTTCCCCACGGGCCAGCATTGGCTTGAGAAGGTTGCTGGCATCCATAGCTCCGCCAGTGGCGCCTGCACCCACGACGGTGTGGATCTCATCGATGAACAAGATGATCTGTCCCTCGCTGGAAGTGACCTCCTTGAGTACCGCTTTCAGTCGTTCCTCGAATTCGCCGCGGTATTTCGCTCCCGCGATCAAGGCACCCATGTCAAGGGCGATGAGCTGACGGTTCTGCAGCGCCGATGGCACATCACCGTTGACGATGCGCTGAGCCAGTCCTTCGACAATGGCGGTCTTGCCGACACCGGGCTCACCGATCAGGACCGGGTTGTTCTTGGTGCGTCGCGAGAGGATCTGTATCGTGCGGCGGATTTCTTCATCACGGCCGATCACGGGGTCAAGTTTGCCGTTGCGGGCTTCTGCAGTCAGGTCCCGTCCGTATTTCAGCAGCGATTCATAGGTGCCTTCAGGGTTCTGATCGGTGACTCGTTGGCTACCGCGTACGGCTTGAATGGCCTCCTGCAGTCCCTTTTTCTGAACTCCAGCAGCTTGTAGCAGCTCACGACCACACCGTTCATCCGCGGCTAAGGCCAGTAGCAGGTGCTCCACTGAGATGTAGCTGTCGCCGAACTCCTGCTTGAAGTTGTCGGCGTTCTGCAGCAGGCTTTGTAGTCCCTTGCCCAGGTAGACGTTGTCAGGGGCTCGCCCAAGGCTGGGTTGACGTTGTAGGTGCGATTCCACCTGGGTCTGTAACTTGCTGGGTTGCGCCCCGGCTTTTTCCAGAATCCGTCCGGCTAGTCCCTGCTTTTGCTGCAGTAGGGCCAGGAACAGGTGCTCGCTCTCCAGCTGTTGCTGGCGGTGTTGCTGTGCCAGGCCCTGAGCCGCCACCACGGCGCCCCAGGCCTGTTCGGTGAATTGCTCAGCGGTCGGTTGCATCACGGTTGGTGAGAAAACGTCGAATTGAACTCACCGTATGCAGTCCCCAGCTTGGTCGGGACCGTAGGCCCCGAACCATGCGGTTCGGTCATCACCCAAGGTCAGGGGTAAGCCCCAATCGATTGTTCGGCTGGTGGTTCGGTTCAGGGGATCAAGCTGTTCTGCTCTGGCAGCGGCCCAATCTCGTTGTAGGAGCAAAAGCGAAGGGGGCAGCCGTCGGAGCCGTAGATGGCGTCGAGCTGCGAGAGGCAGCCACGAGCGTTTTTGGCAGCCACCTGCTGGGGTTCGAGCTTGCG
>CAJWXK010000056.1 GCA_913048995.1 uncultured Synechococcus sp. | reverse complement strand
TCGACCTCGAGGGTCGGCTCGTTCAGTGTGAGGGTGAAGGCAACCGCATTTTGCGGGCAGAGCATGACGGTACCGTTTCGGTGCTTGTCGATCGGTTTGAAGGACGCCGCTTCAACCGGCCGAACGATATCATCTGTCATTCGGACGGCAGTCTCTACTTTACGGATCCGTCGATGCGGATTCCTTTTGACCGCCGTGAACAGCCCGGGACCGATGGCGAAGACGGCGTCTATGCCGGCGCGCGCGTCTATCGGGTTTCATCGAACGGCGAGGACATCAAAGCTGTTGTTGCGGCGCATATCGATGCCAATGCGTCGGCTGTCGACGCGCTGATCAGCGCCGCCAAGTCGCGCTAGACATCGCAAACCAAAGGGGCACGGTGGTATACTGCCGTGCCCCCCTTCCTGTTATGACAAGTTTCAAGCGGGGCCCTGCATCATGCCGGAGGCATCCAGAACCGAACCCAAGATTCGCTGTCACGGCCTGTGGAAGGTCTTTGGCGATGCCGCCGAGGCGGCCTGCGCGCGCCGCGGCAACGGCACATCCGTTGCTCCCCTCTGACGCGGTCCAAAGACGTTCCTGCGTCGCCCTGTCCATATCGACACATCCTGCTGAGGGCTTCCTCGCAGCAGGTCTTGATCGACTGGCCATTCATGTCTTCTCCCTGACTCGTTCACCTACCCGGAGCTCCTCACATGTCCAAAAAGCGCAAGCGCATCAGTCGCCGTCGTCTGGCCGGACAGCGTGTCTTAGCGCATGTGTCCACCCATCACCTTGAGACCGGGGAATACAAGCCTGTTACCGCCGCTCGCCGCTACATCGCAGAGGCAGGACTGGTTCCGCCCGCTCTGTTGAACGTTCGCCGCAATGAGCACACAACGGACCGTTTTTTCTGGGGCGAAAAGGGATTGTTCAGTGCCCAGTACGCCGAGGAGAACCACTTCCTCTTCCCCTCTCTGCGCTCGATCGTTGATTCGGTGGGTGAGGAGACCATCTTCGCTGGGCTCGAAGCCATCGCCGATGACTGGGAGGAGATGGAGGAGTACGAGTACGCCTTCGTCTGAATCAGGCCGTTCGTTCAGGCATTCGCCTGGACAGGCTGCAGCCCTAGATCCTTGAGGAACCTTGCCATGTGTTGCAAGGCCTCCTGGCTAATTGTGTGACCACCGCTCAGCACCTGGCAGTCCACCCTTCCGCCTGCTGACCTCACCATGGTCGCGATTGCCTCGGCTGCTGCCACAGGAACCACCTGATCATCCTGTCCGTGCAGAACCAGCAACGGCACTGCCACTGATCCATCCAGGCTCCAGCCTGGATGGGGGTAACCGCTGCATGCAATCACAGCAGCACAAGGTCGCGGCATGGCGGCCTCTAAGGCCATGGCGGCCCCCTGGGAAAAACCCAGAACCACCACTGGTTCATCACCGGCTGCCGCCAGTTCCTGATCCAGCCGAAGGCCAAGGTCAGCCACAGCCTCAGGAATGCCAGGCCAGCCAGGCGTATTGAGGTCATACCACTGGCGAGCACCACCGCCAGCGGGATGCACATCAGGCGCCTCAAGGGCCCTCAGGGTCACAGCACCGTCGGATAAGCCCAACGCTCTGGTGAGTTCCTGGCCCACAGGCAACAGGTCATCGCCGCTGGCACCCCAGCCGTGCAGAAGGATCAGATGCAAGGGCAAAGGCAGTGAAGTCAGCCCCATACCATCAGAGTCGGCCATCTCC
Source organism: uncultured Synechococcus sp. (assembly GCA_913048995.1). Taxonomy (GTDB): domain Bacteria; phylum Cyanobacteriota; class Cyanobacteriia; order PCC-6307; family Cyanobiaceae; genus RCC307. Next base: position 9,882 of record CAJWXK010000056.1, on the reverse strand, counting down.
GTCCATGGCCACCTGCAATCTGATCCAAACCCCATGGCCCGTCTGGCACTGCTGAGTGTGTCCAACAAGGAGGGACTGGAGCCCCTTGCGCGAGCTCTGGTGGAGCAGCACGGCTTTCAGTTGCTCTCCAGCGGTGGTACAGCGCAATGCATTGCGGATGCAGGCCTGCCCGTGACCAAGGTGGCAGAGCACACCGGTGCTCCCGAAATCCTTGGCGGACGAGTCAAGACGCTGCACCCACGGGTGCATGGAGGCATCCTGGCGCGCCCCAGCGAAGCAGCCGATCAGGCTGATCTGGAGGCACAGCAAATCCCTCCGATCGAGCTGGTGGTGGTGAACCTTTACCCGTTTGAAGCCACGATCGCCAAGTCAGATGTGCGCTGGGAAGAAGCGATTGAGAAGATCGACATCGGCGGGCCAGCAATGGTGCGGGCCGCAGCCAAGAACCATGCCCACGTCAGTGTTCTGACCAGCCCCACTCAATACGAACGCCTCCTGGAAGCGCTTGCAGCAGGTCCCATACCGCTGGCTCTACGTAAACAGCTGGCGCTTGAGGCCTTCCAGCACACCGCCAGCTATGACCGTGCCATCAGTCGCTGGCTGGAGCAGCAACTGCAAGGCGATGGCGGAGCTGATCAGGCCACTGCACTGAAGCTGGAACTGCCTCTGCGCCAGAGCCTGCGCTACGGCGAGAACCCGCATCAGAGCGCCGGCTGGTTCAGCAGCAACCAGGGTTGGGGAGCAGCCAGACAATTGCAAGGAAAAGAACTCAGCTACAACAACCTGCTGGATCTCGATGCGGCCCAGGCTGCTGTGGAGCGATTCCCGGCAGCCGATGGCCCAGCAGCAGTGGTGATCAAACACACCAACCCCTGCGGCGTTGCCACCGGCAGCAACAGTGCCGATGCCCTTGCGCGCGCCATCGCAGCTGATCCGGTCTCGGCCTTCGGGGGGATCGTTGCCCTCAACCACCCCCTGGACGAGGCCGCATGCGCCAGCTTGGAGGGACTATTCCTCGAATGCATCGTCGCCCCCGAAATCACCTCAAAAGCCCGCGAACTGCTCAGTGCCAAGAAGAACCTGCGCCTGCTGGAACTGCCCTCGACCGCAAGCGCCCAGGCCAGCAATCAGCAGCTGCGCTCAGTCCTCGGAGGCGTACTGATGCAAGAACGCGATCAGATCGGTGATGCACCCGAGGACTGGCAGGTGGCGACCGAGCGCCATCCCGATAGCGAGGAGATGCAGGATCTGCGCTTTGCCTGGCGCGTGGTACGCCACGTTCGCTCCAACGCCATCGTCGTGGCCAAAGCCGGCCAGAGCCTGGGGGTGGGAGCCGGTCAAATGAACCGAGTGGGGTCAGCCGAGATTGCCTTGGCTGCAGCAGGAGAGAACGTCAACGGTGCCGTACTGGCCAGCGACGGATTCTTCCCATTTGACGACACCGTCAAGCTGGCGGCCAGTCGAGGAATTCGTGCAGTCATTCAGCCTGGGGGCAGCAAACGCGACGCAGACTCAATCGCAGCTTGCAATGCCGCCGGCGTGGCGATGGTGCTGACTGGCCGGCGCCACTTCCTGCACTGAACCGGCGGCCCGGTAGCGTCGCCTGATCCGACCCCGATCTCATGCCCGAGGCTCTGGTCTTCAATCTCAATTTCCTGCACCCACTGCTAATGGGGGCGCTACTAGCAGCCTCAAGCTATGCCCTCTACCTAGGCATCAAAGCCAAGAAAACCAGGACAGGCTCCGCCGAAGAGCGGAAGACGCTGATCAAAGGCAAGTTTGCGCAGCGTCATTACCTGATGGGCAGCGTGGTCCTTGCAGTCATGGTCACCGGCAGCCTTGGCGGAATGGCCGTGACCTACCTGAACAACGGCAAGCTATTTGTCGGCTCTCACTTGCTGGTGGGCCTGGGCATGACCGGTCTGATCGCTCTGGCCGCGTCACTTTCGCCTCTGATGCAGCAAGGCAACGTGATCGCGCGTAAGGCTCACGTGGGTCTCAACATGCTCACGATGACCCTTTTCCTTTGGCAAGGAATCAGCGGACTGCAGATCCTCAACAAGATCTGGACAAACCGTTAGGGCCTAAACCCAATCAGAACAAAGCACGGCGTCGAGGGGGGCAGCTCAGCCCAGCGTGGGCGTGAAAGTCCTCCTGCACCTTCCAAGTCAGCCGCCGGGAGACTTGGCGCACGATCTGTCGCAACAAGTGATCGCCGCTCGACTGAACCAATGATTCAGGCAGAACACCGATGAAGGCAGGGAGACGGATCACAACCTCCAAATCGAGATCCCATTGCACCAGGGTGTAATCGTCCTGGGGATGAAGCTCCAGTGCCGCCTGAAAATCAACCGTATAACCATCAGCCACCGCGTCGGTATTGGGCTCTGCGATGGTTTCAATCCGGTAGATGCCCTGTTGCTGGGGCAGCAGCTCCAAAGCGATGGTGGGCTCCAGCTCAAAACCAAAGTTGCCGAAGCGCCCAAGAGTGAGTCGGTACCCGTTGAGGCCCAGCGGTGCCACCTGCATCGGAGCAGCACAACGGCGGAACCAGCCCTGATGGGCATCGAGGTAGGAGGACACCTCCTTGACGGGGGCACGCATCTCCATCACGTCAGCAAAGCGACTGGAGTAGGTGCGCAGCGCTCCTTCATCCATCGGACGACGCGGCTGTCGCGGTAGGCGATAGGGAAGCGTGAGCGTCACGTCGAGCGTCTTGTCCCGTGGAGCGCCCAATGTAACGGAGCATTAAGCCCCGGTTTGTGCCTCCGCACTCACTTCCACTGGTTGCTCGGCAGCCAGGAAGAGCAAACGATCAATCACACCCTCCACCACGCGGTCAGGCGTTGATGCCCCGGAGGTGATGCCGATGCGCAACTGCCCCTGAGGCAAGAAGGGCTCCATTCGAGTGAGGTCCTGACCGAGGGGCTTGTGCTCGACGCTATTGCCCGGCCCAATGCGCTCAGGCGCATCAATGTGCACCGAGGCAATACCCCGACTGATAGCAATCTCCTGCAAATGGGTGGTGTTCGAGGAGTTGTAACCACCAATTACCACCATCAAATCCAGTGGTTCATCGACCAGCGAGAACATGGCGTCCTGACGCTCCTGAGTCGCGTCACAGATGGTGTTGAACGCCAGAAAGTGATCGTTGATTTCATCGGGGCCGTAGCGACGCAGCAAGGTGCGCTCAAACAGGCGGCCGATTTCCTCGGTTTCACTTTTCAGCATCGTCGTCTGGTTCGCCACGCCAATGCGAACCAGGTCCCTGTCGGGATCAAAACCCGGTGAGGTCGCTCCTGCGAAGCGGCGCACAAAAGTGTCTCGATCGCCGTTGCCCAGGATGTAGTCACAAACAAGCTGCGCTTCCTCCAGATCCAGTACCACCAGGTACGTCCCGGCAAACGAGCTGGTTGCAAGGGTCTCCTCGTGCTTGACCTTGCCGTGGATCACCGAGGTGAAGGACTGCTTCTTGTGTCGCTCAACGCTGTTCCAGACCTTTGAAACCCAAGGACAGGTGGTGTCAACAATGTGGCATCCCCGCTCATTGAGCAGCTGCATTTCCTGAACCGTGGCGCCGAAAGCCGGAAGGATCACCACATCCCCGCGCTCCACCTCGGAAAAATCCTTCACCCCCTCATCAACAGCGATGAAAAGCACATCCATCTCTCGCAAGTGGGCATTCACAGAGGGGTTGTGAATGATCTCGTTAGTGATCCAGATGCGCTCGGTTGGGTAGTGGCGCCGGGTCTCATAAGCAATGGCAACCGCCCGCTCCACTCCCCAGCAGAACCCAAAGGCCTCGGCGAGTCGGATCGTCACACGTCCCTCTTCAAGGACATAACCGTTGTCCCTGATGCTCTGAATCAGATCGCTCTTGTAAGCCTCTTCAAGGCTGCCGGCCACCTCTTCTGCGCGGCCAAAGCCCCGACGGTTGTAGCGCTCGGAGTGATGCAGAGAACGCTTGAACGCGCGGGTGTCCATAACGAAGGGGCTGCACCGGTCGCGACCAATCTATGGGTCCTGCAGCCATAAAAAAGCACCCGCCCAAAGGCGGGTGCCGATGAACTCAACTGCAGTCAGCTGAAAACGTTGTCAGATCACTTGGCAGAAGCAAAGTCTGGGTATGCCTCCATGCCGTGCTCCCCAATATCAAGACCTTCAATTTCTTCTTTCTCAGTGACGCGAATACCACCAAACAACCCACCAATGATTGACCAGGCAATCCAGCAGGTGATCAATGTCCAAATCGCGTAGGCAGCACAGCCAACAGCTTGAATTCCGAGCTGACTGATGCCACCACCGTTGAGAAGACCGATGCCTGCAGAACCAGGATCCATCCCATCAACGCCCCAAAGGCCGATGACAAGCGTGCCCCAAACACCACACACACCGTGAACAGAGAAAGCCCCCACAGGATCATCAATTCCTGCTGAATCCAGAGCGGCGACGGAGAAAACAACAATAATTCCACCAACGGCGCCAGCAATCCAGGAACCGACCAGAGTCATGTTGCCGCAACCAGCGGTAATACTCACAAGCCCGGCAAGGATGCCGTTGATGATCATGGTTAGATCAGGCTTGCCTGAAGTCATTGTGGAAACGATAGTTGCAGCAATGGCACCGCCAGCAGCTGCCAACGTTGTGGTTACAGCGACGTAGGGAACGTATTGGTCCATCGCCAGCTCAGAGCCAGGGTTGAAGCCATACCAACCGATCCAGAGGATCAGAGCACCCAGAGTTGCAATGGCCATGTTGTGGCCAGGGATCGCCTGCGGGCGACCTTCAATGAACTTACCGATCCGGGGTCCAAGCAACATCGCGCCGACAAGACCGGCCCAAGCACCCACTGAGTGAACAATAGATGAACCCGCGAAATCAATGAAACCAAGCTCACTCAGCCAACCACCATTCCATTGCCAGGAGCCAGAAATGGGGTAGATGAATGCTGTCAGGACGAGAGCGAATACGACGAACTCACCAAACTTGACTCGCTCAGCAACAAGACCAGAAACGATTGTTGCTGCAGTACCAGCGAATGCAGCCTGGAAGAGAAAATCGACTGTCGGCACAAGAGCCGCTTCTTCGATCATCTCGGCTGTCACTGCTGGATCAAAGAACAACCCCGCAAAGTAGAACCATCCGTTGTCGCCGTTGCCGTACATCAGCGAATAGCCGATGACCCAATAAGCGGTAACCGCCAAGGCGAAGACAAAGAGATTTTTCGCCAAGATATTGACAGCGTTTTTCTGACGGCACATACCTGCTTCCACCATGGCGAAGCCGGCATTCATAAAGATGACCAGGATCGTTGCGATGAACAGCCAGAGGTTGTTGGCAAGAAATGCCGCGTTCAACTCAGGAAGCTCAGCTGCCTTAGCCGATAGGTTGAAAACGCCTAAACCGAACAGGGCAACCGGCACACAGGCCAGCCAAGTCAGGGAGTGGGTTGAGGAGAGTCCGCGCACCTTGCCGAGCAAAAGCTGTGGAGCTTCAAGCAGGGTGGCCTCCCGCAGGGACCGCGGGCGTGGCCGCGGCAAGGGTTGGGAAGTCATAAAGAAAGCAAACAGTCAACAGACGGGTTACCGCCATAACAAATCTGTCCACGGGGGTGGGCGCAGACTGTTTCTGTTGATACAGAAACAGTCTTTAATTGGTCACCATTGACACATTGGTCAACAAATAAAGGAAAAACTGGTATCAGCACCGATACCAAAATTGGAGAAATTCGGTCAAATTCGCGAAAGAGTTCACCATGGACATCAAGAATTTGCTAAACAGGTATTGGAAAGACAAAACGTTGGAAGCGTCGCCCTTGGGCCCTGGCGCTTCGGAAGTAGCCCACCGCGCGGCGAAGCAACGCTCTTTCCCTTGAAGCGGATTTCCCCTTCTTGGCCCCTCACCATGACCAAACTGCAATTCCTCGGCGTCAGCTACGACTCCTCCCGTCGCGAACAACCAACGGCAACCCCGGTTGAGCACACCTACCGCGGCCAACAGTTTGAAGCTCCTCTCCGTCATGAAGAATCGCCAAAGTCGGAAGTGAAGACCCTCTACTACCGCGGTCGTGCCTACCAACGGCGCGTTGCCGAAGCCGCCGCCCAAGTCCAGGCTGACTGAGACACAACCCAATCCGGCATTCGGTCACTGTTGTTACCCCGGATTTGTGCTCCTGCCCCTCCAATGGTGTCAGGAGCTATTGGTTCATGGACCTGACGCTGGCATGCCTAGGCACTACTTACAGGCTGATGCCTCTATCAGCGCTAGGCATGCTTTGGCTTCAGACCCATTTCGAGGATGAGCACTGGGAGCTACTCAGCTGTGGCGGCATTCAACTCGAATTGAATTGTGTTGATGATCTCTCTAGTGATGCAACAGATGCAGGCCTGATCATCAGCCGGATTCCCGCTCCTGCACAGGCAAAACCTGTTCAAACAGCACCGCATCAGGCCTAAAGCTGAACTGGCAGGGCAGGACTTCCACACCTGCAGCTAGCGCTTGTCGGAAGAGTTCCCCATACCTCGGGTCAGCACTGTCACCCGGCGCGAAGACATCTACGTCATTGCGACTGACGCAGGGCAGGAGAACCGCCCTGGCCTCAGACAACACGTCCATCAGCTCGTTGAGGTGTTTCTGGCCGCGCTCAGTGACGGTGTCAGGAAAGAGGCCGACGTGATCTTTACTCCACGTGGTGTTTTTGATCTCGACATAGATCGGGCGGGTATCTGACGCATCCACCGCAGGGGTGAGCAATAAATCAATGCGGCTACGCCGCTCCTTTCCGTAGGGGACTTCGGCACGAATCGATGCAAGCTGGCCGAGCCATGGCTCTAGGAGTCCGGACTCAATCGTGGCGCGCAGCAACTTATTGGGAAGAGCCGTGTTCACGCCGGCCCAGCAAGAGCCACCCCCGGCGGCTGGCACTTCAGCCTGCTCCCAGGTGTAAGCGAGCTTGCGCTTCGGGGAGGGGTCATAACGCAGTCTCACCCGCTGTCCTGGATGGAGGACACCAATCATTGGACCGGTATTGGCGCAGTGGGCGGTGACGAGCTGGCCGTCGTCAAGCTCAACTTCCGCCAGAAAGCGCTTCCAGCGGCGCTTCAGCACGCCCTCCAGCAGCGGCTCGAAACGCATCACCTCAGTGGGGGACATCGGGGCAGGCCGGGGACCGGGCCATGGTGACCGATCAGACGCCGCTGGCTCCCCCACAATCAGCGTTCCAGCGCCTTCTCCATGGCCAAGACCCCGAGCAGCGGCGGCAGGAGTCTGCGCAGCATCGCCCTGCTAGTGGCCCTTGCGACCGGATTGAGCAAGGTGGCAGGTCTGCTGCGCCAGCAGGCGATCGCAGCGGCCTTCGGGGTGGGTGCGGCCTACGACGCCTTCAATTACGCCTATGTACTACCTGGTTTTTTGCTGATCCTGCTAGGGGGCATCAACGGACCCTTTCACAGCGCCATGGTCAGCGTCATGGCCAAGCAGAAGCGGCAGGACAGTGCCCGGCTCTTAGCTGCGGTCAACACCCTGCTTGGCCTTGGGCTGCTGCTGATCACAGTCTTAATGGTGGTGCTAGCCGATCCATTAATCACCCTGGTGGGGCCGGGCCTAGATCCTGAGATCCATGCCCTAGCCGCCTTGCAGCTGCGCCTGATGGCACCCATGGCGCTGCTGGCCGGCCTGATCGGCCTGGGCTTCGGGGCGCTTAACGCCGCTGATGTGTACTGGCTACCAGCTATCAGTCCGCTGCTTTCAAGCCTGGCGGTACTGGTGGGTCTTGGCCTGCTGTGGCTGCAGGCTGGCAGTGGCATCGGTACTCCCGCCTGGGCCCTGATCGGCGGTGCCGTGTTGGCCCTCAGCACCCTGGCTGGAGCCGTTCTGCAGTGGCTGATCCAGTTACCCGCTCTAGCCCGTCAGGGGCTCGGGCAGCTGCGATTGAATTTCGCCTGGCGACAACCCGGGGTGCGGGAGGTGCTGCAGGTGATGTGGCCCGCCACCCTCTCCTCGGGAATGCTGCAGATCAACGTCTACACCGACCTGTTCTTCGCCAGTGGCATCAGCGGTGCCGCAGCAGGACTGGGCTATGCGGGATTGCTGGTGCAGACACCGCTGGGGATCCTCTCCAACATGCTGCTGGTGCCTCTGCTGCCAGTCTTCGCCCGACTGACTGCGCCAGAACAGCGCGATGAACTCATCAGTCGCATTCGCCAGGGGGTGATGCTCAGCAACGCCAGCATGCTGCCACTGGGGGCCTTAATGATCGCCCTTGCAGCCCCGATCGTGGCGCTCATCTATGAGCGGGGAAGCTTTGATGCGGCAGCGGCTCGACTTGTTGTCGGGATCCTGATGGCGTATGGCCTTGGCATGCCCGCTTATCTGGCTAGAGATGTACTGGTGCGGGTCTTCTATGCCCTAGGAGACGGTCAGACCCCTTTTCGCATCTCCATGGCCGGCATCGGCCTCAATGTGATCTTCGACTGGCTTCTGGTCGGAGGACCCACCCCTTCAGGCCTGGTCCTGCCAGCTCTGAACAGCGGAGCACCCGGTTTGGTTCTGGCCACCGTCGTGGTCAATCTGGTGAGCTGCATGGTGCTGCTGCTTGCCCTACAGCAACGGCTGGGCCGGCTGCCTCTGATCAGCTGGGGGCGTGACACGCTGCTGCTTGGGGTGGCCGCCTTAGTGGCAGCCCTGGCCGCTTGGGGCCTAGCCAATGGCATCAAGTGGCACGGCGATCTGTTGGGACTCATGCTCCAGGTCGGCCTGTGCGGCGCCGTAGGCGCTGCGCTCTACGGCTTAATCGCCAGTGCTCTAGGTGTGGCAGAGGCCCGTCAGCTCGGCCAACAGCTGCGCGCAAAGTTACCTCTCTAAAGCGCTATTCGACCAAGCGCTGATCGCGCACATGAATCGGCAGCTCCAGATGACTGCGGCCAATCATCTGGGGACCGTCAACCGAATAGATCCGGGCCTGAATGCCGAAATCGCGGAAAGCAGTCTCGAGTTCCTGGAGTAAGGCCTTCTCAACCTGCGCCTCAGCATCCACAACTGTGCCAATGAGCCGCTCACCAAGACGGCCGACCCGTTGACGCACCACCTCACGGGCGTTGGTCACTTCAATGACAAGCATCCGACGCCGACGACGGTGCCCCAGTATCGCCGCAGAAGGCACTGCTGCTCAGGAAAACAACGATTCGACGACTTCTTCAAGGTCAACCAACTGCCCAGGAGGAATTAAACGGGCCAGAGGCAACCGAGTACTACCGCCTCCGAGGGGCACCTGAAGTCGCTCGAGCGCCTGGCGAACTGCAGCGGCGGCTCCCTGATCGACCACAGCGGCCAGCTCTTCAGCAAGCGGGCGCGCCAGCTTGGCGTCACCCAAGTAGAGATTCCAACCGGCCACCTGCAGATAGATCCGATCCGCGAGCGCCTGGGTGAGTTCCTCGAGCTGCGCGGGAGAGAGCGACATGACAGAAGGCAGCAGCCGACATCCTTTGTCTAGCTGTCCTGGACGCTCCCAGCAGGACGCAGCCGTAACACCAACAGCAGATGGACGAGCAGCACAGCAGCCCAGATTCCGGTGAGCCATCCCAGTTGTGGCAGGGAACCGGGATGAAGACCACGCCAGACCCAGAGGCCACTATTGAAAGCAGCAAACGCAGCTCCATGCACGGCGAAATTGATCAGTCGCTCGAGATGCCTGTAGTCAGGATCCTGGGGATCCGGTGGCCGGTTGATCACCAGGGGCATGGGCCGGCGCATCAGCTGATTCGATTCTGCGTACCCAGCAGCCAGGCTTGACGGAAGACAGCCTTTAATGACCAGAATGGATCTTTCAGGCGCTTGTAGCTCAGCGGATTAGAGCATCTGACTACGGATCAGAGGGTCGGGAGT
>CAJWXK010000055.1 GCA_913048995.1 uncultured Synechococcus sp. | reverse complement strand
AGTACCGCCCCGATCAGGAGGTCGGCCGTAGGTACGACGCGCTCGATCAGCCCCCGGCTGCTCACAAGACTCACTAACCGGCCGCGGCGGTCAGTCTCCAGGCTGCGCAGTCGCTGGGGTGAGCGGTCCAACAGCAGCACTTCCGCATCCATGGCGGCGGCAATTCGGGCGGCATTCCAGCCCACCGTGCCGGCGCCGAGCACCACCACCCGCGCTGGCTTCACGCCAGTGCACCCACCCAGAAGTACACCGCGACCGCCGTGTGGTCGCTCCAAGAGGTAGGCGCCCGCTTGTGTGGATAACCTTCCGGCGATCTCGCTCATCGGAGCCAGTAATGGCAGGCTGCCGTTCTCGAGCTGCACGGTTTCGTAGGCGATCGAGGTGCAACCGCTTTCCAGTAGGGCAAGGCCCACAGAGGGATAGGCCGCCAGATGCAGATAGGTGAACAGCACAAGGTCGCTGCGTAGGAAGGGGAATTCCTCTGGTTGCGGTTCCTTGACCTTTACGACTAGGTGGGCCCCCCAGGCGTCCTCGCGGCTGACCAGCTCAGCTCCGGCAGCAGCGAAGGTGGCGTCATCGATCCCTGCGCCCGCTCCTGCATCCCTTTCAATACGCACCTCCAGTCCCTGGCTGACCAGTTCCCGGACTGCATCTGGGGTCAGCGCCACCCGTTGCTCGTCGCGCTTGATCTCCCGCGGGATGCCGATGCTGCTGATGGAGGCGGCGTGCTGGGGGGCGGCCATGGTGCGCTCGTGCTGTCTTCAGCGTGGCGATTTCGTTGCCGTGGTGCCAGTGCCAGCGGCAATCGGCATGCGCCAGCCGCTGCCGAAAGCCTGTGCACTGAGTTTGAGGACTGGTGCCGCTTGGCGACGTTTGAACTCCGAACGTTTCAGTAGACGCCAGATTCTTTCAACGGTTTCTGGTTCACCACCCTCGGCTATCAGCTCAGCGGGTCCTGCGTGCTCCTCAATGAAGCGCCTGAGAAGGCGATCCAGCATGGGGTAATCCGGTAGCGAGTCGCTGTCGCGCTGATCGGGGCGCAGCTCCGCACTAGGGGCCTTGTCGCGGATCGCACTGCCGATTAAAGGCCCTTCGCTTGGTAAGCCGCAGCGGATGCGTTCGTCTGCTGCATCAGGGCTGTCGAGCCAGCGGGCTAGCCCATAGACCTCCGTTTTGTAGAGATCGCCAATCACCGCCAGTCCCCCATTCATGTCTCCATAAAGGGTGCAGTAGCCCACAGCTAGTTCGGATTTGTTGCCGGTGGCTAAGAGCAGCTGGCCTTCCGCATTGGCCACAGCCATGAGCAGGGTGCCGCGGATGCGGGATTGCAGGTTCTCTGCCGCCACTCCTTCAGGGTTTGTCCCGAGCACTGGAGCGAGTCTGTGGTCATACGCCTGCATTAACTCAGCGATCCGTACGGTGCTGGTGCGCAACTGCAGCCTCTCTGCCAGGCTCAGGGCATCGTCGATCGAACCCCGTGAGCTGTAGGGCGATGGCAGCAGTAGTGCTCGCACCTGATCAGCGCCAATGGCCGCCACCGCCAGAGCGGCGACCAATGCCGAGTCAATGCCACCGCTGAGTCCGAGAAGAGCGGATTGGAAGCCGCATTTTTTGGCGTAGTCGCGTACTCCGAGCACCAGTAGCCGCCACAGTTCCGCTTCTGGGCTGAGCATGTTGCTCATCGCTATTGGCGCTGAGCATGAATCCCACACCCCAAGGGTGCTCTCGCCGCAAGGGAGTTGGAAGCAGCACGATCCCTGGCTGTCCACCACAAAACTGCTGCCATCAAAGATCAACTCATCATTCGCGCCGACCTGGTTGACGTAGACCACCGGGCATCCAAGCCGTTTTGCGGCGGCGGCCCCCAGTTGCTGGCGTCGCCTCGCTTTCCCTTGGGCGTAGGGGGATGCCGAGAGATTGATCAGAAGCTGAGGCTTAAGCGGTGCCAGGGCAGCGATCGGATCGCAGCTGGGTTGTGGTTGGCCGGTAATCGCCTCATCAACCCACAGGTCCTCACAGATGCTCAGCCCCAGACGTAACCGCCGCTGGCCATGGAGTTGCAGCTCAAGCAGGCCAGGCTCCTGCCCGGGGGTGAAGTAGCGCCGCTCGTCGAAGACGTCGTAACTGGGTAACAACCGTTTGCGAGCAACAATCTGCCAACGGTGCTGGTGCACCAGGGCCAGGGCGTTGAACATGGCCCGATCCGACTTCTCGACGACGCCGAGTAGTAAGGCAAGCTCCGGTGGCAGGTTGGCTGCCAGCTCCTCAAGCTGCTGGCCTTGCAAGTCAATCAAGCTTTGCTGGAGGAGGAGATCTCGTGGCGGATAGCCCCAGAGAGTGAGCTCCGGTGCCAGTGCCAACTGGGCCCCAGCTGCAGCGGCCTTGCGGGCATCACTGAGGAGGGCGGCTGCATTGCCGCGTAGATCACCCACCAAGGGGTTCGACTGGATCAGCGCGATCCGCACAGGGATGGAGGGAGGTCTTTGCTGGTGAAACCGTAGAGGTTCTGGGCCACGAGCTCAGGCAACAGCGCCTGCGGCACCAGCTCGGGGTTGGGGTGGCGTCGGATCGCCGAGCTCGCTGAAGCGGGAATCTCCAATGGCAGCTGCTCGATTGTTGCCCCAAGATCTTTCAATCGCTGCAAGGCTCCGGCAGGCAGCGGCCAGTTCTGACGCGGCACCACCGCAAGGCGGCATTGGGACAGCCACTGCTGGACGGCGAACCAACGTGGGATCTGCTCGACCAGATCTGTGCCGACGACGAACACAGGTTCTTCGCTAGGGAAGAGCTGTCGGGCCGCGTTGATGCTGTCGATAGCTCTTCGGCTGCTGAGGTCCTGTCGCAGCTGCAGCCGGTGTGCTTCTGTGTCACCAGCAAGGTTATGCACCACTGCCCCAAGGAGCGCCGCGCGGACGTGGAGAGGAGCCCCGTGTTGCTTAAACGGGTTGTCACTGGCCCAGGTGCAGACCCGCGGGTAAAGCTGCAGCAGACCGGCAAGGAGTGCCTGGTGCCCCACGGTCGGTGGATCAGCACTGGTGCCGAATAGGGCCAGTGCGCGGTTCATGGCAGGCCGACCTCCGGGGTCCAAGGCCTGTAGTGCTGAAGCCAGAGGCTGGCTTGAGGTTCCAGGTGCTGCAGTCGTCTAAGCAGGGTGGCGGGGCGGCTAGGTCCGCGGTGAGCCGCCAGCACTAGCTGGCGTGTCACCTCACGGCCGGTCATGCGGGTGCCATGTACCGCTAGAGCCGCCTGGGCTAGGGCCACAGGGGCCGCCGGCGCCAAACTGAGGCCGCCGCTAACAGGAGCGGCTAGCAGCAGCAGCTGTTTAATCAATCCCAGCCCCCCCTGAAGGCCCCATTGCACCCCGCCCATGAGCAGGCTCTGGCTGCCGACGCGCTGCAGCAGCCGTCGAGTCATGGGGCCGTGCAGGGGCACCCCATAGAGCTGGGCTAGCTGCACGATCAAGGTGCTGTCTACGGCAGCGCTGCCTGCTAGATCGAGCAATACGAGGGGGTTGGCCGCCAGCCCGGCAGCTTTAACACTGGCGCAGCGGCCGATCAGGGTCTGAGCTGCCTGACGTCGCTGTCTCAGTCGCCCATTCAGCAGGCGCCCGCTGAAACCATCAGCTGCTCTGAGGCTGTTGAGGGCCAGCAGAAGCTCGCCGTGCTGTTCAAGCAGAGCATCCAGATGATCGACTAAAGGGGTCACCTCCGGGCTGACTTCCATGGTGCGAACCCGGCCATCAGCCAGCAAGGTGGGCCGGCGCGGGGCCGCAGCCACCCAGAGAAGGTCCTCATGGGTGCCGCTGCGGCGGCTGATGGCCCGCTCCAGCTCTCGCTGTTGGGACGCCTCATAAGTGTCGGCGCGATTGGCCACTAGCAGCACAGGCTTTCCGCTGGCGCGCAGGGTGCTGAGTGCTGCCATTTCCGGTGCACTGATGTCGCCATCAAGCACCATCACCACCAGATCGCTGCCTGTGGCTACCCGCTGTGCCAGACGCTGTCTTGCCGCCGCTGCAATTTCATCTATCCCTGGGGTGTCCACCAGCTCCAGCTGACCGCTGACCCCCCAGGCGCGATGCCAACGTGCGACGGACTGATGGCGAGTGGAACCATGGGCCACGTCAGTGGCGAAGTGGGAGCGACCCAGCAAGGCATTGAGGAGGCTGCTCTTGCCAACGCCCACACGCCCAAAGACTGCCAGTCGGAGTTGACGACGCTCTAGGCGCTGGAGCTGCCGGTCCAGGTTGTGCAGTTCTGGTCCCAGCAGGGCTTGCTCGCGCCTGCTGAGCTGCAGGCTATTGCGCCAGCTCCTTAACGAGCGGGTGATGCTGTCGGTGCGATGACGTGGCATCACCGCAGGGGCTCCGCTCGGGGCCGCTTCCAGCCTGCCAGGACAGCCAGTACAACCTCGGCGCCGACCAGACCGACGAAGGCACCGAATTCATCCACAACCACGCGCACCGAGTCGCTGTCGCGCCGGAAGCTGGTGAGTAGACGGTCAGCTCGGATCATCTCGGGGACGAACTGCACCGGTTCCGAGAGGCTGGCTGCGGTGGCGTGGCCGCGCCCTTGAACCAATGCGGTCAGCAGACCATCACGGCTGGCGACCCCCAGCACCTCGTCCACCTCCTCCCCCAAAATCACCCACCAGGGGGCTTTTTGACTGAGCAGGGTGTCACGCAGATCCTCCAGCCGAGCCTGGGCGCTGATGCTCGGTGCGGAGACTCGTGGAAGCATCAGATCACGGGCGGTGAGGTCATTGAGCTGAAACACCTTGGCGATCATGGCCGCTTCATCCGCCTCGATGCGTCCGGTCTGGGAACCCAGCCTGGCCAGAAGGCGGATCTCTCCTTCATCGGTGGTGAGTTCCGACTGTTCGCTGAGGCTGGGCATCAGCCGCTCAAGCAGCACGATTAGCGGTGTGCCCAGCCGCATAAGTAATGCCAGTGTGGGCGCCGCTAGCAGTGATGTGCTGGCGGCCATGCGGGTTCCGAAGGCTTTCGGCAGGATCTCGCCCAGCAAGATCACCATCACGGTGAAGCTGAAGGAGAACGCCGTCAGTGCCGGCCCTTGAAGGCCATGGTGCCGGAAGATCACGGCGGCCAGGGCCCCGAGCATCAGGCTGCCAAAGATGTTGAACAGGTTGTTCACCACCACCAGCACCACCAGCACTCGTCCCAGACGGTTCTTGAGGCTTTGCAGCAGCTGGGCACCGGGCACACCGCGGGCGACCATCTCATGCACGCGCAGCGGATTGACCGTCAGCAGGGCCGCCTCGACACCTGAGCACAGCGCCGAACCGGCAACCAAGACGACCACAAGGCCTGTCAATACAAGGAAATCGCTCACGGAAACCCGGGCGTCGGGCCAACCTGACACACTCATTTAACCGCCTGCCCCAAGGGCTGTAAGACCCCGTGCCGATCTCCCACGCCGCCAGGCGGCAACTGTTCCTCGATGCCCTTGAGGGGCAGGCCGCTGTGATCCCAGCAGCCCAGGCCATGCAGCACCACGCTGACGTGGAGTTCCCTTTTCGTCAGGACAGCGATTTCTGGTATCTCACCGGCTTTGATGAACCCGGAGCCGTTGCCCTATTCCTGCCACATCGGCCTGAAACGCCCTTTGTGCTTTTCGTTCCGGCCAAGGATGCCACTGCTGAGGTCTGGGAGGGCTTTCGCTGGGGTACCGAGGGGGCTGTTCAGCAGTTTGGCGCCGACGTCGCCCATCCTCTGGATCAGTTGGAGGTGTTGCTGCCTGACTATCTAAACGGTGCCGATGGCATCAGTTTCCGTGTGGGCCGACATAGCGCTGTGGAGCCTTTGGTGCTGAAGGTCTGGGCTCAGCAGCTGGATCGAGCTCCACGCCTTGGCATGGCGCCGCGGCAGTTGAGTGCTCCCTGCCCAATCCTTCATGCCATGCGACTGCGCAAAGAGCCCGAGGAGGTGGAGCGGATACGAATGGCGGCTCGGATCAGCGCTGAGGCTCATGAGAAAGCTCGGGAGTTTGCACGTCCTGATCAGAACGAGGCCGAAGTGCGCGCCACTTTGGAGCAGCACTTCCTTGCTCGTGGAACCCGGGGTTTTGCTTATCCCTCAATCGTGGCCGGTGGTGATAACGCTTGCATCCT
The DNA here is from genome assembly GCA_913048995.1 of uncultured Synechococcus sp. Lineage (GTDB taxonomy): Bacteria > Cyanobacteriota > Cyanobacteriia > PCC-6307 > Cyanobiaceae > RCC307. Next base: position 5,502 of record CAJWXK010000055.1, on the reverse strand, counting down.
TCACTACACGGCCAACAACGCCCCGTTGCGGGATGGTGATTTGCTGCTGATTGATGCGGGCTGTTCCTTGAGCGACTATTACAACGGCGACATCACCCGCACGTTCCCGATTAACGGGCGCTTCAGCGGTGAGCAGCGCGAGTTGTATTCCCTAGTGCTTCAAGCCCAGGAGGCTGCCATCGCTGAGGTTCGCCCGGGCGCGACCGCAGAGCAGGTGCATGAACGGGCTGTCCGTGTCTTGGTGGAGGGGTTGGTGGAGCTTGGCCTGCTCTGCGGTGACCTCGATGGACTGATCGAGCAGGGGGCTTACCGCCATCTTTATATGCATCGCACGGGCCACTGGCTGGGACTTGATGTCCACGATGTGGGCGCTTACCGGCTTGGTGAACATCACATCAGCCTTGAGGCGGGCATGGTGCTCACGGTGGAGCCTGGGCTTTATATCAGTGATCGCCTGCAGCCTCCCGAAGACCAGCCGGCTATCGATGACCGTTGGAAGGGCATCGGCATCCGCATCGAAGACGATGTAGCCGTCAGTCAAAATGGTGCTGAGGTGCTTTCTGCTGAGGCGCTCAAGAGCATCGAGGCGATGGAGCGCTGAGGCTCACACCAGCTCAAGCACAAACCAGAACAGGAACACCACCAGCAGCATCAACCCTTCGCTGCCGAGTACTCGGTTGTGGGGTCTCAGCAGGAACAGTGTGAGTGCCAGCAGCACCATGGCGTATGGCTCCAGGCCAAGGATTACCTCGGTGCCTGTGATCTGGCCAATGACCAGTACAGCGGGCACCGTGAGGCTGATGGTGGAGAGCACTGAGCCGTAGAGGGTGTTTAAGGCCCGCTGCAGCTTGCCCCGCCGGGTGGCTTGAATTGCATTGATCGCTTCTGGCGTGAGGATCAGCGCCGCAACCAGGATGCCGGCCAGCGAACCCGGTAGGTGGAGCTCGTTCACGCCCCGTTCGATCAGCTGACCCATGGACTCGGCAATGAATACCACGATCGCAAGGGTGCCCATGAGCAGAGCTCCGGCCTGCCAGGGCCCCCCCTGCAGCTCGGCTTGGTGGCGATTGGCGGCGACGGTTCCTTCATCAAAAGGCTCGATGAAGAAATCGCGGTAGGCCCCCATCTGGTTAAACAGAAACAGCCCGTACACCACTAGGGCGACGACCGATAGGACGATGTTGAGCGGCAGGCTGAAGTTCCCCTGATCGGTGTCGGTGCTGAAGTTGGGGATGATCAACACCAGCACGCTCATCGTGCTGATGAGGTTGTAATAAACCATCGCCCCAGGCAGGTTCGGTGCAGCCAGGTCCTCCACCCGCATGGGTGCGTCGCGCTTCTGTTTTTTCTTCTGCATGCGCGTGGTGAGTCCCATGCAAAGGCCGGTGATGCCGGTCAAAGCAATCATCAGCACCGAAAACATCGAATCCCGCGCCAGGGTCGGGTTCTGGTCACCGGTGAGCATGGTGCTGCCGATCAGGGCCAGCTCAATCACGATCACCGAGCCCGTTAGGACCAGGGTGCCGAAAGGTTCTCCCAGTTCCTCGGCCAGCAGCTCAGCTTGTTCGGCCACCTGGTTCGATTGCACTACAACAACCGCCCCCAGGAGTACGAGGCCAGTGATGATCGCTGCTGCACTTCCGTCGAGCAGCCACTCCAGCAGCCCGCTGAAGCTCAGCATCGCCAACACACCGGCCCCTAGGGCAAGCGTTATCAGCTGGGGTCTCAGCAAGATGAGGCGTTGATTGAAGCTGAGGGTGCTGGTCGACATCGCTGCGCTAAGACCACCCCAAGGTGGCCTCAGCTGCTGCAGTGCGCCATGAGCTTCAGACCATCCAACACAGCTGTGGTGCTCTCCAAAATCTGATCAGCTCCTGCCTTTAGTAGCTGTTGCTCGTACTGAGAGCGAGCAGAAGGATCTCCCCAAAGGTGCGGCGGGGCCACCGCCAGGCTGATCCAGTGACGTTCAGGGCAGCGTTTACGGGCATTCAGAACCACCTGGACATCAGCCACGGTGTCTCCCAGATAGGCCACTGTGCCTCCGCTGTCGGGCTGGAGTTTTCTGCTCAACCGGATCAGCCCATTTGGATCGGGTTTGTCTGGGGCATCCCCCATGGCAATGAGGGCAGGATCAGCTAGTCCAAGACGCTGCTGCAGCACAAATCGGGCCGATGGCGGCTCAGCGCCGCTGACAAAGCCCCAGCTCCAGCCCTTGGCGCTGAGATCATCAAAAAAACTCCGTTTAACCAGTAGTGGTTCATCGCTAATGAACCCGCTCCAGCTGCTGGGGTCGCCCTCGGGATCTCCGCCAAAGTAGAAATTGCTGAACACGGCGATCAGAGCATCCCGCTCCGGTAAGGCCGTGCCGTGGCGACGCAATAACTCAGCGCTGGCATCCCAGTCGTTGTTCCAGCGTCCTTCTCCCTTGAGCGCATCCACCATCGCGGTCTCGGGCCGCCATCCGCTGTAGTGATGCACTGTCTCAACCAGGGCGCGGCGGTAACTGCCCCCTACATCACGGATCACACCGTCGATGTCGAACAGCAGCAGTGGCGCCACAATCAGAGTGGGAAGCGAGGGCTGGTAGGTTAGTCGTTTGCCTGCGCCGTCAGGTCTGCTTCTGTACGCCCCTTGAGCACCGAAACGAGCCCCGTGACCGAAACCGAAACCACTACTGCCGCCAGCGAAGACGCTGCTGGTGGGACTAGCACCGCTGTAGTAGAGACCAGCCCTGCAGTGGAAAGTGAGAGTTCGGCGAGTGAGGAAAGCGAGAGTCCGGCGGGTGAGGCAGGTACTCAGCCCAGTGGCATGAAGAGTGCCAACGACCATCTGGCTCGCTCCACGGTGGACGCTGATGGTGTGCCATCGGGTTATACCCCAAAGGCTGATGAGGGTCGTTTCCTTCTCAAGATCCTGTGGCTCCCTGAGAACGTCGCTTTGGCGGTGGACCAGATCGTCGGTGGTGGGCCCAGTCCACTCACTGCTTATTTCTTCTGGCCCCGTGAGGATGCTTGGGAAACACTACGAGGTGTCCTGGAGGGAAAGAGCTGGATCACTGAGAACGAACGCGTCGAGATCCTCAATAAGGCGACTGAGGTGATTAACTACTGGCAGGAAGAAGGCAAGGCTAAGAGCTTGGATGAAGCCAAACTCAAGTTCCCCGAAGTCACTTTCTGCGGCACCGCTTGAGTTCTGTTCAGGGCGGCGTCTTCATTCTTTACCCGGAACCCGAATGGGTTCCGGGTTTTTTTGTGCCCTTCGCTAGGAGTATTCAGCCATGAAAAAAGCGGCTCGTGAGCCGCTTAAATCCCGTAATCGATTTTATGAGCGATGGTGCTCAGTTGGCGCGGGTGGCTTGCAGGCGAGCGCGGGCTTTTTGGAAAGCCTGCTGTGCCTTGAGCTTGTCTGGACTGTTGGGCTTGTCTTCAAAGCTATTCCAGAGCTGCTCTGCTGAGCTCAGCTCCTTTTGAGCTGCTTCAACATTGATACTGCTGCCGGTCTCAGCAGCGTTGACTAGGACGTTGACTTCGTCTGCATCCACTTCGGCAAACCCACCCATGAGGGCTATGGCAGACCATTTGTTGCCATCGCGGAGACGGAGTACACCAACATCTACAGCTGTTAGCAATGAGACATGGCCGGGAAGCACGCCGAGCTGTCCAGTGGTACTGGGCAGGATCAGCTCATCCACCTGACCATCAAACACATTGTGATCGGGGCATAGCACCCGCAAAGTCAGGGACATGGCTTGAAAAACTCAGTTGAAAAAGAACGAGAATGGATCAACCCTTGGCTTCAGATTTAATCTTTTCAGCCTTGGCCTTCACTTGATCGATGTTGCCAACCAGGTAGAAGGCAGCCTCCGGCAGGTCATCAAGTTCTCCAGAAAGAATCATCTGGAAGCCTTTGATCGTTTCGTCTAGTTTCACGTACTGGCCGGCCATGCCTGTGAAAATCTCTGCCACGAAGAAGGGCTGAGAGAGGAACTTCTCAACTTTTCGGGCGCGGTCAACAGTAAGGCGATCATCTTCAGAGAGTTCATCGAGTCCCAAGATGGCAATGATGTCTTGGAGCTCCTTGTAACGCTGAAGGGTGGACTGCACTGCACGTGCAGTCTTGTAGTGCTCGTCGCCAACGACGGAAGGCTGAAGCATGGTGCTGGTTGAATCCAGGGGATCAACAGCTGGATAGATACCCTTTGATGCAAGTCCGCGGCTCAGCACCGTGGTTGCGTCCAAGTGGGCGAAGGTTGTTGCTGGGGCTGGGTCAGTCAGGTCGTCAGCAGGAACATAGACGGCCTGGATCGAGGTGATTGAACCTTCCAGGGTGGAGGTGATTCGCTCCTGAAGTTCACCGACATCAGTGCCCAGGGTGGGCTGGTAACCCACAGCAGAAGGCATACGGCCGAGGAGTGCAGATACTTCGGAACCTGCTTGAACAAAGCGGAAGATGTTGTCGACGAACAGAAGTACGTCCTGCTTGTTCACATCACGGAAGTGCTCAGCCATTGTTAGTGCTGAAAGACCCACGCGCATGCGAGCGCCGGGAGGCTCGTTCATCTGCCCGTAGCAAAGGGCGACCTTTGACTTGGATAGGTCTTCCGCGTTGATCACACCGGAATCTTTGAATTCCTCGTAGAGATCGTTCCCTTCGCGTGTGCGCTCACCAACGCCACCAAAAACGGAAACACCACCGTGCTCTTTGGCGATGTTGTTGATTAATTCTTGAATAAGAACAGTCTTGCCCACACCTGCACCACCGAATAGACCAACCTTGCCGCCTTGGCGGTATGGCGCTAGTAGGTCAATCACCTTGATGCCGGTCTCAAAGACCTTCGGCTTGGTCTCCAGATCAGTCAGCTTGGGGGCTGCACGGTGAATGGGGGAAGTGGCCGTGGTCTTTACAGGGCCCTGTTCGTCAACAGGCTCTCCGAGCACGTTCATGATCCGCCCAAGGGTGCCTTCACCCACGGGAACTGAGATAGGTGCACCAGTGTCGAGTGCTTCCATTCCACGGACAAGACCGTCGGTGCCACTCATGGCCACAGCGCGGATGCGGTGGTCACCGAGGAGCTGCTGAACTTCAGCAGTTAGTGCGATGTTCTGGCCAGCAGTGTTCTTGCCCTCAATACGCAGAGCGTTATAGATGCGGGGCAGCTTGCCGGCTGGGAATTCGACGTCGAGCACAGGACCGATGACCTGGCGAACGATTCCTTTTGTGCCGGTGGTGGCGTTTGCTGCAGCGGCCATGGGTTAAAGCGTTGGGGCGGAAAGGCAGCGCCTTTCGGGCCGCGCAACCATACCACTGCACAAGAAGCTGAGGTCACCCTGGAGAGGCAGGTTCGGGGAACCGTCCATCAATCCCAATTGCGACACGTAACGCTACGGAACTAGATTGGCACTCGAGCGGGGAGAGTGCCAGATCGGCATGACCCGCTCCCCAACAGTTCTGAGAACAACCATCCACGTATGGCTGCCGTATCCCTCAGCGTGTCCACCGTGA
>CAJWXK010000054.1 GCA_913048995.1 uncultured Synechococcus sp. | reverse complement strand
CGCAGCCTGCCTACCCCGCCGCAGACCCCTGTTATTTACATTCCGGCAACTGTTGGGCTGGCTGCGGGTCTGCAGCATGTTGAGCGTGGCCGCCACGTGCTGTATGGCACAAAGGGTGCTAAGGCTGAGGCTGAGGCAAAAGCTTTGAACTGCGCCTTCATCCTGCGCGAAGCGGGTGGCATGCCGGAAAAGCTGTAACCTTATCATTTTTGACCAATCTATTCATAATCAGCAGAAAGACAAACAGATGACAAATGTGGCTGTGATTGGGTCCCAGTGGGGCGATGAAGGCAAAGGCAAAATTGTGGACTGGCTGTCTGAACGCGCCGATATGGTGGTCCGTTTTCAGGGTGGTCATAATGCTGGACACACGCTGGTGATTGAGGGTGTGGAATATAAATTGTCTCTTCTGCCCTCAGGGATTGTGCGGCCGGGTAAGAGGTCTGTGATTGGCAATGGAGTGGTAGTTGATCCTGTCGCGCTGTTATCTGAGATCAAAACCATCCGCGAACAGGGCGTTGCGGTCAGCCCGGATAATTTGGTGGTCTCAGAGAGTGTGTCGCTGATCCTGCCTGTGCATGTTCGTGTTGATCAGGCGCGTGAGGCGGCTGCATCTGGCAAAACCAAAATTGGCACAACCGGCCGCGGTATCGGCCCTACGTATTCCGATAAGGCCGAACGCAGTGGCCTGCGGATGATCGATTTGCTTGATGAGGAGCTCCTACGTGAGCGCCTGAGCGGTCCTATCGCGGCGAAGAATCTGCTCCTTGAGCGAATCCACGGGATTGAGCCCCTTGACCCGGAAGATGTTCTATCCGAGTACGTGGACTACGGACGGCGGTTGTCGTCCCACGTTGTTGACTGCACCCGCTCGATCCATGACGCAGCAAGGGCCCGCAAGAACATCCTCTTTGAAGGAGCCCAGGGCACTCTGCTGGATCTCGACCACGGCACTTACCCGTACGTCACCTCATCGAACCCTGTAGCGGGTGGGGCTTGCATTGGTGCAGGGGTGGGACCAACGCTGATCGATCGTGTCATCGGGGTCGCTAAGGCCTACACAACGAGGGTTGGAGAAGGTCCATTCCCCACTGAACTGGAGGGCAGCCTCTCGGATCATCTGTGTGATCGCGGGGGCGAGTACGGCACGACCACCGGTCGGCGCCGCCGCTGTGGTTGGTTTGATGGAGTCATCGGACGCTATGCGGTAGAGGTCAACGGTCTGGATTGTCTGGCGATCACCAAACTGGATGTGCTTGACGAGCTGGATGAGATCCAGGTGTGCGTCGCTTATGAGCTTGATGGAGTCCAGGTTGACTACTTCCCCAGCAGCGCTTCTGAATTCGCTCGATGCAAGCCGGTATTCCGTACCCTTCCAGGCTGGCAGACCTCAACCGCAGACTGTCGTCGTCTGGAGGATCTGCCTGAGACTGCAATGGCCTATTTGCGCTTCCTCGCTGACTTGATGGAAGTGCCGATCGCCATTGTCTCCCTCGGTGCCAGTCGCGATCAGACGATCGTGGTGGAGGATCCGATCCATGGCCCTAAACGAGCTCTTCTCAGCGCATGACCACAACCCCCTCCACCCTTGATGTGGTGGCCATCGGCAACGCCATTGTCGATGTACTTGTCCAGAGTCAGGATGATTTCCTGAGCTCCCATGGTCTGGCCAAGGGCACCATGGCTCTGGTGGATCAAGAGCAGGCCGAAAGTCTCTACAGCGCCATGGGCCCTGGGGTGGAGACATCAGGAGGTTCGGCCGCCAACACGCTTGCTGCCATTGCTCAGTTGGGGGGGAAGGCCGGTTTCATCGGTAGGGTCCGCAATGACCAGCTTGGTTCGATTTTTGCCCATGACTTGCGTGCCACTGGAGCCCTTTTTGACACTCCACCTGTGGAGTCAGGCCCCTCCACGGCCCGTTGCATGATCCTCGTCAGTCCGGATGCTGAGCGCACCATGTGCACCTACCTCGGTGCATCGGTCAATCTGGACCCCCGCGATGTGGATCTGGCGATGGTCCGCAGCGCTCGGGTGCTGTATTTGGAGGGTTACCTCTGGGATGCTGAACCGGCCAAACGCGCCTTCCTTGCTGCTGCAGAAGAGGTCAGCTCCCATGGTGGCGAGGTGTCTTTGAGCCTTTCCGATCCCTTCTGCGTCGACCGTCACCGCGACAGCTTTCTTGAGCTAGTGCGTAATCACGTCGATATTCTTTTTGCCAACGAGGCTGAGATCACCAGCCTTTATGAGACACAGAGCTTCGAGGAGGCCGTCAGCCAGGTCCGTCAGCACTGTCGGCTTGCCTGTCTCACCCGCAGTGATAAGGGCTCGTTAATCCTGCAGGGCGAAACCACCCATGTCATTGAGCCCTTCAAGCTCGGTCAATTGGTTGATACCACTGGCGCAGGCGATAGCTACGCCGCAGGTTTCCTTTATGGCTACACCCAAGGACTGAGTCCTGAGGCCTGCGGGCAGCTTGGCTCACTCTGTGCTGGCCAAGTGGTGACTCAGATGGGTCCACGGTCTCAAGTCCCTCTCAAGGAGCTTGTGGCTCAGCATCTTCCCGATTTGGCGAAGGCCTGAGCTGTTGTTCTGCCCACCTGCCATAAGCCGTCGAGCAGCCCACGGGCCAGCAGATCCATTCCGGCAGGTCATAGCTGTGTCGTTCCAGGACGTTCTGCTCTAGGGCCTGGAGCAGGCTCTGCCGCGTCTTGATCAACAGCTGTACTTCAGCTTCATCACAGAGTTCGCCGTTCCATTGATAGAGCGATGTCACTGGTAGCAGGCTGATGCATGCCGCCAAACCCTGCTCTAGAAGTGATTCAGCCAGGGCTTTGGCTCGGATTGAATTCGCCTCTGTTGTCAGGGCCAGTATTAGCGGGTCAGAAGGCTCCATTGGTGATCGATCAGCTCATTGATCCTGCCCCTGGTTCTCCCAGCGTGGCCAGCAGCTGATCCAGGCCAAGAGCTCCTGGGGCCTCCCTGGGACGTTCGAGTAGCAGCAGCCTCAAGCCCAGCTCGCGGCAGATCTGATGCCATTGACGCTCTGGGGCACCTCCTGACTGCCTGGCAAGCACGCAGTTGATGCCCCAGCGTCGGCAGAGTGCCGCTTCCACAGAACCCTCAGCAAGCTCTCCGGATTGAGGGCGTAGACAGGCGATCCGTTCAGCCGGCAGACCATGCTTTAGGGCCTGGCTCAAGGCGCCAGGTGCCGGCAGCAGGCGGGCTGCATGGCTGCTGGCGCGGCTGAGCTTCAGTGCACGGCCCAGCTCTCTTGCTCCTAGGGCCAGCAGCAGCTGCTGACCTTCTAGGGGCATAGTTCCTAGTTGCTCGAGATCCGTCAGCAGTTCGGCTTCCCCTAGTGGAAGAACAGATCTTTTAAGTCGCAGCTGCGGCTGTCCAATCGCCTCACAGGCCTTCAGCAGTGCAGGATGCAGCCTTCTTGCAAACGGGTGTGCTGCGTCGATCACCCAACGACAGGGCCAACTCGCTAGCTGGCGTTCCAAAGCCTCTCCTTCCCCCAATGCACCGACCCGGAGTTCAAGCCTGGGATGGAGGGGATAGGGGCGGACTGCGGCAGCGCTGACAACACTGAGCCGGAGCCACCATCCACGCCGAAGTAACTCCTCGGCCAGGGGAGGACCTTCACCGGTGCCGCTGATCAGCCACAGGCGCTGCTGCGGTGTGGCAACGCTGATCTCAGACATTGGGCTGGCCCCTCCAGCATGTGTGGGGGAGGATGGGCCTCTCAACCGCGCATCGGACGTGAATCACTGCCTGATTGAGGTGGAAGTGCTTGAGGCACCGACGATCCGTTACACCCAGGACAACCAGATGCCTATCGCTGAGATGCAGGTGAGTTTGGATGGCCTCAGGCCTGAAGATCCCCCGGGTCAACTCAAGGTGGTTGGTTTTGGCAGCTTGGCGCAGGATCTGCAGAACCGTGTTCAGGTGGGTCAGCGGCTCGTTCTTGAGGGCCGGCTGCGCATGAGCACGATCGCCCGGGCCGATGGCCTCAAAGAGAAGAAAGCGGAATTCACTCTCTCCCGCCTCCATCCGCTCGGCGCTGCATCGGCCGGTTCTGCTCCAGCCAAAGCTGCTCGCCGTCAGCCTGCAGCTGCTCCAGCTGCTGCTGGGGCAACACCTGCTTCCCCCCCGGCTGCAGTTGAAGCCTCCAGCTGGAATACGGGTCCGTTGGTTGACCTTCCGGAAGATGAAATCCCTTTCTGAGGCGATTTTCAGAGGCCGGGCTCTATTCACTCAGTTGTTGTTGATCTGATCGCCTGCTCGCTCTAACAGCTGTCCGAGTTCTCGCTCGAGTGCTGCTAGATCCAGCCGAGCCTCCGGCCAACGACCCTCGTCAAGCTGTCGCAGCAGCCACCTCCGGTCCTGCTGCAACTGCTCGATCAACTCCTGGGCATCAGGGCTCAAATTGCTCATCAGCGGTACCTCTTACCCGCCATCTTGGCCTCCACTGCGGGAAGATGACGCGATGAAGGATCTGTTCTCTCCGGGGTCTCTACTGACCATCGCTGGTGCGACGCTGACGGTGATCGGTTCGGTTGCTTATGCCACCGATTCACCCAATCTCAGCCTGCCGACGATTTTTTACGGCATTCCAATTTTCTTGGGTGGCCTTGCTTTGAAGTCGTCCGAGTTGCCCCCTGCCGAGCGCCTAACGAAGCCGGCTGAGTTCAAGGGCCTGCGGGAGGCCACTGCCACTGAGGGGCAATCCAAGCTGCTCAAAGATGTGGTGCGCTGGCGCTATGGCCAGAAGGCCCACTTGGAGAGTTCGCTTGAGTCGCTGAAGCTATGGGATGAGGAGGATCCGCCTCAGCTGGAGAGCATCGCTGAATATGACCACGACGGTAGGTACGCCCTGCGTCTGCGCTTTGCAATCGGGGCAGTACCTCTTGAGCGCTGGCATGAGCGTGAAGAGCGTCTGGGACGTTTCTTTGGCCCAGGCCTAGAGGCGGCACTGGAAGATGGGGGACCCGGTCGCCTCGATCTCTGCCTGCGTCAGCCATGCCCGTAGAGCCCAGCATTCACGCGCAGGACAGCCTGAGGGTGGAGGTTCTCTCTGAAGCCCTCCCCTACATCCAGCGTTTCCGCGGCCGACGGGTCGTGATCAAGTACGGCGGTGCCGCCATGGTTCGGGAAGACCTGCGAGACGCGGTCTTCCGAGATGTTGCCCTTCTGGCCAGTGTTGGTGTCGAGCCCGTTGTTGTTCACGGGGGTGGACCTGAGATCAACCAATGGCTCAACCGCCTCTCGATTGAAGCTGTTTTCCAGGAAGGCCTGCGGGTGACCGACCCGGAAACCATGGACGTGGTGGAAATGGTCCTCGTGGGCAGGGTTAATAAACAGATCGTCAATGGTCTCAACCGTGTCGGTGGACGGGCGGTCGGGCTTTCTGGAGCTGATGGTGGTTTGGTGCAGGCCCGTACGCACGGCGATGGCTCACTCGGGTTGGTGGGGGATGTGGCCCGCGTTGATCCCTCGGTCATCATTCCGCTGCTTGAGCAGGGCTACATCCCGGTGATTTCAAGCGTGGCCCCTAACCACGAAGGACAGCCCTACAACATCAATGCCGACACTGTGGCTGGTGAATTGGCTGCGGCCCTCGATGCTGAAAAGCTGGTTCTTCTGACCGATACTCCAGGGATCCTCAGGGATCGGGATGATCCGGGTTCCTTGTTCCACCAGTTGAGCCTCTCTGAGGCTCGGGGTCTGATCGATGAGGCTGTAGTCGCTGGCGGCATGGTGCCCAAGACCCAGTGCTGCATTCGAGCCCTGGCCCAGGGAGTGCGTGCGGCCCACATCCTCGATGGCCGCGTTCCCCACGCCCTGCTGCTGGAAGTCTTTACCAATGCCGGCATCGGCACCATGGTGGTGGGTAGCTGCCGCGACTGAGGCCATGCCTGAGGCACTGGATCAGGCCATGGCTCGCTCTCGCCGCGCCTTAGAGCGTGGCGACTATCGCCAGGTCCTTCAGCAGCTTGAGCCGCTAGCTGCTCAGCTCCCTGTGAGCCTGCGACAGGGGGCTGAGTTGCGTCTTCTAATGGCAACGGCCCATCAAGGCCTTGGTCAGAACGATCGAGCGATTAGTTGCAGTCGCGCAGCAGGCAACTGCGCTGATCCGCAGCTGCGGCGCCAGGCCAAGGCACTTTTAGCCGTGCTTGAAGCCCCTGAGTTGCAGATCGGTGCTGATCGGCTTGTGCAATTGCCTCCGCTGGGTGAGATGCCATCGCTAGAGGGGATGGCCAGAGGTTCATTGGCTCGCCGTCGTCGCCTTAAGCCAGCACCGCCGCCGCCGCCACCGGTGGGTCGTACCCGCTCCCCTGTGGGCTTTGCGGTGGTGGCCCTCGCCCTGCTTCTTGGATTGACTCTGTTGCTTGGCGGATGCGTGCGGGTGGACACGGTTTTTGATTTTCGGTCCCCTGGCCGCGTGCGCGTGCAGCAGCAGTGGCAAAGCCCCTCGGCTGAACATGGGATGACAGCTCCCGCTTCGAGCACGAGCCTGCTGCTGGCACCTGTACTGCCGGTCTGGCTGCAACAGCAGGTGAATGAGGCTGCCGATTTACTGGGTGAACCTATCCCTGAGCCCCGGCTTCACTGGCGAGAGCGCAATTGGCTTTTGGGGGTGCAGCAGAAGATTGAACTGGAGTGGGATCTCACCGATGTGCAACCTGTGCCTGGGCTGGAGCTGCATCTGCATTTGCAGCCCTTCGGCCAAAGGACTGTGCAGCAGGCCGAACCAGCGGTTCAGCAGGAAGCTCCGGGTCGGCTGGAGTGGCAGCCGCAGTTGGCGATTGCCAATGTCCTTGAGCTGCGCTGTTGGCGCTGGAGTCCCCTAGGGCTTGGTGCAGGTGCTGTTGGCGCTCTCCTGAGTTTCACCCTGATGATGCGCTCTTTGTTGGAGGCCTCCTAGAGCTCTAGAGGATCTGGATCGATGGAGAGGTTGACGTTGCGGTGCAGCAGCTGACGCAGCTCTCGCTCCGGTGGTAGGGGGAGTTCACTGCTTGCAGGACCCTGCAGTAAGAGCTGCCAGCGACTGAGTCCAGCCACTTTGGCTCGTGCAGCCGGGGCCGGACCAATCGCGCACCAGCCGGCCTTTTCCAGTCCTGTCCGCACTGCTTCCAGCAGGGCTGTCGCGCAGCTTGCGGTGATGCTGGCCTGGGGCCCGGAGAAGCGCAAGAGACAGGCTCGGGAGTAGGGCACAAGGTGTCCCTGACGCCGCACAGACTCTTCCTCTTGTAGGAATCGGCCGTAGCGGCCATCAATCAGGTGACGGATGACCCTGTGATCCGGGCTGTAGGTCTGAACGAGTACCTCTCCAGGCTGCTCGCCTCGGCCGGCCCGGCCCGCCAGCTGAAGGAGGAGCTGCAGGCTTTGCTCAGCGGCGCGGACATCTGGGCGATGCAGCAGTCCGTCAGCTGCCAGAACTGCCGCAAGGGTCACCTGCGGTAGGTCCATTCCTTTGGCAAGCATCTGGGTGCCCACCAGCACATCGGCCTCACCGGCTGCAAAGCGATCCAGCAGTCGCTGATGCCCATCACGGCCCCGGGTGCTGTCGCGATCGAATCGCAGTAGCCGCAGCCCCTCGAGCTCCTGCTCAAGGGTGTCCATCACCCTCTGGGTTCCTGCTCCAAAGGGTTTGAACGCAGTTGATCCACAGTGACTGCAGCGTTGGCCGATCTCCTCGCGGTGATCACACCAGTGGCAGCGCAGCCAGCTGTGTCCGTCACGGCTGCGGTGCACCGTGAGTGAGACATCGCAGTGGGGGCACTGCACTGCTTCACCACAACTGCGGCAGCTCAGGAAGGTGCTATAGCCCCTCCTAGGCACCAGCACGACAGCCTGTTCTCCGCGTTCTGGCAGGGCTGCCAGTCGTTCCAGTAAGGGGCGACTGATCAAGCGTCGGTGTCCGTCCGCCAACTCCATCCGCATGTCCACCAGCCGCACTGGCGGTAGGGGCCGCTGCCGGATTCGTTCGGTCAGCTGCAGCAGCCCGAGCGATGCTCCTTCTCTCTGGGTTTCTAGCCAGCTCTCCAGGCTCGGTGTGGCGCTTCCCAGAAGCAGTCGGCAACCCTGCAGCCTGCTGCGCATCCACGCCACATCTCTGGCGTGGTAGCAGGGCATGGGGGATTCCTGTTTGTATGAGCTGTCGTGCTCCTCATCGAGAACAATCAGCCCCAGTTGCGGAAGCGGCAGAAAGATGGCCGAGCGGGTTCCCACCACAAGGCAAGCATCACCACTTCGGCAGCGACGCCAGGCCCGCATGCGTTCGCTTTCACTGAGGCCGGAGTGAAAACTCACAACTGCTTCCCCAAACCGTCGGCGACAGCGTTCCAGCAGCTGTGGGATGAGTCCAATCTCGGGGGTGAGGAGGAGCACGCTTTTTCCGGTGGCCAGTGGCTCTTGACAGCAGCGCAGGTAGATCTCGGTTTTTCCTGAGCCAGTTACTCCCCACAACAACCAGGCGTTTTGATCGCTGCTTGCAGCCATGGTCTCCAGCACCTGTTGCTGCTCATGGCTCAGCGGCGGTGGCTGCTCCTGGGGGATGACCTGTGAGTTGGCGCGTCTTGCCTCTCCTGCCTGACGTTGCCGTAGCTGCAGGAGTTGGCGCTGCTCCAAGGCTTTCACTACCGAGCGACTCAGGCCGTTGTGCTCAAGCTCGCTCAGGCTCTGGGGCCCTTGCTGTTGCAGGAGATCGAGCAGCCTTTGCTGTTTGCTGGTGAGCTTTTTTTGATCCGGTTCTGGTTTCGTTGGCTGGCGTAGCTCAGCTACCAGTTGCCGCCGCCCATGGCTTCTGCCGGAGCGTTTCTGCCCAAGCCAGCCACTCGGCAAGGCTGTTTTTAGGACTTGAAATGGAGCGGTGTGGCAGCGCTCAGCGACCTCCTGAAGTAGCTGTTGCCAGACTGGGTCTACAGCAGCACTCTCAAGTCGCTCAAGTACTGATTCGAGCGTTACGCCAGCGGGTATTTCGACCGCCTCCGCACTGATCAGTCCCGTGTGAAGACGACCGCGCAAACGAACGCTAACCAGATCACCTGCCTGGAGGTCATCAATTGCACTGCCGTCGTAGCTCAGCAGGCGACCTTCTCGGCCAGCTTCTACCCAGACGCTGACTGGTTTCACCACCAAGCCCAAAACCACCCGGGCACTGGTTAAACAAACATCTTCCGGGAAAGCCGCAGATCTTGCGCTGAGACATCCCTTTTCTTAAGATGGATGAGTTGAGCTGCTAATGCAGCTGTCGGAACACGGCAGAGTTCCGTCCAGTGGGAAGACTTCGAGGGGTTCGTCCCCTGGTCTGCGATCACCCCTGACAACCCTGTCGATGCTCTGGCTACGTCCTGGAAATTGCTTCGCTCACCAGTACGAATGAATGCTGCTGGTGCCAACCAACTGGTCGCCAACGGATTTGAGCGAGTCTCCTGATTCATTACTCGTCCACCCTCCCTTATCGCATGCCCGCTGCCACCGCAAAGTCGACTGCACCTGCTGTTGAGGCAACTGTGACTGCTACTCAATCACCTGATTTGACTGCAGAACCGGTTGCCAAGGCCAAGACCACCAAGGCATCCGCTGCTGGTAGCACCAAGGCCAAGACAGCTGTGAAGACCACTAAGGCCAAGACCACTAAGGCCAAGGCTGCAACTGCAGAGGCCAAGTCTGGTGTGAAGACCACCAAGGCCAAGACCACCAAGGCCAAGGCTGCAACGACAGAGGCCAAGTCTGGTGTGAAGTCCACCAAGGCCAAGACCACCAAGGCCAAGCCTGCAGAGGAAGCAGCACCAACTGCAGCGGCTACTCCTGCAGTGGCTGTTACAACCACCGTCTCTAAGGATGGCAAGGCGGCCAAGCTGCCCAGCATCAAGATTGGCCCTAAAGGGGTCTACACCGAAGACTCGATCCGGGTGTACCTGCAGGAGATTGGGCGCATCCGCCTGCTGCGCCCTGATGAAGAGATCGAGCTGGCCCGCAAGATCGCTGACCTGCTTCATCTAGAAGAAATCGCTGATCAGTTCGAGGAGGACAACGGCAAGTACCCGGATAACCGGGAGTGGGCAACTTTGGTGGACATGCCACCGATCAAGTTCCGTCGTCGCTTGATGCTTGGTCGCAGAGCGAAGGAAAAGATGGTGCAGTCCAACCTTCGCTTGGTCGTCTCGATTGCCAAGAAATATATGAACCGTGGCTTGAGCTTCCAAGATTTAATCCAGGAAGGCAGCCTCGGCTTGATCCGCGCAGCTGAGAAGTTCGATCACGAAAAGGGCTACAAGTTCTCCACTTACGCCACCTGGTGGATCCGCCAGGCCATTACCCGTGCTATTGCCGATCAGTCACGCACCATTCGCCTACCGGTGCACCTTTACGAGACCATCTCCCGCATCAAGAAGACCACCAAGGTGCTCTCCCAGGAATTTGGGCGTAAGCCAACTGAAGAGGAGATCGCAGAATCCATGGAGATGACGATCGAGAAGTTGCGTTTCATCGCCAAATCTGCCCAGCTGCCCATCTCCTTAGAGACCCCTATCGGGAAAGAGGAAGACTCACGCCTTGGCGACTTCATCGAGGCTGATATCGAGAATCCTGATCAAGACGTTGCTAAGAACTTGCTGCGTGAGGATCTTGAGGGTGTGTTGGCAACGCTCAGCCCCCGTGAGCGTGATGTGCTGCGGCTTCGCTATGGCCTCGATGATGGCCGCATGAAGACTCTTGAGGAGATTGGCCAGATCTTTGATGTGACGCGCGAGCGCATTCGCCAGATCGAGGCCAAGGCACTGCGCAAGCTGCGGCATCCCAATCGCAACGGTGTCCTGAAGGAGTACATCAAATAGCTCGATCGATGCAGCTCGACGATCTACGTCCACTCCGCTCGGCTCCGGAGCTTACTGATACTGAACGGCAACTTATTCTCGCTGAATTGCGTGATCGGCTTGCTGGCTGTGAGTGGTTCACGGTTGGAGTGATGGCTCAAACAGCCCAGCAGGCCATCGAAGCTCTGCGTGAACTTGAGTGTGCTCTGAAGTGGACTCCACTCACCCTTGCCGGAGAACCGCTCCCTGAAGGAGCTGTTTTTCTAAAAGGCAACCAGCGCACCGGTACTGCCCTAGTGCGGGCTGAATCCGGTCTTGGAGTGGGGATCCTCATCAGCGGTCAGGCTCCCAGTAATGCCGATGCTGAGGACACCTGGGGGCCTCTTCCTCTGGGCTTTTTCGGTTAATCAGTGCAGCCCCTCGGTCTCCAGGCTGTCAGTGAATTCCTGAAAAGCTTTTTTGAGCCTTTCAACCGGGGATAGGGCCTGAGGAGCTTCCTGCAGGGTTTTCTCTGCGTAATGGCGCAACAGCGCTGGTTGCGGTTCCAATAACGAGGCGACTGCACTTTTGAACACCACCAAGTCCTGCTGCGGCGTAAGGCCCTCCAGGAAGGGCTCAAGCTGCCAGCGCTCATTCCCATTGTTGTCATTGGCTTTCAGCTGTCGCACGGAGCGGGGCCTGAGCAGCTGGAAGGCAGGTTCACCATCACGATCACTGGTGTGACGCAGCCGGGCAATCAACATGACGCCGCTGCTCATCAAAATCAGCTTGATGGTGCCTTCTGCCAGTAGGGGCAGGAGCTTGACCGGCTCAGGTGTCGAGCGGGCAGCGGCGTCCATGGGCCTGGGATCGCTGCCGCCACTAACTCCTTGGACGACTGGACCAGGCATGGGAGACCTATCTGTATAACGAATCGTATCGGCCTTGCTGGATTACTGGCCAGGGATCACGACCAGGGTCTCTTGGTTCGGAGTCGCTGCGTAGGGTGGAAGGCTGTTCTGCATGACCCATGGCCCTCGAGAACCTGCGCATCGCTTCACGACGCAGTCAGCTGGCCA